>MFCV01000023.1:3409-9524 GCA_001777015.1 Candidatus Daviesbacteria bacterium RIFCSPHIGHO2_02_FULL_36_13
TCTCTGGCATTCTTTACGTCTTTTTGTCTATAAACTAATCTGACAATTCTTTTTGAAGCATCCAAAGTTACACCTAATACAACTGCAGGTGCTTCTACTATTGTTTTAAAAGCTTTTTTTACCATAGGACTTAACTTTAAGAGTAATCCACAAAAGAGGTTGCGTCAAGCTGGCTTTTAGCTTACAATACCTCTCGCGGGGAAGTGTAACGGCTGCACAGGAGGCTCATAATCTCCAGGTAGGGAGTTCGATTCTCCCCCCCGCAACACTCGCATTTGACAATCCCTCCCCTTTACCTCTATGATCAAGTTAATGGTTAAAATATTAGCAATTGTATTTGTTGCAGGAATATTAATTTCTTCTAATATCCCAATCACAAGGTCTTATCTTGACGGCAAAAGTGATGTTCAGGGAGTAACATCTTCTAAAAATGTGAGGCTGGTAGCAGAAGGTAGCGAGAAAGGCTTTGTCAGCGGCAGAGACGGGGCAGTCTCTACCCTTTCTTTAAGTCAGGATCAAAAATCAGGAACTATAAAGGCATCAACTTCTGTTGGAGAAAAAGAAGTAGCTGTTTTGCCTGACTCTGCTATAAAAAATACTCTGGCCTCAAAAGTTATGAGCTATGTTACTTCAGCTTCTTCTAAGGGTGAGCTTGCCAGCACCAGTAAATTAGTCACTCTTAAAGAAGAGGGTGGAGTGCTTATCTATCAAATAAATGGAGTTAAAGAACATAAACTATTAGGATTCATTCCTCTTAAAAGTGGTGTAAAAGCTTCTGTTTCAGCTGAAAATGGACAAGTTATAGAAACACAGCAATCCTTACTTGGAAGAATCTTAAACAAAGTCTCCCCTTAAAAAAATAGTTTAAACCAGCCTTGCCAATTCGGCAGTCTGACTTCTTTTGCAGATTCACTGGCATAAAGTATCGATTTTAGCTTACTATCAGGAATAATAACTATTGTTTCTCCCCCTTTTGAGAGTCCAAGCTTATTTCTAGCCTGCTCTTCTATAAATTCAGGAGACTGAATATCAATAAGTTTTTTCTTAAGCTCTCTATTTTCCATCTCGAGCCTAGAAACCGTTTCAGCTTGTTCTGATAACCTATCTTGCGACCTCAAAGAATCTGAAATTTGACCTACAAGACTGGAGGCAATGATTATCACTATTAAGATTATAAGTCCAATAATACTTTTCCTGATCATAAACTCCCCCTTGACTTTTATATCCTATAACATTATAATAAACGTCATGGTTTCTTTAAGAGACGCACATCAGCAATTTATAGATCACCTTAAGGGTAAATCCAGAGCTTCAGCTACTATCTTAGCCTATGGAAAAGATATTGATCAACTAGTAGCCCACTTGGAATCTGCAGACAAACAAGATCCAGCTTTAGTTGAAACAGCTGATTTACAACTCTTTATGGATAACTTAGCCAAAGAAAATTATACTCCTAAATCAATCTCCAGAAAAACAAATTCCACTAAAACCTTTTTCAAATTCTTAAAAACTTTGAATATTATTACTAATGATCCTGCAGGAGGATTAGAACATCCTAAATTTGAAAATAAACCACCTAGAATATTATCCAAACTTGAATATAGAGCCCTAAGAGATGCAGCCAGAGCAGATGTCAGAATGATTGCTGTTATTGAACTTTTACTTCAAACTGGAATCAGAATTGGAGAGTTAGCTAAACTTAGAGTAGAAGATTTAATTTTAACTGATTCCCCTACTTTGCATGTTCCACCTTTTGAAGATACCAGGGAGCGAACAATGCCTTTAAATAAACCTGCAGTAGAAGTAGTTGCTAAATATTTGGAAGTAAGGCCAAAAACTCCTTCTCATTCCCTTTTTGTAACAAAAACAGGTAGACCCTTATTAATAAGAAATATTAGAACAGCCATTGATAGATATTTTAGAATTGCAGGCATAAAAGGAGCTAAGGTTAATGATATGCGTCATACTTGGGTGGCTCACCAACTTTCATCTGGAGTTCCAATGACAATGGTTTCTAAATTAGCAGGTCACAAAAGACTTTCAACAACTGAAAGATATCTCCAATTTATTCAGAATCACAACGGCGAATCAAAAGTAAAACTCGAAGAACTCTAAACTTCACAATTCATTAATTCAATTTGGTATAATTTTCAAACGCACAGATAGCTCAATGGTATAGCGGTTGTCTTACAGTCAAAATTTGGGCGTGTAGCTCAGTTGGTAGAGCGAGTGTCTTATACACACTTGGTCCCTGGTTCGAGTCCAGGCGCGCCCACAGAAATTTTGATTGAGAATTTAACAACTGGTTATAGGTTCAAGTCCAATTCTGCGCCCACCTACAATTTGGCTCTTACGTTAATATCAGCTTCAACTGTAGCAAGCTCTCTTCCATATTTTAATCTTGATAACTCTTTGATGGCCTGACCAATCTGAGGGTTTAGCATAGCTTTCCATTTATTCATATCTTTGGTGGTATCTAGGGAAAATGGAATCATAGGTTCTCCTGCTACAATGGTTTTTATATAAGCATGAGGTGATTCTACATTGACCAAGTCTTGTTCTGAAAATGTGGGGGAAAATTCATGCTGGAGGTAGTTGGCATCAGTTACTCCAACTCTAAATCCAATAACAGTACCAACATTTCCGAAAACAGCATTCTTTAAATCTTCTCCAATTTGTCCAATAAATTGGTTGGCCACAATTAGATTAAGTCTATATTTTCTAGCCTCAGATAAAATATCTGCAAAAGTTTCTGTGGCAAAGTTTTGAAACTCATCAACATACAGATAGAAATCTTTTCTTTGGTCTACCGGAACATTTGTTCTACTCATAGCAGCATTTAAAATTTTAGGAACTAAAATTAACCCTAAAAAGTTTGAATTTTCCTCTCCTATCCGCCCCTTTGATAGATTCATGATTAAAATTTTCCCTTCATCCATAACTTTTCTTAAATCAAAGCTTGATTGAGACTGACCAATAATATTTCTCATCATTTTATTGGTAACAAATCTGCCAAACTTGGAAACTGTATAATCCAGCACTTCTGATTTATGAAAATCTGTAGTTTGAGCAATTTGATCTGTCCAATATCGTCTGACAACAGGATCTTGTACTAAAGGTAAAAGCTCCTTAACAAATTCTGCATCTGTCATAATCCTCATAACTTCCACAAAAGTGGCTCCAGGTTTACTCATTGCAGTAAGCATGGCATTTCTAACACCGTGTTCAAACCTGGGGCCAATAATACCTGTTTTATTAGGATCAAAAAGTTTATACATCAGTCCAATAATAGAAGCTACCACAAAGTGTTTTTGTTCTTCAGAATAAGCTTCAAGCATGTTTAACCCAAAAGGTCTGGTGACATCTGATGGATCAAAATAAATAACATCCTCTGCCCTACTTGCAGGGATTAATTCCAAAAGCTCTTCTGCTGCATCACCGTGAGGATCAATAAAACAAATACCTTTGCCGGCAATAATATCCTGCAGCATCATTGATTTTAAGAATTCTGTTTTACCTGTACCTGTTCTTCCAATAACATACATATGCCTTCTTCTGTCATCTTCAGATAGATATACAGGCCTTACAACCCCTCTAAAGACTGACCTGCCAAGGTATAGACCTGAGGTTGGAATTTTTTCCGGAGCAGGAGCTCTTTTAGATGAAAGCCATGATATATATGGAGTTTCTATAGATTTGTTTGGAAAATGGAAAATTGATGAAAGTTCATCAGCAGTTAAAACAGAACCTCCTGAATATTTAGGCAAATATCTATAAATAAAATCAGTTAAAAATCCTTTTTCTGAAACTATTTTTGCTCCGGAAAAACCATTATAGGGACCTGAGAACTGTTCAAAAGCAGCTTTAATATTAGTTAAATGGGCTTTGGCGCTATCAGATGAAGTAGAAGAAACCACCACCCTAATAATTGTTTCAAAACCGCTTTTAGAAATTTTTCCTTCAACCGCTTCCAGCTGTTTGGCATCAGGAGGCGACTTTGGATTTTTCTCGTCTCCAGGATCTTTTTCTTTTTTAACAAAAGCTTTTCCCTTATCTTTCCACTTAGAATCAGCAGGAGAAATTATCATCTGAATTGCCGCCCCCTCCCCTGGCTGCATCTTTGCCAAGCCGGAGGTTATAGCTGAAAGAGGATCTGTTGGCAAGTCTCTATAAGACTTGATTGGAAAATAATCAGCATTTTTAAATTTTAGTTGAACATAAGCTGTTTTTGAAGTTTCTGTAAAAATATTATATTCAGGCACCTCTTTAATTTCTGCATCAGGATAGGCTCCATGAATTTGTTTTTCTAAAAGATCTTGGTGTGACTTATGAACTGATACAAAAAATTTGATTGACTCATGAACAGCTACTATCTCAAAAGATAAGTGTGGCTGGGGGTGAAAGGAAGAAAACATTCCTCCTGATTTATGAAGGGAGGCAAAGGTGGCAAAAAGCTGTTCTGCAGCATCAATTTTAACTTCATTTCCTCTGGGAACTTTTATTTGCAAAAGCACAAACTGCAAAGAATTTTTTTCTCTATCTTTAAATTTTATCCATCCAACCAAATACTTTTTAAAATACAAAAAAACACCAGTCAGTATTAATCCTACAGCTGCAAAGGCAACCATAGTCATTATTAAACCTAAAATATCAAAACCACCTGATTGTATAACTGGTCCTGTTGTTACTTCCATATAAATTACTCCACTTCATCCATCTTAACTGCCTGATTTCCTTTTTGACTTCTTATTCTAGTCTTTATATTGTGTATTCTATTGCCAATCCAACCCCTGGCATCTGTTAACTTTTCTGTATGTCCTCCTGTAAGATACTTTTTAAAAAATCCCCCAAGGTTGCGTCCAACATCTTTTTGTATAATTTCTGCATCCTCACCAATACTAAATTTCTCATGTCCTACATTTGTTGCCCCGGCAGCTTTGACTACCCCCTCAGATAAAACTGGCTGTTCATTAACAGGAGTTAAACCCGTATTAGGGTTAGCTGATACTCCTTTATCCTTAAGAATCTGTTCTATCTGTTCTTTTGCCTTATTATTCAACTCACTCACATGAGTGGGCTTATCTACTTCATGAATTGATGTTTTTATAGGATTTGCTGTGGCAGTTTCCATAGAAGTATTATCTCATGTTTTCTTCTTTATGATAGTATACATCCGAGATGCAACTGACTGTTAAGGATACTAAAACTGAATCTAAAGATTGTTTCAGTTTAATACTGGAAAAACCAGAAAATTTTAGCTTTTATCCAGGTCAATTTCTAGATATTGGCTCGCCTCGCGAAGCGGGCAGAATATTCTCTATCTCATCCTCCCCCACTGAAAGATTTATAATGCTGACAATTAAGCTAACATCCAGCTCTTTTAATAAAAAACTGCAGGGTTTAAAGAAAGGGGACTTAGTTTCTTCCTCACATCCTGCAGGTACAGTAGTGATAGATGACTCATCACCTATTGTTTTTTTGAGCGGTGGAATTGGTATTGCCCCTCACAGATCTATGATTAAATATGCAGTTGACCAAAAATTTAGCTTACCAATTACTTTAATTTATTCAAACTCAGATGATGATTTTATATTTAAAAAAGAATTAGATGAATGGGTTAAACAATACCCCAAATTAAAAATTCATTATATTAATACCAGTAAAGACGGAAGGTTAACTGAAGAGAAGTTGCAGCAGCTATACCCTAAACCCTATACCCAACACACCGGCCCTTCAGGCCAAGACCCTATCTTCTACCTGGCTGGTCCTCCAAAAATGGTTGATGATTTTGAAAATATTTTGCTTAGTATGGGAATTGATGAGACCTCAATTAGAACAGATAGATTTGATGGGCTCTAATCTGATAGAATATTTTTATGCCTAGCCCAGAAATTTGGAAAATGAGAGGCCTTCTTCATATTGGAGATGGAGTGATTGAACCATTAGTTACTCCTCCTGAAAATGATGATTTTAGTAATCAAGAATTTATAAGAAGAGTTGTTTGGAGTTTTAATCAGACTGAGGCTCTTGGTGGAATGGTTGAGGTAAGTATAAACTCCATATCTATAAATCCTGATGAATCTGCTTCATTCACCACAGCATACCAATTTGAAAC
>MFCV01000024.1:0-6148 GCA_001777015.1 Candidatus Daviesbacteria bacterium RIFCSPHIGHO2_02_FULL_36_13
AGGAGTTTCAACAAAACTTTGAAGCTAAAACATTGCAAAGACACAAATATTATTAAGTGATCCCGCTGAGATTCGAACTCAGAACCAATGCCTTAAGAGGGCATTGCTCTACCGTTGAGCTACGGGACCAAAATGATCACAAATTTCAAGCTTCGCTTACCACTGAGCCATCGGCCCGTCGGTACTTATTTTAGCACGAATGTGGGTATTTTATCTTACTCCAACTAATTCCCTGGGGGCTGTTTCTGTGGTGACAACTACAAAAGGAATGGTGTGGGTTAAAATCTCCGCTCTCTTACATTCTTCAACTCTTGCTTCTTCTTGAGCTTTTTCCCTCATTTGATGTTCTCTGATAATTTTTTTTGCAAGCTTTACAATCTTTTTTCCAGAAAGTGGAGGAAGATAATCCAGGCTCTCTTCAGCAGAGTGAGTATCTCTCCAGCCTGAATATACATCTAAAACATTTCCACTATTATTTATACGGAGAAATTGAAGTTCAACCTTAAGTCCGGTGAATCGTGATGTAACTTGCGGTTCAACGAATTGGATTGTTTTTATTAAAAGGGTTGAAGACCTTGGATCCAGTTTAAGGGTTCCTGATTCTGAGTTAAATTGATTTCTTCCGTAAGAACTGAGTTCTCTGACGTTTGCTTTACCTATATACTCAACGTACATAAAGCCTTATTTTTAACACTCCAATTTCACAATAGAAGATAGAGATTAGTTTGTCAAATTACGGTCTGAAGGCTGATTTTTTCACCAGCTTGGCCACATATATTATTTCTCTGACCTCTCCATCTTCTCCCTCAATCTCATTACTGCCTGAAAGTCTTTGATATTCCCTTAAATAATCAGACAGACCTTCTGATAATTCCATTTTTTCTGATTTTAAGGCTTTTAGTTTAATAGCTAAATCAGCCACATTAGGCCTTTTCATAATCTCAGACTTTGTTTTAGATTTAATTCTATTTGCTTCCTTTGCTACTTTGTCATGTTCCTGAAAAACTTCATCATTTTTGAAAATATCATCCATCATTTCTTTATGTTTTTTAACATCTTCTGTTAGGGTATCTATTTGGGAAATGTGAGTTTTTATCATCTCCTCAATTTTTTCTAAAAGCACTGCGTCATTATCTTCAGCCATAGGTTATTTATATTAACTTGAATTTAGTTGGGAATGCAAGATTGAAAATAAGGGCTAACTACCCTATAATATACTTATGACAGTAGAAACTCATGAACGCAGGGGAAGGCCACCGAGGGGTTATATTGAAACAGAATTTTTAAACAGAATAAATCAATTTCAGCAGGAACACCCTGTGGGTGCTATAAATTTTAGGAGATTTGTAGAGCCTGGAAAAGGAACTAGACAGAGATTAGAACAAATATATAAAGCTCATAAAGAAACTGATCCGCTTCCTCCTGTAGCAGCTGGACAGAATCAGATTCTTCCGGAAGACTATATAGAAAGATTGGATAGGGCAGTAGAAAGTAAACTTGCCAGTCATGAAGCTATTGGAGAAATAGCTAGGAGTTTAAGTGTACCTCAAAGCTGGGCTTTAGAGTCCAGAAGAAGAATTGATAGTAGGAAAGTGAAAGAGGAAGATCCACTGCTTTCTTTAGTAGAAGCTAACCGTCTTAAGGGTATTGGAGGGACGGCTCTTGCAAGGCAGTTAGAGATCCCACGTTCCAAAATACAGTGGAAAGAGAAAAAATTAATAAAAGAGGGGAGAGTGGATAAAATGAGAAATAGAAGAACCAGGTCTGAAGTGGCAAAATTTGATCTTCAGGTTAAAGGATTAAGAGATGAGGAGGATTTAAGGCTTGAAGATGAGGAAATAGGCTGGCTTCTGTTTGCAACAATGGGGCAGACGCAATCTTCCATTAGAAGATTAATAAGAAAAAGGGAAATAAAATCCAGGGGCAATAATCACTTTAATCCTGGTGCTGATCAGCCTCAGAAATAACTTTTTCTGAATTTAGTTCTTTTGGACCATTGTCATCATTAGGAAGTCCAACATTTTCTAAGGTTTCATCTATATCTTCTGCCTTCTCACTCTTTTCTTCATCTGCACTCATTGGATCTACTTTTGGATCATCTGCCATGTTATATGTATTATACACCTACTATATATAGTGTATTGACAGTAATTCATCACAGTATGTTAGTGTAGTTAACACAATCTAAATATTGATCATTGGAGAGTATTTTTGCAATTAAAAGCAGTGACGCTACCGTATAGCCGGACCGAACCTCTGATCATTTTTTTAAGATTCCTTCGGATCAAAGGAATGAATACATTTTATAAACACGGCTACACAATAATAAATAATGTTTCAGATATTAATGAAGCAAAAGAAATTACACAAAAATTAATTTCCTCAATCGATACAAAAAAACTTCCTCTTTGGAGTAGATTTCTTTCCAATATTAAATTACTAAAATGTGATGAGATTCCTGTTTGCGAAGATGTAGTTGAAAGCTCATATCAAGTTCTGCATTTGGATATGGGTCAACCAATCATCTCCAGAGAGCCTCAGGATATGTATCTTATAACAGGATTATACCTAGATAAAATTAGAAAACCTGTCACCGCAAGAACCAGAGTTATGAGTCTTAAGGGACTTTTTAAAAATAAAAAATGGGGAGGCAAAGAACTTATTGAGAAAAGAATTATTAGATATGCAAAAAAATATGGAGATGGGTGGTTTAATCCGGAAAAAATTAATACAAAAAGACTGGCTTGTTTTGCCAGAATAGTAGATGCAGTGGCAGATACGGAGGAATTAAAAGATGATTTTAATAAAACCATGGGACAGTGGTTTAGGGATGAAGAAAGATTAGGGGTTGATGAGAGCATGAAAAACGAATATAAATTTTATCAAAAAAGAGGAATAAGCTTAGGAAAATTGGAGAAGCATATTCAGCTAAAGCCAGGTCAGCTTTTAATTTTTGACAACACCAGAGTTATTCATGGAAGAGCAGGCAAAAGAGTGGAAAAAGAGGTTTGGCAAATGATGTTTGGAGTAAGAAAAGTTTCCTCACACAATATCACCGCTTTTAGAAAATTCTTAGTAAACCTTCTAACAGAAGAATAATTATGTTTAGAGAATATTACGAAAAAAGAAGGAATTATCAAACAATAATTCCACTGTTTGCAATTTATGTATTAGTAGTTTTCCTAAAATGGCTATGGAGGAAAATATGAATTTACGAGTTATTTTAGCGGCTAACATTTTTCTTAAGGCTGCAGGTTATATTAGAAAATACGGATGGCAAAAAAGCGGAATGAGTGTTCATGGGAAACCACGTTGCTCCATGGGAGCTCTGGCATCAGCTTATCAAAAAGAAAAATGGGACGATGACTTAGCTTACCTAATGTATAAGAGTCTTTATGATGAATTAGATGGTATAAGCTTAACTCAGTTTAATGAACAGGTAAGAAGTGTTTTAGAAGTGGCCTTACTTTTTGAAAGAGTAGCTAGTAAATTAAAAGCTGTTAATAAAAAGAATACAATATATAGTGTATTGACTTGAAGGTTTATCCCACATATTATGAGAACAGGTTTTTTAGCGAATAGGGTGCAAATCCCTAACTGTGCCGCAACCGTAATAAAAAGAAGCCGGGCCGCCTAAAAAATTATAACCTCGAGCAAGGAAAAATATGAGTTTATCAATAGAACAAAAAGGGACAATAGAAGATGAATATGGTGGAAACCTTCTTATGCCTATGCGTTGTGAGGAAGCTCCACTGGCTGTTGCAAGGAATTCAGATGCACATAGGATTTTTCAAGAAGGCTGGGCTGGTATAAATGCCGCCAAATCACTTCCTAAGACAGGTTTTATCACTGAAGAGGAAGCAAAAGCCCATCAATTTTCATTCCTTCAGATTGCGGGAGTTAGAGGAGGGGAAGGCAGAAGAAAAATTGCCAATGCCTCCGGGGGATTAACCTGGGATAGAGTAACTTCAATGGAAGAGGCTGCTCAGAAACTTCTTTTAGGGGTTGGTGGACAAGATATTGTTAAGACTGCTAGGTACGGATATAAATTTGTAGCGTTTATTGAAACTAGAGCTACTCCTGAGGAATTTTACGACAGGTTTATAAATACCCCCACTGAGGTTTGGAATGAGCATCTGCCTGAAAATATAGCTGACGTTCAAAGAAGAATTCAAAACAGAAGAAGAATGGATTCCGAAACCAGAGATTGGTTTTTAGATACTGCGAATGGATTAAACGATGATAAGCCTTTAAAAACTGCTTTTGAAAGAAATGGAAAAACTCTTTTTGGATGGGATACCTATGTTTCTGGAGATGATATGTGGGAAACAAATGACCCAGATAGTATGCCTTACAGCATAAAAAGATTAGCTGAAAGCGAAGATACTGATAGAAACACCAGTCTTATGCTTTGGGAAGTGATGGAGTTTTTGGAAGGGAATGAAGAAAATATAGATATGAATAGATTTTGGGTCCAGTTTAACTTTGGGCCTGATGCAGCATGTTGTAATGCTTCCAGTGTTTCCCAGGCCAATTTCCATAAAGGACCTAACTTCGAAAGTTCCGCAGCTGAAATAAGACTAAATAATGAAAGTCTTTTCCAAGATCTTTTAAATCCTTCTTTAATCAAATCAGAAAAAAATGAAGAGGGAGTTTGTAGTAAGTGTAATATGCTTAAAAATGGCTCCTCAGAGGGCGGTAAGTGTAACTGCAAAGAATCAAATTAATTATTCAAGATAAAGTGTCTCAACATGATAGAATTAAGGGGATGCGCCCGTAGCTTAATGGATAGAGCACCTCGCTTCGGACGAGGCGGTTGGAAGTTCGACTCTTCCCGGGCGCGCATTTTTTTGTTTTGACACAAAACACCTCAAGGTGTAAACTATAAGCTATTATGGAACGATATTATGACTTAATTAGACAACGGGCAAGGAAAGAAGTCCCTAATAAAAAGCCCGAAGATGAAAGATCTAGCAGAAGAAAGCAAAGAGATTTTGATGAAAAATTACTGGATCTGTTAAGAGCTAGACAAATATTAGAAGAATACAAAAGGAAAGCCTGGAAATCAAGAGGTACAATTAGATCTATCAGAAATGATAATGAGTATATTGTTAGTAGAACCATTACCCTTTCAAATACTTATACCTACAGTGTTCAAGTACCTATCTACAGGGGATCGGAAGAAGTAAGACGTGAAATTGATTATGGTCTTTATTCGCACAGTACTGAACCTAAAATGGTGGGGCAACGCACAGTTAGAAGACAGGCTCAGGATAGAGTATATATAGATGTCTTAGGAAGCCGAGTAAGCGTGGGTTGCTTTGATAGACTTATGAATTTTGATATTCCCAACACTCCCGAAATGCGACCATATAGCAATATATATTATCCTCTACTTTATAGATTAAAAACTCAAGACCCCGAGTTTGTTGATGGAATTACCTATAAAGAGGATAATCACATAGTGTCAATGTCGGTAGTTTCAGATCAACCTCAAAGAATAGATATGGCACACGAATTGATTGATACATTATTACTAGGTGTTGCTCTAAAAAGCTCTGCTTAGATTAAGTAGGTAAAACCTAACTCAGAACTAGGACGTCTAGGCGCGCAAAGTGTTACCTTATACTAACAGTTACTAAATCTAAAGCTTCTTCCCACCCTACATTTTGTTCAATATTCATATAATCCACAATTCTTGGTGCCTCAATATGCGCTGGTAACTCAACTTCTACTCTAAGCTGGGGTTTGATGATAGGTTCTACAGCTACAATAGTTTTTCCTCCTCTTATCCTAATAGAATAATCCTGATCGTCATATCGGTAAATTTGCCCCTCAGCTACTTCTCCTGACAAAATATCTTTACCCCAAACGTTAATATGAACAGCAAATCTGGCTGGACCATCAACAGGTACCGGTGCAAACTTTACAAAATAACTATTTAACATCTTCGGACTAATGTAATAACTGGATAAATACTCAGCCAGTGAGAGATGAATGGCATTTCTTATTTGAGAAAATCTACTAGAATCAGATAAATCTGTGAAGTTATGTGGCAGAAGTCTAATTACATCTTGTCCCAAAAGCGCGAGTATATTTTTTCTGCTGCCAGGTTGAGATTCCTCTACGGCACTTTCATCAATCAGAG
>MFCV01000024.1:6185-8925 GCA_001777015.1 Candidatus Daviesbacteria bacterium RIFCSPHIGHO2_02_FULL_36_13
AGCTCCTTTTCAATAGTTGGATCTTCAAGACCATTAAGAAAACGTGTTGACATTACAACTGTACCTCTGTATTTTATCAGTTCAGCTAATTCCTTAAAATTTTCTTCAATAGACCTGCTATAAAATTCATTAGGATCTACATCTAACTTTTTTTTGGAGGAATTGCCTACCTCGGAAAATAAAAAATCACCCTGAGAATTATAATCTGCGGAAAATATACCTACTCTACCTTGAGGATCACCTAATCCTAACCTTATTTTATCTCCAAAGCTGTGCAAGCTTTTATGTACTCCATTTTCATCTTCACCAGCCACTCTACAAGAAATCCATTTTGATCCCATACTAAACCTGTCCCTCCTGAAACCACCTTTTAGTATATCTGTCCTACCAATAGAACCGTTTCTGGACTTCTCCCACTGAATCCTTACGCCGTTAATTGAATCATATACTTCACTCTGAAACTTCCCTTCAGGGGCATTCCATTGCCAATTTACACCCCGTTCTAACATGTGTGTCATTATACCTGAAAAGAGTTCACTTATCCTTTTCATCTCCAATTTCAAGTATTGAGACTTTTCCATTATAAGCAGAGCTTGAAAACTCGTTTTTAGCAATGCTTTCAAACTTCGTTTATAATAGGTAAAGCCTAACTCGATTAGTTTACTATAAGTCTGGGGCAGGCTTTCAAAGATTGAGTTCCAGAAATCGGGGTCTAGGGGCACAATAAAACCTATAGTTTGATTTAACTGCTAAAAGCTGATAGAATTGACAGCTTATGCAAGGACTTGAATTTAAAGACCTTATTCCTGACAGAAAAAAAGTTGGACCAGCCGGCAATGAAGAGATAGCTCAGTATATGAGTGATGTACTTCCTCCTTTAAAAATAGTTCATATTGCGGCTCTTAGCGAGAATTCGGAAACAATTCTTGATTCAATGAGGGATGCCCGCAAAGTCGGTGAAAGACAGCTTAATAGGAGTATTTCAAGACCGGCTCTTTGTGCAGACGTTGTGATAAGTTTTGCAAAGGGTTATTTAATAAAAGCTGCAAGCGCTTTATATGAGGGTAACGATTCAGATTTAAGATTTTACTTTGATTTAACATATGGAGTTGGTTCTACAGCGGGCCTTTTAAGAACAGCTGATGAACATGCCAGAGGAACTTTCGGAGAAGGAATTGCATCTGTTGTACCGACTTTGCTTGAGTTATTTGAAATAGATACATCACTGCCTACCCAAGCAGAGAGCATTGTGGCTCATTTTAATTATGCTGATAAAGTACGTAATCTTTTAGAGCATGAGCCAACCGGAGTATCTGTTATGGAATTTTGGGCAAAGAATCTTAGAAGTAATCCTGCGGCAATTGGATTTTTCACAAAAGAATATTCTGTAGCGGGTTCGGAGCTGGCAATAGATATATATAAAGGTTTATATCAGATTGCAGGTCCAATATATCCGCCAAAACCTTCATAAGATTGTTCTTTACTTTACCTTCCCACCTTTAAGGTGTCAAGCTAAAGTGATAAATTTTAAAGACCTATTGTTTTTTAAATAAGGGTTTGATATAAATCACTCATGACAGCATCGGAAGCTTTAATCAGATCAGGCTATTATGAAAGGCCAATTCTAGATTTTTGGTTTGAACAACCAGAAGCTGATTCTCCCGACAAGGATGTTAATCCCTTAGCAGAGAGAATTAGACGCTACCTTTTAGATTATACTCAATTGGTAACTTTTACCCCTGACCATGAAGCAACTGTTTGGAGTGTTTCTAAGCAGGGGAGAGAAGTACTGGAAAAAGTATTTTGCAAGATCTCGAATATCTGCAACCTGGGCTACCCTTATGGAAAAACGCGATGAGGTAACAGCTCGTTTAGCAGCTTCAGGCAAACCTTTAGCTATTCAAGCTTTAAAGCCTGGTTATGAACTGGATGCAGAGCTGGCAACTGCTTATTTAGTTTCTGCTGCTAAATCAGGAATTTATCCTGTAAATTTAAGTGATACCCTTGCTGCAGCAGGCAGAGAAATTCATTTTAAAGCTCAAATCGAACCTCCATCTAATGTTCTAAGACCACCGCACCCAGAAGAGAGTTTTATTGCAGAGGATCATATGTATACAGGTCTGATTCACTTAGCCCGGGCAATTGTCTCTCACCCTATAAGGTAAAGCTTCCTACACTTCTCTTACTACATTCTGTATTACCTATCACAATCAAACTGTATCATACGTGCATATGGGAATACTGTCTTGGATACTGTTCGGAATGATCACTGGAATTGTTGCTAACATTATTGATCCTTATCCAGAAAGAGGAGGATTAATTGGAGCTGTCATTTTAGGCATACTGGGAGCCATCCTTGGGGGAATCTTAGGCAATGTGGTCTTTGGAATAGGAATATCAGGCTTTAATTTCCCATCCTTTGCAGTTGCTGTTCTTGGATCACTATTACTTTTATTTATTGGAAGAGCTTTTGGAAGAGCATAATGAAACCCTTAGCTTTGAAAACAGAATTTGATAACATGATATTGGTGATATTTTTGGTGTTTATGATGACTATGGTACTGCTCGGGTTAATTTTTACAAGATTTGCTTCAGTAAGAGCTGCTGATAACTTACAACCATCTACTATAGAGGTTGAAATTGATGATGATTTTTCCCCTGAGTTAATCACCGCATAACTATAAGTTAAAGCTTACTCTTTTCTTACCGAGTCTGGTGCATAACCTAGATTAGACTACTC
>MFCV01000025.1 GCA_001777015.1 Candidatus Daviesbacteria bacterium RIFCSPHIGHO2_02_FULL_36_13
TGACACAATCTATTACTATAAAGTTTCAGCTGTTAATTCAATTGGCGAGGGGCCAAAAGGCAATGAGTCCTCTGCAACACCTTCTGCTCCACAATCTCCTCCTAATACACCCACTCAATTAACTGCCACTTCTGTATCTTCCACCCAAATTAACCTGTCCTGGACTGCTCCAACCACTGGCGGACCTCCTACTACCTATAAAATTTTAAGGTGCAGCGGCAGTACTGTTTGTACCCCGACTGCACCGGAAATAGATACAGTCACTGCCCCAACTGTTACCTATAATAATACTTCCCTTACTTGTAACAATGGCTATACTTATGCAGTAGTAGCCTCTAATAGCGGTGGAGATTCAGCTATTTCTAGTAGAGCCGCAGCAGCCCTGGCTTGTCCTTCTTCTACTTCTATTGTCTATGGGGATGCTTCAAGTGGTGGATCGCAAAGTTCTATTATTATTGGTGCAGATGGATTCCCTGTAGTTGTTTACGCGAGTACTGGATACCGGTTAAAGATATTAAAATGCGGTAATACCAGCTGTTCCGCAGGCAATATTGTTAGAACACCTTCAAATGAAGCAATATATCATTCTATTGCCATAGGTACAGATAACAATCCTGTTATTGCCTATACTGAAGCACCGTATCCGAATAACTATCTAAAGGTGGGACACTGCATAGATGCCAGTTGCTCTAACTGGAATGTATCTATAGTAGATTCAGGCAGTGGTGATTTTACTGGCTATTACCCCACTATCACTAAATCTTCCAGCGGATTACCTATGATTGGCTATTACCAACAACCGGGTCAAAACCAAAACCTTAAATTTGCCCAGTGTGCTAATAATGACTGTTCTTCCAGAACTATCAATACTGTAGCCTCTGGCAATGGTAGTGGCGGCGCTGGCAACGGCCTTATTAAAGGCTCTAACGGTAATCCGGTCATTGCCTATTCGGCTAACGTATTAGGTCAAAATAAATTAGCTGTCTGCGCTGATGCGAATTGCTCTTCCAGTACTATCAATACTATTGATACATCTGCAAACTTCAGCCTTATATTCAACTCCGTTGCCATTAGCACAGATACCTTCCCTATCATAGCTTATGTTGAAAATGGCGGGACGGTTTTGAAAGTAGCCAAATGCACCAATGCCAGCTGCTCTGCTAAAACTATCACTGTTGTTGACTCATCCGGCAGCTTCAATGGAACATCTATGGCTATCCTCCCATCAACCGGCTTTCCGGTCATTGCCTATTTTGATTTACCTTCTCAATCCCTTAAAGTACTAAAATGCGGCAATACTAATTGTTCTTCTGGCAATACCATTAGTTTCGTTGATGGCGGTAAGGTGGGTGTTTTTAGCTCCTCTCCTTATTTCATGGCTATTGGTACGGATGGGTTTCCCGTCATTTCATACCTGGATAATGTTGCCTGGAAGCTTAAAATAGCCAAGTGCAGTAATGGAGCCTGCAACTAAAGTTTAAAGTTTAGCAAATGGGAAAAACTTAATTACCGTCTTTTTATTATCTTCTGATAAATTATTGCCTGCTAGGTCAAGACTCTTTAAATTTTTGAACAAAAATAACTGTGGAGGCAAATCTATTAATTGATTATCGGAGATATCTAGATGCTGTAAGCTCTGCATATTGAAAATGACTGTTGGGAACATTGATAGTTTGTTATTCTTGAGAGATAAATCAGTCAGGTTTTTTAGCTTTAAAATGCTCCCCGGCAGATATGTTAAGTTTTGCTTAGAAAGGTCTAAAACACAAGCTATTTCTATATTTTTTAAGGCCTCATCCAAATTGGTAAACCTTTTGCAAACCACCGGAGGAGAACTAGGTAAAAGTGTCTGGTTTTGAACCTTATCTTGAGGCTTTTGAGGCTGATTAAATTTAGTATAAAGAAATGAGCCTGAAACTACGGCTACTGAAACAATAATGATTAAGGTTACAAACACCTTCAAAGAGGGAACTCTCATAATCTAACTTTATATAAAAAAGCTCCTGCCTGTCAAATCGACAGCAATTACTTAGTTATTTCCTTGCCTAATTTTTTAGCCAGATCTTTATAAAATTCCTGTAAATCTGATAGCTTAAGAGGTATTAACATTTTGGGCAAATAATCAAAAGTTTTAACTTTCAGGCAATCAGCAGCAATTGTGTATAGATCAATCTCTATCTTAAACTTTACCCTTGCTCCTTCCATTAAGTCCCAAAGCGAAAATTCTTTTAAGAGGAAATACAAATCAACAAAATCTTTAACCTGGCTTCTTTGATGTATTGTTTGCAGTTTGTTTACTGCAATATCAAACAAACTGTCTACTTCTATATTCTCTATAGACTTGCTCTTTTTTAGTCTCTTATAAGGATAATAACCAAAATCCACCTTTAAAATAAAAATTATCTTTTAAAAAATTAATTTTGACTATCTCACCCAAAACAGTTTTTTGTTCTTTGGTGAGGATTGGTATCTCCCCCATATTAAAAGTTCCATTAACTTTCTTGGTTCTTCAAACAAGTTATCTTTAATTTTATTCCAACTCTCCTTAACATCAGACAGGCTGATTTTTTCTCCTTTGTCAGGACCATAGTTAATCATTCTTTCTAAGATTAAAAGCCTTCCTGATTCAGTCTTTCTTAACTCTTTTATATCATAATCCCAAATAAATGGCATATTTATATTTTACCATAAAATAGATCCCGATTTTCATCGGGATGACGTAAACGTCACTTCCCAAAATTTCTTTTTTGGGATTTATACCAAACTAAAGCCTTTTTTAATTCTTTTTCACCAAAATCAGGCCAAAGAGTTTTAGTAAAATAAAATTCTGAGTAGGCTGTTTGCCAAAGCAGAAAATTGGAAAGCCTGGACCTTCCCCCTGTTCTTATCACCAAATCAGGATCAGGCTGGCCTTGAGTATACAAATGCTTCTCAATTATTTCTTCATTGATTCTTTTAACATCAATGCCTTTTTTAACTATATCCTTGACTGCCCGAAGTAATTCTTTTTTACCCCCATAATTTAAGGCAATATTAAGCTTTATAGATTCATTTTTAATATAAGTTTTTCTAAGGCTGTTAATAAGATTTTTAATTGTATCAGGAAGACCATGCACCTCCCCAAGGATGGTTACTTTAACCCCCTTTTCCATCATTTTTTTAAGTCTGGTGTGGTAGCCTTTTCTAAGTAAGCTAAAAAGTCCTATCACTTCTCTTTTAGCTCTTTCCTGCACATTCTCTGTAGAGAGAGCATACACAGTTACAGTCTTTACCCCCAGCTTTTCTGCTGCCTCAACAATTTTTTCCAAAGCCTTAGAACCTGCCTCATGCCCTTTAATATCAGGCATTCCTCTTTTTCTGGCCCACCTTCTGTTGCCATCCATTATCATGGCAATGTGGCTAGGTATGCTATCTTCTAACTTAGTCATAAATTTCTAATTTCTAATTTCTAATTTCTAAACTCTCTTAGAGCACTTAGAAATTAGGTCAATTAGGTTAATTTATTTGTTCCTTCCCATCATATATTCTGTCATTTCTTTTAAAATTATTTTAAATCTGGCATTACCAGTGATATCATCTATCATCTCTTTGGCCTCAGCAGTATACTTTAATGCCTCTTTTTTTGCAGTCTCAATATCTGCTATCTCTTTATCTAAGATATCATCCTGTATTTGAAAAGCAATTCCTAATTTCTCCCCAAATTCTTTTATCCCGCGAAACTCTGGCGAAGTGGGATCCATTCCTGCCAATATTGCCCCCATCTGTAAGGGACCCGCAACAGTATATTTAGCTGTTTTGTATAAACGGATGAATTCAATTTCGCTTTTGTCCTCCTCCACATCCAATATTTGTCCAAATCCTGTATTGATAACCATTTCTGAAAGAAAGTTTATAGCTTTAATTTTTACTTCCCCTAAAAAGTTAGCCTCAGAAATTAATTTTATAGGTAAATATAGTCCAATATCCCCAACATTTATAGCTTGTGGTATTCCTAATAATTTATAAAGACTGGGTTGACCGCGCCTCTCCTCGCTTTTATCCATAATGTCATCATGGATTAGGAAAGCTGTATGTAAAATCTCCAGAGCTGAGGCCACCCTTAATACGTCATTGCGAAGGTTCGGAGAACCTGAAGCAATCTCAAACCCAAGCTTTAGTAAAACTCCTCTTATTCTTTTGCCTCCCCGAGTAGAATTTAAAAGACCTAAGGCAAAAGGCAAAAGCTTAATATTGGTCTTTTTAGTCTCATTTAAAAACTCAGAAAGGATTAAATCCAATTCCTCATTTATTAAAGTAGCATTTTCCTCAAGATATTTTTCGAAGACCATAATTTACGTTTTTGCCGCAGGCAAAAAGGCAAGGTTCTGCGAGCACGAAGTATAATATCACATACTGAAGTGCGAAGCAGGTCCTTACCATATTTTGCTATTTTCTGTTAGAATTGGCTTCGATGAAAACCAAATCCAGCTTACGCGATTTTACAACTGCCTCAGAACGCCGCCAATTTTTAGAAAAAGAATTAAATACTACTCTTAATAATATAGGTAGTTTTCCCTTTACAGAAAAGCAGGTTAAGAATCGCAATATAGAAAATCTAATCGGAGCAGCTCAGATCCCCTTGGGTATTGCCGGTCCCCTTACTCTAAAAACCAATAACCAAAAACTAATAACTGCTTATCTTCCTCTAGCCACTACTGAGGGAGCCTTGGTAGCATCTGCCAGCAGGGGCTGTAAGGCTATCAATGAATCCGGCGGAGCTAAAGTTTACTCAGAACTGGTTGGGCAAACAAGAGGGCCTGTTTTTAAAGTAAACGGCCTTGATCATGGACAAAAAACTATTGATTGGATTAACTCCCATCTTCCCCTAATCTCCCAAACAGCCCAAAAAACCTCCAGCCATTTAAAACTTTTAAAAGTTGAATCTTCTTTAGTTGGCAGAAATTTATTTTTAAGATTTTATTATGATACCTCTGATGCCATGGGAATGAATATGGTAACTATAGCCACTGAGGGGGCTGTCAAGCTTATTGAACAAAAAACTAAGGCAGAATTAGTCTCAGTTGCTGGAAATTATGATTTAGATAAAAAACCAGCCTATTTAAATTTTATATTAGGCAGAGGCAGGAAAGTTTGGGCAGAGGCTGTTTTAAAAAAAGAAGTTGTAAAAGAGGTTTTAAAAACAACTCCTGAAAAAATGGCAGAAGTAGTTTACAGAAAAATTCAAATAGGCTCTGCAATAAGTGGTTCTTTAGGATTTAATGCACATTTCGCTAATGGCATAGCTGCTATTTTTGCAGCCACTGGTCAGGATTTAGCTCACACAGTGGAAGGCAGCTTAGGTATCACCACCTCAGAAGTCTTAAAAAATGGTGATCTATATTTTTCAATTTACTTACCAGCCTTAGTAGTAGGCACAGTAGGCGGTGGAACTCACCTGCCTACCCAATCTGAGGCTCTAAAAATTATGGGCATTAATGGGCCAGGACAAACTAAAAAATTCGCTGAGATTATTGGATCTGCTATACTTGCTTTGGAAATTTCCCTTATAGCCAGCCAAGCCCAAGGTACACTAGCTAAAGCTCATGTAAAGTTAGCTAGGAAAGGAAAATAGGATGTTCTCCACTTCGGTCGAACAAGAATTATTCTTCGAGCGAGCGAAGCGGGTCGAGAAGTTACCTTAACATTATGATCGGAATAGTCTCATACGGAACATACATACCTAAACATAGAATAAAACCCTCCCAAATTGCCCTTGCCTGGGGTAAAGACCCAACAGAGGTAGAAAAATCTTTAGGAGTTTTTGAAAAAGCTGTAGCTTCTGTTGATGAAGATGCCATAACTTTATCAATTGAGGCCAGCTATAGAGCTTTAAGCAATGGAAATATTGATCCTTTGAAAATTGGAGGCATAACCATTGGTTCTGAATCTCACCCTTATGCTGTAAAACCATCCAGTACTGTGGTAGCAGGTATATTAGGTATGGGTACAGATTATCTGGCAGCTGATTTAGAGTTTGCCTGCAAAGCAGGAACTGCTGGAATACAACTTCTTTCTGGATTGGTTTCTTCTGGAAAAACCAAATATGTATTGGCAATAGGTTCTGATGTGGCTCAATCTAAGCCTTCTGATGTTTTGGAATATACTGCAGGTTCAGCCTCGGCAGCCTATATCTTAGGAAAGAAAAATATTATTGCCAATTTATTAGATTTTACCTCCTTTTCTTCTGATACCCCTGATTTTTGGAGAAAAGACACTGAAAAATTCCCATCTCACGCAGGCAGATTTACAGGTTCTCCTGCATATTTTGCGCACGTTTACGGAGCCTCTACCGCAATGCTTAAAAAAGTTAAGATGGCACCAAACGATTTTAAATATGCCATCTTTCATATGCCAAATGCCAAATTCCCAAAAGAAGCAGCTAAAAAATTAGGGTTTACCAAAGAACAAATAGCCCCAGGCTTTGTAGTTGAATATATTGGCAACCCCTACTCCGGATCTTCAATGGTTGGCCTGGCAGCCACTTTAGATATAGCTAAGCCTGGAGATAAGATTTTTGTCTGCTCTTATGGATCAGGGGCAGGGTCAGATGCTTTTGTATTTGAGGTCACAAAAGAAATAACTACCTACAAAAAATCAGTTAAGGATACTGTAGCAAGTCAAATTAAAAATAAAGAATACATTGATTACTCACTGATTGCTAAAAATATTTTAACCAAATATAGACTATGAGAATACAAATTTTAGGTACAGGCATAACAAAATTTGGAGAATTATGGAGCAAATCTTTATTAGACTTGGCCACTGATGCTGCTCTTGAAGCGATAAACGATTCACGATTATCGATAAACCAGATAGATGCTGTTTTTGTAGCCAATATGATTTATGGAAAAATAGCTAATCAGGATCATTTAGGTGCTCTGATTACCTCCGCTCTGGGACTTAAATGTGCATCATTCAGGGTTGAAGCAGCTTGTGCCTCAGGAGGATTGGCTGTACATCTTGCCTGCCAATCTTTAATGGCTGGAACATACAAAAATGTATTAGTAGTTGGGGTTGAAAAAATGACAGATGTAGGAATTTCTGAGATCACTTCTGCTTTAATGGGTGCAGGATCAGATATGGAGAGAAAAGCAGGTTTAACTTTTCCGGGATTATATGCCTTGATGGCCAAAGCTCATATGGCAAAATACGGCACCACCAAAAAGCATTTAGCTGCTGTTTCTGTTAAGAATCACTATCATGCCTCTATGAATGAAAAAGCTCAATTTCCTTTTGAAATTACAGAGGAAAAAGCCCTAAATTCACCGGAAATCTGTTCTCCTTTTACTCTTTTTGATGCCTCCCCTATTACAGATGGTGCTGCAGCAGTCATATTGTCCTCCGACTTAACCTCTGGATCCACAAATAATGTCTATATTACAGGTTCTGCAGTAGCCTCAGACACTGTTGATTTAGCAGCCAGAGATTCTTTATTAGAACTTAGAGCTACCAAAGAAGCTTCAGTGAAGGCTTTAAAACAAGCAGGGGTAGAGATCAAAGATATTGATATTGCAGAAGTTCATGATTGTTTTACAATTGCAGAAATTTTGGCTATGGAAGATTTAGGCTTTTGTAAAAAAGGTGAGGGTGGAGATTTTATTAAAAAAGGCATTACCAGACTGGGAGGTAAAATGCCTGTCAATACCTCAGGAGGCTTAAAAGCTTGTGGACACCCAGTGGCTGCAACAGGGTTGAAACAAATTATTGAGATTGCTGATCAAATAAGAGGCAGAGCTGGTAAAAGACAGGCGGAAGGAATTAATTGCGGTTTAGCTCACAATGTAGGAGGAAGTGGTGCCACAGTAGTGGTTCACATAATACAATCATGACAAAACCTGCAGAAATTTGGAGAGAACATAAAAAACTGCATTCTTACCTTGGAAAACAAGGGAAACTTTTGGTTTGGACTAAGATTCTGGTAGCCCCAGTAGGATTTGAACATCAAACCCCCTACTTTGTAGGAATTGTTATCCTTGATGGAGAAAGAATGCCTGTACAGATTGTGGATGCAGATGAAAAACAGCTAAAACCAAACCAAAAAGTAGAGGTAGTTATTAGAAAAATTGGTAAGGCAAAATCTGAAGATGTAATTGAGTATGGAATAAAGGTAAAACCAATTTAAATGAAAAGCGGACGAAACATTACTGTTTCTGCCCCAGCAAAAATTAACCTCTTAGGTGAGCATGCTAATGTGTATGGAAAACCCACAATTTTAACAGCAATTGATCTTAGGGCTACCGTTACTATCTCGCAGGGAAGAACTATACAAAAAGATTTTGTTTTCCTCCAGAAGATTATTGAGAAAATTATCAAAAAAGAACTAAAACTCAAAAAAATCCCTCTATATAGCCTGAATTTATCTTCTAAAATCCCTATGGGTTGTGGTTTAGGATCATCTGCTTCTCTTTCAGCTGCATATATTGGGGCACTTTTAAGTTATTTAAGAGTTAAATGGGATGTAAATTTAATAAATAGGCTTACATTTGAAGCTGAAAAGGTTTTCCATGGCAATCCCTCAGGAAGCGATAACTCATCAGTAGTTTTTGGGGGCTTAATTTGGTTTAGAAAAGAAAGCCCTGATTTAAAACTGATCCATCCCCTTTCATTTTCTATTCCATCTAAACTATCCAGGAGTTTTGTTTTAATAAATACAGGAAAACCTAGTGAATCAACCAAAGATATGGTAGCCCTTGTAAAAAATCTCTATGATAAAAATCCCAAATTAGTTGATAAAGTTTTAGAAGAGCAGGAAAAATTAGTAAAAGAGCTTATTCCTGTTCTTAAAAAAGTAAATCAAAAAGAATTCATCAGAATTATAAGAAAAGGTGAGAAAAATTTAGAATCAATTGGAGTGGTAGGCAAAAAAGCCAAAAAAATAATAAGAAAAATTGAAAGCCTAGGCGGTACAGCTAAAATATCAGGGGCAGGTGGAGTAATTGCCGATTCCGGAATAATTCTTTGCTTTCATAAAAGCAAAAAGGTTGTGATTAATATAGCTAAAGTCTATAATCTGCCTTACTTTTCAGTTAAATTAGGAGTTGAAGGAGTTAGAATAGAAAAATAATATAAGCAAAGCTTGAAAATATGAATTTATGAAAAAGATAACTGTGTCAGCACCGGGAAAATTAGAATTATACGGCGAACATGCTGTGGTTTACGGTCGACCCTGTATTGTGACATCAGTAAATCAAAGACTCAAATTAACAGTTGAGTTAATTAAAGAACCCATTTTTGAATTCAATGCCCCTGATATTAATATCAAAGACTACATAAAACCTATGAATAAGCTAGGTTTGGGTGATATTCCTAAGGGAGCAAAGCATGTGGAGACAGCATTATTAAACTTCATCAAAAAATATCCTATTAATAGTGGGGTCAAAGTCACTAGTAAATCCAAATTAAATTCCCTTTTAGGGTTTGGTTCATCCTCTGCATCTGTAGTTTGTATAATCAAAGCTCTTTCAGAGCTAACAGGTAAAAAGCTATCTAATAAGCGAAGCTTTCTTTCAGATAAAGCTATTTTTGATATTGCATATAAAACACTTCTAGATATTCAAGGTAGAGGTTCAGGGGTTGATATGGCAGCAGTCATCTTTGGCGGCACAATCTATTTTGTAACTGGAGGTAAAACAATCAAACCCTTAAATCTTAAATCCCTTCCGTTAATAATTGGCTACACTGGTTTTAAAGCTGCTACTGCTCCATTACTTAATCAAGTGGCTCTAAAGATAAAAAGATATCCTAAAGTAATAGATACTATCTTTACTGGCATAGGCCAACTTCTTCCCCAAGCTCAAAAAGCTTTATCAAAAGAAGATTGGCAAACAGCTGGAGAGCTAATGAATTTTAATCAAGGCTATTTATCTTCACTTGGGGTAAGCTCAGCAAAGCTGGATTCCATGATCAATGCAGCCAGAGATGCCGGAGCCTATGGAGCCAAACTTTCAGGAGCTGGAGTTGGAGATTGTATGATAGCCTTTGCTCCCCCAAATAAAGTTTCAGCTGTTAAAAAAGCTATAGAAAAGGCTGGGGGCAAAGCTATTAATATAAAATCAAATGTAGAAGGAGTAAGAATAGAATTATGAAAGCAACTGCAATAGCACCTACAAATATAGCTTTTACTAAGTACTGGGGTAAAAAGAATGAAAAATTGAGGCTGCCTGAAAATGGTTCAATATCTATGTGTCTTTCAGATTTACTGACCACAACCACTGTGGAATTTTCTCCGGAGTTTAAAAAAGATCAAATCACAATTAATGACGACGAGCTAGAGGCAGATGAAGCAGAAAGAGTAGTAAAACATCTTGATAGAGTAAGAAGGTTAGCTGGTATTGAATACAAAAGTAGGGTCGTTTCCACGAATAGTTTTCCTTCAGGTACAGGTTTATCTTCCTCAGCTTCAGGATTTGCAGCTTTGACATTGGCAGCAGCTTCTGCTGTAGGACTAAAATTATCAGAAAAAGAGCTTAGTATTCTTGCCAGACAAGGCTCTGGGTCTGCCTGCAGGTCTATTCCTTCTGGATTTGTAGAATGGCTTGATGGAAATACTTCTGAATCTTCTTATGCTAAAACTATTTTCCCTGCCAATCATTGGGCTATAGCAGATGTAGTAGCCATTGTTTCTGAGGGTAAAAAGGAAATCTCAAGCTCTGAGGGTCAAAAATCAGTCTCCTCTTCCCCATTTATGAAAACAAGACAATCTCACATGAGGAAAAAAAATATATTAGTCAAAAAATTAATCAAGGAAAAGAATTTTAAAGAGTTTGGAGAACTTTTAGAGGCAGAAGCTTTGGAACTACACACCATTATGCTTACCCAAAGACCAGCTTTAATTTATTGGACTCCAGGAACACTAAAAATAATGAAGTTAGTTGGCCATTGGAGGAATGAGAGATTATCAGTCTACTTTACCATCAACACAGGCCAGGATATTCATTTAATTTGTGAACAAAAAAATATAAGAAAACTTAAAAATAAACTGAAAAAATTAGATTTTGTCAAAGAGATTATTATTAATACTCCGGGAGAAGGTGCTAGGCTTACTCAGAGCCACTTGTTTTAAGAGGTTTGTGTACGTATCGCCATCTACTGCGGCCGGGTCTTCTTCGTGGTACAGACGCTAAGGGGTTTGTAAGCTGGGATTCCTGAGTATTTGTAATTTTTTTACTGTTTCTCTCAAATTCCATGGAGAACATTAATCCTAGCAACAATCACAAAAAAAGTCAAACTTCTTTAAAAGCTCTACTCCTTCTGGTACCCATGGAGCATATTTTTTAGGATTCTCTTCAAAATCTTTTAGGAAATCCTCTTTGGATACCCACTTATATTCATATCCCGCTTCTGGATTTAAAATAAATTTTCCGTTATATTCCCCTACCATCAGAAAACAATTTTCATTCTCACAATACTGTTTATAAATACCAAAATAGTTAAATTTTCCATAGTTATTAAAGTTGATCTTCTTCTTAATGGCATATTCACGATCTAAACAACGCACACAAGCTTCCTCATTTGTTTCATCCCTCTCTCCTAAATGAAGAGGGTGGGTGTCAGCAGTAAAACACCAAATATTATCAAATACTAAATGTTTTCTTCTTTGAAGCAACATCTGACCCTTCTTATTAAGAAGTACAATTGTAATCCCAATATGCCTTTTTCCATGACCCAAATGCCCCTCCATCCTGGGAATATATTCCAAAAATTTGCCATTATCATCACAAGCTAATATTGTTTGGTTATCCATAAAGAGTAATTATACTAGTGTGAGCCCTCTAAAGTGGAGATAGCAAAATAAACAACAAAAACTCCTATAAAAAGCATTACTGTTTCCCAAAAAGCTACTTTTTGATCTTCCCTATTGTGTATTTCAGGAATTAAATTAGCTAAAGCTATATAGATAAAAAATCCTGCTGTTAAGCTCAAAACTAAAGGCAGTAATCCTTCTATATAATCTTTATAGATGTAGGTTAAAAGGGCTCCGGCCATGGCCGCCAGAGAACTATAAAGATTAATAAGAAGCACTTTTTTTCTAGCCATTCCTCTGTTTAGCATTAATCCAAAGTCGCCAATTTCCTGTGGGATTTCGTGAGCAGCCACAGCCAAAGCAGTCACAATTCCCAAAGGCACACTTATTAAAAATGTAGCTGCAATTGCCACACCATCAGTAAAGTTATGCATTGTATCTCCTATTATGACCAAAGGTATGATGGCTTTTTTCTCCTCAGCATTACCATGATTGTGATGATGATGAATGAATCTTTCTAAGAGGAAAAAGCTTAATATCCCAACTAAAGACCAAAGAGGGATATTTATATCTCCCCCACTTTCTTCCATAAACTCAAAAGCTTCAGGTAAAAGATCAAAAAAAGCTGTAGCCAGTAAAGCTCCAGCAGCAAATGCTGTTAAATAATGAGATATCTTCAGAGCAAATTTCTCTTTTAAAAGAAGTAAGACTCCTCCTGTTAGGGAAATAACGCTTCCTATTAAGGTAAATATTATAATGTAGGATAAAATGTCCATCCTGTTTATTATACAGTAACTATTCTATAGTTCTTTCAGGACCCTGATTATGATAGGCCTCGATAAACTTACTAATTCTTTCTATTTCATTCACAGAAAGCTCTGAGCTTGTTGAAAGATTAAATTTATCAATTTTTGCCCAGGCAGTAATGGCAATTCTGGTATCTAAACTTGGTCTGGGAACTACAATAATCCTTTCATATTTATTTAAAAATGAGGAAAGAGAGGAAACTAATTTTTTACAGGCATCAGATTGAAAATTAGCTGACAGTTCTATCTCTTTTGGAGGAGGATTTTGAGGAGTAAACCCACTCATTTGAGAGTCATCGGTTGTTTTCATTATCATAAGTGGTTTTGCTGAACCTGTTGCCACATCATGAATCTCAACTGGTTCCCCTAAATGAGCATATGCACTTGTTACTAGTGACTTGTTGCTTGTTACTTGTTTATCACAATTATAAGAAATGACAACATAGCCATGTTCAAGCGAATGAACTAAGTGACCGTCAGATATTACTCTGTCATATACTCCCTTTTTTGCCCAAACTGGAAAATGTGTGCCAGAGGTTGGAGGATTAGAATTATATTCAATCTTTGAAATATCATTTATGTGTTCTCTGCCTAAATCCTCAATCTTTGTACCTGGTAAAGGCTTTGATGATTCTACAAAAAGCCAGGCTAAGATAGCTATAATCAAAACTGCTGAGATTACTATAACCGGAATTTTTTCTTTCATTACTGAAGTTTATCAAATGCAGATTGGAAAACAGAATATGGTTGTGCACCTACCACAATTGTTCCTTCAATTACCCCTGTTGAGTTTGATTTTCCTATAAAGAATGCTGGAGTGCCTGATACCCCTACTGCAGAACCATCAGTAATATCTTTGGTAACTTCATCTTTATATTTGTCTGAATCAGCACAGCTTAAGATATTTGTCCCATTCAAACCTAAATCTGTGGCCAGCTGTTTGATTTGATCCTTGGTCAAACCATTGCCATTTGAGGTAGTTTTCTTAAACATCTCATCATGAATTTTAAAGTAAGCAGTGTCTCCGCCTTGTTCCCTGGCACAATTTGCAGCCTGGGCTTCATAGGTGGCCATTGGGTCATGAAAACTAAGTGGAAAATCCCTAAAAATAAGCTTAACTTTACCTGTATCTATATAATCTTTTTTAATCTGGGGTAAAGTTTGATCAAAATGTCTTTTGCAGAATGGACATTCATAGTCTGAAAATTCAATTAAAGTAATAGGAGCATCTTTATTTCCTAATAAAGGATCGTCATCTACTGAAACCTTAACTGGACCTGTAGGTTCTTCTGCAACAGGTTGGCCTACTTGAGGAGCTGGCTGCTGGGTTTTGGACAATCCTCCAACTTTTATTACACCCCCATGAATTAAAATAGCAATGGAAATTACAATTGCTCCTACTAAAACAGCTATTGGGGTTGTGATAAATTGTTTAGGCTGATCCATTGGAAGTAGTCTAATTAGAAAAGCCTAATCTGTCAATACTTTACAACTAGTTAAACTGATTTTGAGCATACTCCAACCCTTTTTCCAAAAGCTCATCTAAGGCTTTTAAAGCCTGTTTAATAACATGTTTTACTGTACCACTCTCTGCATGAACAAAAGGCTCTAAAACAAACTTTTCAGCAGACACAGAGGCTCCTTTATGCTCACTGCTTTGAGTTTTTAAATTACCAATCCCCAGTCTGACTCTAATAAATTTATCTGTTCCTAAAGCTTCTATTATAGATTCAACTCCATGATGGCCTGCCGCAGCCCCGCCTTTTCTTACTTTTATTTTGCCTAAAGGCAAATCAAGCTCATCATAAACAACAATTAAATCAGTAGATGGTATTTTGTAGTATGTAGTAAGCAATTTCACTGCTAAGCCAGAATTGTTCATATATGTCTGTGGCTTTACACATAAAATATCTTTTGAAAGTCTAGCTATTTGTGATTTAAATTTTTTTGATTCTTCCCATACTACTTGATACTTACTACTTGCTACAAATTTATCCAAAACCACAAATCCAAAATTATGCCTGATGCCATGATATTTTTCTCCAGGATTTCCTAAACCAACTATCAATTTCATCTTAATACCTCCAAAATTTGATCATGTATAAGTCCATTTGAAGCTATAATACTGAATCTTTCTTTTGAGAAATCAAGTTCTTGGCCTTTAAAATCTGTCACCCTACCTCCTGCTTCCCTTATGATAAGTGTTCCAGCTAAAATATCCCAAAGCCCTCCAATTTGAAAATGTGCTTCAAAAACACCCTTTGCTGTATAAGCCAGAGCCAAAGCCCCTGATCCTAAACTATAGATATATCCAACTTTGGGAATAAACGGTAAACCATACTCGTTAAATTTTTGTAATCTACTTCTTTTGTGCCCAAAATCCATTGAAACAATAGCACTTTCTAAATCATCTTTTTTCTTAACTGCAATCTTTTTACTGGTAAGCATATTATTAAGAAAAGCTCCTTTATCTTTTTGAGCATAGTATAAATCATTATCAGCTATATGATATATTACTCCTACAATAGGTTCATTATTTTTTAAAAGTCCAATTGAAACAGTAAAACTAGGAACACCAACAGCAAAAGATAGGGTTCCATCTAATGGATCAACTGCCCAGGTATATTCTGATTTTTTATCAATATTTGTTCCTTCTTCTGCCACAATATTATGATCAGGAAAATTATCTTTAATAGTTTTAATTATTACCTTCTCAGCTTCTAAATCAGCTTTAGTGGCAAAATCACTAGAATCATTTTTTTTAATTTTTCTATCTAGTTTTCCTCCAGAATACTTTGAAATAACTTTTCCAGCCTCAAGTGCTGCTTTTTTAGCCACATTCAAGAATATATCACTCATAGTTTAGAATTGTATCATTTCTTAAGAAGAAATTGGTAATAAGGGAACGAGACGGCTCCACGCACAGTCAATCTCTGTTTGAGCAAGGCGAGTCCGTAGCAGACGAGCCGGTCCGCCATCTGGCGGATGCGAGTTTGATTGACGAGCATGAAGATGTCGAGTGACTATTAAAATAATTCAAGCTGAGGAACTGATTTTTCTTCCTGAACTTCTTCTTCCCCTTCTCTCCAAATTTTTACCACTCCATAAACTCCATCATAGCCTGGATCTATCACTAAATCTCCTTTTCGCATTTTAGAAATCCCTTCAGCTATCCTTGATCCTGACACTTTAGCTATATCTTCTAAGGCTACTTTAGTTAAAATCTTTATTTCACTCCCTAAAACCCCTGTTAACTTTTTGTATTCAATTAATACCTTTTGGCTCGTTTTAGAAGTACCAATCGCCTCTGCTAATATTGTTAAAAGAGGTACTAACATTTTATAACCTGCCCTATCTGGATAGGTTCCACTTTTTATCATTCCATTATCATTTGAGATTTGTAATTTGTCACTTCCTCGCGAAGCGAGGCTTTCTACTCTCTCCATCACCCCAACAGTTAATCCTCTTTTGCAAACAGGACATATTTTCCCCTTTGCTTTGGTATCTTCCGGAGCATATTTAACATTACAATTTCTATGCCCAGTATAGTGGTATTTCCCTTCCTCAGGATAAAATTCTATTGTGCCCACCACTCCGTCATTGCGAGCCGCAGACGAAGCAATCTTCTTAATATCTTTCCATAATCCATCATAAGTAAACTCCCCTCCAAAAATAGTGGCCTCCCTGCCTAAATTAGGCAGAGAATGTGCATCAGAAAAAGAAAGAATAGATCTGTTATCAAGCTCTTTTACCCTCCAATTCATGGCTGGATCAGAAGAAAGACCTGTTTCTATCCCATAAATATACTCAGTCAAATCCTCAAAGCATTCTTCCAAAGAGTCATAGCCTGACTGCGAGCCAAAAATCCCAAACCAGGGAGTCCAAGCGTGAGCTGGAATAAAAATAGCTTTTTCAGATGCATCCAAAGCCATTCCTAAAAGCTCTTTGGAAGGAATCCCTACAATAGGTCTTCCATCAGAAGCCAAAGTGGCATGTCTTGAAAGTAAAGCTTTCTGAAATTTTTCTACTGAGGCAAAATCAGGCAGGAAAATTAAATTATGGATTCTTCTTCCCTTCCCTCCTTGGGAATATATAGAGGCAACCTCGACTGTTAAAAGGAATTTTACAGCTGGATCTTTTGAATATGTCAAAAAACCAGTTCCATCCTCTGTTAAAGCATTTTTAAGTTCAGAAAGCCAAAGAGGATGTAAAAAATCCCCAGTTCCCATTAAATTTATACCTTTATACTTACTCCACTCCACTAAATTAGGAATATTTAATTGTTGGGAACAGGCTCTGGAGAATCTGGAGTGAATATGTAAATCAGCTACGTAGGCCATATTGTTGATTATACATTTCTATCAGCTCTTTTAAAGTGGTGGCATCTTCAGCTTTTTTATCTGCATCTCTAAATTTAACAAGTCTGGGAAATCTTAAAGCATATCCTGCAGTATGGTTTGGGCTGACAGTAATTTCATCTGCTAAAACTTCTATTACTATTTCAGGCTTGATCCAAACAGAAGGGACCAGTTTTGAATTAACCCTGGCTGGTTTGTGATCAACTTTTATCTTATCTGCTCTTTTGTGAATTTCTCTAAATTCCTCATCAGTTAAACCTGTACCAATCTTTGAAACGGTTACAAATTCATCCTTCTGCTTATCATAAACCCCTACTAGTAATGCTCCTGCCCCAAAATCTGCTCTTTTCCCCCTACCAAAAATATAGCCTAAAATTACCACATCAATTGTATCTTTAAGTTCCCCATTACTGTGTCTTTTTAATTTTACCCAGTTAAAATTCCTAGCCCCAGCCTCATATTTGCTATCAGGACGCTTAACCACTAGTCCTTCCAAACCCTCAGCTATAGATTCATCCAGCATCTCCTGCAGTTTTTTGGGATCATCAATTAATTCCCCTTTTTCCACAAAGATAGTTTCCCCATCTTCAACAGTTTTTTCCAAAACATTTAGTCTTTCTGTTTGAGAAAGATCTATTAAAGATTTTCCATCCTTGTATAAAATATCAAAAGCAAAAGCTTTGAGAGGAATTTTCTTGCTCATCTCATCTATGCCATATTTTCTTCTTCTTTGAGTTGTTTCCTGAAAAGGCAAAAATTCCTCAGAAACTGGGTTAAAACCAATTGCCTCAGTATCCAAAATGGCTGTTTTAGCTTTAATTTGTTTTTTTGCTCCCTCCACAATCTCAGGAAACATAAGAGTAGTTTCTTCTAAATTCCTACTAAAAAGCCTTATATTTTCTCCATCTTTGTGAATTTGTACCCTAAACCCATCTAATTTTCTTTGGACATTAACCTCTCCCATTTTTTCAATTACTTTTTCCGGGTTTGGCAGTCTTTCTGCAAGCTGTGATCTAATAGGTCTGCCAACTGTAACTTTTAATTTTTCAACAGATTTTAGTCCGCCTTTCCAAAGAGTTTCCCCAATTAATCCTAAATCAGAAGTTCTATTATAGGCACCTTCCAGAAGTTTTCTCTTACTTTTGTCTCCTAATTTTAATTTGGCAAAAGCATCTAGGATTGTAGGATCTCCAATGCCTAACCTTGAAACTCCCAAAGGAATTCTTACTAAATGTTTTGCCCCTACTCCATCAACTTTTTCCAAAAGAGAAGCCAGAGTAGAAATTTTTTTCTCAACAGTACCTTCCCCTGTCATTTTTGCTATATCCCTTAAAGTTTCAAAAACATCATTGGTTGTCATCCCGTGCTTGACACGGGATCCATGAGATTCTTTTGAAATCTTTTCTGCCACCAACCCTAAATCCCCTAATTTTCCATATTCTTTCAGTACATGATCTTTATCCACTCCATATGCCCTGGATATAGATGCAGCCACTAATTTATCACTCATTCCAATTTCTGTGGCCTCATAAAAAGGAGCCACTCTACCCTGAATTAAATAAGAAATTTTTCCAATATCTTCTGGTTTTACTTCTTCAAAAAGCTCACAAAGAATATCAATTAAAGCCAGCCTAGAGGAAGTTGCCTCAAGTTTCTCAAAATATTTAGAAAGATTACTAAAATTCATAGCTGTTTACCCTGTTTTTCTCTCCAAACTTTTTCCTCTATCACTAAATTCCTAAGATCATCTTTTAAAGTCTTATCTTTACCCAGTAGTTTGTGTATTCCTTTTCCCTCTAGCTGATCTCCTGGATATATTTTTGCTATCTCCTCTGCACTACCGCTTACCATAACAACAAAAATTCCATCACCCAATCCTTCTGCATTCATTTCATCCACCAATTCAAACCCATCTTTAGGTCCTTCTAATCCTTTATCAGTAATTAACATGTCATAACGATTTTGCCTTAATTTTTCAAGTGCCTGATCAGCACTGGTAACAACCTCTATTTGATGGGCTTTTGAATATACAGCTTCCATTAAGGCTGCAACTCCTATCTCATCCTCAACAGCTAATATCCTCAAAGGCTTTTGTTTATCTGGTTCTGGTACTGTTGATTGTTCTGTCATTGTCGCTATTTTAATATGTAGGTGGCCTTTTTAGTACCGCCTATTTTTTTAACCAAGCCCTTTGTTTTTAAGAATTTTAATTCTCTTAAAACAGTATCATCAGAAAAATCAGGAAACATTTTTCTAAAATCTTTATTCTGCATACTTTTATGCCTGTGTAGAAACTCCATGATAGTCATCTGTCTTTCATTTAACATCACTTGTCCCCCAAGTTTATCTTTAACTTTTGCATCCACAGATATTCTTTGAACTTTTTCTTTTACTCTGTTTAGTTCAATAGCCACTCCCTCACAGAAATATTCAAGCCAGGGAGTTAGATCACGCTCGTGTGTATCCAAAACCAGTTGATTTGAAACCGCCTGCAAAGTTAAATAATAATCCATTGGGTTTTCATCAAAATATTCCTCAAAAGAGAAGAATTTTCTAATATCATATTTATCTAAAAATAAAATTAATGTGGCAGTTGACCTGGCTACTCTTCCATTACCATCAGTAAAGGGATGAATTCTGGCAATTTCATAGTGAATTATCCCAGCTTTTATTATTGGGTGTACTTCTTTGCCATCATCACTATTGATCCAATCCACTAAATCCTCAATTAAATAAGACACCTCAATTGCAGGAGGAGGTGTATAGGAAATTTGCCCGGTTTTACTATTTTTAACAACAACCTGTCTGGCTCTAAATTGTCCTGCAGATCCCTCAGGAAGTATTTTTTCTGTGGTTAGTCTGTGAATTTCTAAAATAGTCTCCAGAGTGAAATTATATTCAGAAGGACCAACTTGAGATTGAATTTGATCAATAAACTTTAAAACATTCCTATAATTTATAATTTCTTGAATATCGCGATCCCTGGCTATAACTTCCCCACCTTCTAAAACCTCTTTTACTTCTTCCTCAGACAGCTGATTTCCTTCCAAATGAGTGCCATGATGAACAGTTCTTTCCATAGCCTCTTTTCTAAATTTAATTTCCCAAGCTGGAACTAACGGAGCATTGATAATAACCTCTCTGCAAGCTTCTACTATTCCAATATTTTTCAGTACTTTATTTGTAATCGAAAACTTGGGTACAAACATGGATTAATTATATCACTTTTATCGCACATTTCCCGCAACATACTCATCCCAGGATTTGATTTGAAGATCATCCATTTTTTTGGAAGTTAAGGCTGAAATTAGCAGTTCTGCAGATTGTAAATTAGTAATAAGCGGTATTCCTAAATCTATACAATTTCTTCTTATAATAAATCCATCTGTCTCCCCTTTTTCTGTTGCAGAGCCTTCTGATATATTTATAGCCAAATCAATCTCACCGTCTCTTAATAAATCCAGCAAAGATGGATGTTTTTCCTCTGAAATTTTGTAGACTCTTTGATTTTTTATTCCTGATTCTTTTAAGAATTTATGGGTATTTTCTGTGGCATAAATTTTAAGTCCCAAATTAATAAGCTTTTTGGCTGTAAGCAGCATATCAAGTTTGTTCTTTTGACCCCCAATCGAAAGAAATACCGATTTTTTCGGCATCTTAAAACCGGTTGACATTAAAGATTTTAAATAGGCTTCATGCAGATCATCACCGAAACAAGCAACCTCACCAGTTGAGGACATTTCAACCCTGAGGCGCGGATCAGCACCCTTAATTCTATTAAAAGAAAACTGAGGAGCCTTAACTGCAACATAATCCAAATCTATTGTTTTAAAATCTCCAGTAATTTCCTCGCCTAACATTACTCTTGTGGCCATCTCTACAAAATTATAGCCAGTAACCTTTGAAACAAATGGAAATGACCTTGAGGCCCGCAAATTAAGCTCAATCACCATAATCTGATTGTTCTTTGCTAAGAATTGAATATTAAAAGGACCAGTGATATTCAACTCCTTAACAATTCTTTTGGTGGCTGTTTTAATTTTTCTGACAGTTTCCAAAAATAATCTTTGGGGAGGCAAAACAATGGTGGCATCTCCACTGTGCACTCCGGCATTTTCAACATGCTCTGAAATTGCATATATCAAAAGCTCACCCCTGCTTCCAACTCCATCAATCTCAATTTCCTTTGCTCCTTCAACAAATTTTGACAAAACAACAGGATGCTCAGAGGATACTGCTGCAGCCTGCTCCAGATATTTTTTAAGTTCTCCTTGAGAGTATGCCACATTCATAGCAGAACCGGATAGAACATAAGATGGTCTGACTAAAACCGGATAGCCAATTAATTTTGCAAATTTTAAAGCCTCATCTATGGCTTTTACGCTCTGCCACTTAGGCTGCTCAATTTTTAGCTTATCTAAGATGTTTGAGAATTTATTTCTATCTTCTGCTCTATCAATACTCTCAGGTGAGGTTCCCAAAATTTTGTATCCTGCCTTAAATGCCTGCATAGCCAAATTATTTGGAACCTGTCCCCCAAAGCTCAAGACTAAACTTCCACCTTCAAGATCATAGATATCAGACACTCTTTCAAAGGTTAATTCTTCAAAATAGAGCTTATCGGCTATATCATAATCAGTTGAAACAGTTTCAGGATTGCAATTGATGATAATAGTCTCAAGCCCTTTTTTCCTTAAGGCTTGAGCCGCTGTTACAGAACACCAATCAAATTCAACAGAAGATCCAATTCTATATGGACCTGAACCTAAAACAATCGCTTTTCGTACTTCGTTTTTAGTTGACGAATTAACGAATAACGAATCACGAACTTCCGATTCTTCCCCATGATATGTAAGATATAAATAATTAGTTTTGGCAGGATATTCAGCAGCCAAAGTATCAATATGCTTAACTTTAGGCACTATTCCATGACTTTTTCTGAATTTTCTAATCTCATCCTCACTTTTTCCCAAAGTTTTAGCAATCACCTTATCTGAAAAACCAAGTTTTTTAGCCTTTGGAATTTCTTTTAAGCTCTTCATTCCTTTTTCAAAATTAACAATTTGTTTTAACTGATGTAAAAACCAAGGATCAATACCTGTTTGCTTATAAATATTTTCTACATTTTCACCTTTATTAAAGCTTTGAGCTATAGCAAATAATCTTTCTGCAGTTGGTAGAAGTTTTGTATCATCAATATGATTACCTAAAAGTCCATCCTGACCAGTATCAAGCATGCGGACGGCCTTCTGCAGAGCTTCCGGAAAAGACCTTCCAATTGCCATTACTTCACCCACACTTTTCATCTCAGATCCAATAGACTCTTTAGCTCCAACAAATTTTTGTAAATCCCATCTTGGAATTTTAACCACCAAATAATCTAAGGCTGGCTCAAAAAATGCAGAGGTAGAATGTGTTACAGAATTTTTAAGCTCAGGAAGGTTATACCCTAGCCCAATTTTGGCAGCAATATAAGCTAAAGGATATCCTGTGGCCTTAGAAGCCAGCGCTGATGACCTAGAAAGCCTGGCATTAACCTCAATCACTCTATAATCATTAGTTTTAGGATCAAGGGCAAATTGGATATTACACTCCCCTACAATCCCTAAATGCTCAATCACTTTTAGAGAGAGTCTTCTTAACATGTGGTATTGAAAATTATTTAAAGTTTGAGATGGGGCAACCACAATTGATTCCCCTGTATGAATTCCCAAGGGATCAAAATTTTCCATATTACAAACAGTGATTTTATTACCCATTTTGTCTCTGACAATTTCATACTCAATCTCTTTCCAATGCCTTAAGTATTCTTCAACTGCTATTTGTGAAGTATGCTTTAGCGCATTTCCTGCCATTTTTGTAAGTTCTTCTTTATTCTCACAAACTCCTGACCCCAAGCCTCCTAGAGAAAAACCAGATCTTATTAAAAGTGGGTATCCTAATTTTTCACCAATTTTTAATGCCTGCTCTACAGTTTTTGCAAAACCACCCTTTGGTACTTTGACGTCAACTGAGGCAAGCTCTTTAGCAAAAATTTCTCTGTCTTCTGTAATTTGAATACTCTTTACAGGTGTTCCTAAAACTTTAACTCCATATTTTTTAAAGATTCCTGATTTTTCTAAAGCCAGTCCGCAGTTTAAGGCTGTTTGACCTCCAAATGATAGAAAGATTCCGTCAATTTTTTCTTTTTGGATTACTTTTTCTACAAAATATGGGGTGACAGGAAGAAAATAAATTTTAGAAGCCAAATCTTTTGAGGTCTGAATAGTGGCTATATTAGGATTTATTAAAACAGTCTCAATTCCTTCTTCTTTTAAGGCTTTTAAGGCTTGGGAACCAGAGTAATCAAACTCTCCTGCTTCCCCAATCTTTAATGCTCCTGATCCCAAAACAAGAATCTTTTTCATAATTTCAAATATTCATCAAAAAGTACTCCTCCATCAAATGGCCCTGGGTTGGCCTCAGGGTGAAACTGAACTGCCATAAAAGGTTTGGTTTTATGTTTTATTCCTTCATTTGTCCCATCGTTTAAATTAACAAACCACTCTTCCCAATCCTGGCCCATAGATTTCATATCAACAGCAAAGCCATGATTTTGGGAAGTTATGATGGCTCTTTTTGTTTTTATATCCTGCACCGGTTGATTTTGTCCTCTGTGTCCAAACTTAAGCTTGTAAGTATTTCCCCCTGCAGCTAAAGCCAAAATCTGAGAGCCTAAACATATTCCAAAAGTTGGAATACCTTTTTCTAGAATCTTTTCAACATTGGCAATTGTAGCTCTTGCCTGTTTTGGATCTCCTGGACCATTTGAGATAAATACTCCATCAAACCCGTGGTCCTGGCGGAAGTCAGGATCCATAACATCAAAATCCCAAGGCACTCTGGTGACTTTTGCTCCCCTTCTTACTAAACTTCTTATAATATTCATCTTTGCTCCGCAATCAATCAGTAAGATATTCTTTCTGCCGTCACCATAAACTTCAACTCCATCACAACTTACAAAAGGTAAAACATTTCCTAAATTTGGATCAAAATCCGCTTTTCGTTCTTCGTTGTTCGTTGACTTTGCGAATGACGAATGACGAATGACGATTTTTCCAAGCATTACTCCATGTTCTCTTAGCTTAGAAGTTAAAGCTCTGGTATCAATCCCCTGTATAGCCGGTATACCTTCAGCCTTGAGCCAGGATGATAAAGTCTTTTGAGATTCAAAGTGAGATGGATTGTTAATATAATTTTGAACAATCAAACCTTTGACCTGTATTTTTTTAGATTCCCAAAATTCCTTAGATGGAACTCCATAATTTCCCTGCAAAGGATAAGTTAAAACTAAAATCTGACCAAAATACGAAGGATCAGTGAGACCCTCAGGATACCCCACCATTCCAGTATTAAAAACTACTTCCCCTGAGCTAGATTCCTCTGCTCCAAAACTTTCCCCTAAAAAAACTGTCCCATCGGACAGAATCAACTTACCTTGCACAATATATCCTTTCTCTTAAAGTCTTCCCAGCACTAAAGCCAGCAATGCTTCTCTGATATATAAACCATTCCTTGCCTGAGCAAAATAAACAGCCCTGGGATCAGTATCTATTTTAGGATCAAGCTCATTCACTCTTGGTAAAGGGTGCATAATTATTGAACTTTTAGGCAGCTTTTTTACGGTTTCTAAATTTAACTCAAAATCATATTTTGTAGCATCTCCTTTTATATATTCTTTTGGAATCCTGCCAACTGATACTATGTCAGGCTGAATCTTCTCTAGTGTTTTGTCTAAATCTTTCATATCAATTACTACATCTTCATAATCTTCATTCCTGAATTCTTGAGGCATTTCAAGTCCCTTTGGGGAAATACCATAAAATTTATTACCTGAAAATTTTGAAAGTGCAGAGAACTGTCCATGAAAGACTCGGTAATGAAGAGGATCTCCTACAAAAGCTATTTTTAAATTGTCTAACTTTCCAAAAACTTTTAAGATAGTATATAGATCTAAAAGAGTTTGTGTGGGATGAGAATTTGGACCATCCCCGGCATTAATTACCGGTATATCAGCAATCTCTGCAGCTTTCCTGGCTGACCCAGCCTCAGGATGCCTGATAATCATGACGTCTGCATAAGCCATCATTATCCTGATGGTGTCTGCAAAACTTTCACCTTTATAAATAGAAGTTAGTTCAGGATCATTAAAACCAATTAAACCCATACCTATTTTTTGGGCGGCTGATGAGAATGATTGCTGAGTTCTGGTTGAAGGTTCAAAAAAAAGTGTGGCTGCTATTTTTCCCTGAGCTATAGTGTAATTTGACCTATCAGATTTAGTAAAGGTGGGATCAAACTTCCTGGCCATTTTTAAAACAAAAAGTAATTCATCTTTGCTAAAGTCTCCTATTTCTATAACATCTCTACCTTTAAAGTTATCCATAATTCAAAAAAAATCCCGCCATAGCGGGATCAACTAAATATTAAATCAGCTTTAAAACCATATCTTCTACACATAACCTTTGCATAGTTTACATATAATGGGTTATCATGTCAATATTATAAAATATGGCCAAGAAATCCAAACCCTTTCATAGAGAATTTTTAAGTCAGCTTATTACCCTATCTACTTCAGCTTTTGGTCTGGCTGCTGCCTTAGCTTGGAATGAAACTATCCAAAAAGTTGTTAAAGATTTTATTGAACCCTCACTTCCCGGATCAGGTTTACTTTCCCAATTTATTTATGCATTATTGGTAACTCTTCTTGCAGTTTTAATCACATATCATCTTTCCAAGCTTGCATCTGATTGGTCAAAGGAAGAAAGCAGTGCTGTTGATGAACCTAAGGAATAATTTTTCCATTCTCCACCTTTAGAATTCTGGCTAAATCTAGGAATTCCTGGGGAATATTTTCTAGTTCTACTGTAGCTATAATTGTCTGCTGTTTTCCTACAATATCCACAACATGCGCTCTGTGAGAAGCATCTAGTTCTGAGAAAACATCATCCAGCAGCAATATTGGGCGCTTACCCAATTTAATAGCCATATATTCAAGCTGAGCCAGCTTAAAAGCTAAAGTGGCTGTTCTTTGTTCTCCCCTTGAACCATGAGTAGCCATACTTCTTCCTTCTAAAATTATTGAAAAATCATCCCTATGTGGTCCAATTAAGGTCTGTGCTGATGCCAATTCCCTACCATTAATTTCTTGTAGCTTTTCTACTGAAACCTCACTTTGAAAGTATTCAAATTTAAATTCTCCTAAAGGCGTACTGAGTTGGTTTATGAATTCAAAAAATTCCTTACGTTTACCGCTTACTATTTTCCCTTTTTCCACAAGTCCATTTGTCCAGTAATCTAGCTCATCTACCTTACCCTGCCCTTCTCTTATTCTTTTTAAAACTTTATTTCTGGATGTAAGATAGTCACCGTATAAAGTTAAAGCCTTTTTGTATTCCTGATCAATTTGAGCCAAGCTCAAATCTAAATGCCATCTTCGTAATGCAGGTGAACCTGTAATCATATTGATATCCTGAGGATAAAAGATAACTGCAGGAAGATTGCCTATAAAATCATAAACTTTCTTTCCTATTCCATTAATTAAAACTTTCTTTCTAAAGATTACCTCATCTGTGGGGTGATTAATCACCACTAAAAGCTCTGTTTCTCCATCAATAAATCCCTCTACCCTACTAAACTCCTCCCCATCTTTTATTAACTCCTCATCTCTTTCCACTCTTAAGGATTTGGTGGTAGATAAAAGATAAATTGACTCTAAAAGATTTGATTTCCCTGCAGCATTATTACCTATTAGAACTGTCTGACGTTTGTCAAAGTCTAGGGTAAGAGCTGAGTAATTCCGAAAGTTAGTCAAATTTATTTGCTTTAAAACCATAATTCATAATTCATAATTCTTAATTCTTCTCTTTCCAGTGCCCCAACCCTAAAAATTCTCTGACATTATATGGCAAATTATCCTTACTAAAAAATAGGCTTGGCCAGAGTCCAAAAAGTCCAATTAAAATGATTACTGCCCCCAAACCCACAAATATAGATGCTACTCCAAACTGGTCAGCTAAAATACCTGCTAAAAACACTGGAATTAGAGAAAGTCCTGCCATAACTACCCCAAGGGAGGCAAATACTTTTCCCCTTTTAGATTCAGGAGTATTTTCCTGTAAAACAGTTTGTGTTGGAACTAATATAGACACCATGGCAATACCCATAAGGAATGATCCTAACACAAGAATGGCAGAAAATGAGGGCTGGGTAAAAAATGGCAGAGGAGTTTTTGGCAAATATTCAATAGCAGGAGAAAGAATAGGAGCTACACCTATTAAAAAAAATAGTGCTCCTCCAAAAATTATAGATCTTCCTACAATAATTCTCCTGACAAGTCTTTGCCCCATAAAGCTTGTGCCAAACCTTCCTAAAAATAACCCTCCTGAAACTACTCCAACACCTAAAGGAATAACTAAAACAAAGGATGCATCAATGGCTTTAATATGCAAAGCTGTCTCCATAAATCCAGGCATTAAAACAGCCAAAACTCCAATGACCATTTGTATTCCTGCCAGAATAAAAATTGAAGATAAAACAGTTAATTTTCCTCTTATCAAATCCATAGTTTGAGAGATTTCAGAAGAGCCAAATTTTAAAATGTCAGAATAATTTAGTGTTTTTATAGCGTGAGCTAACTGTCTGCCTTGTTTGTCTGCTTTTGAAATAATTGAAGGGAAAAACAAAGCTAAAATTGATGCAATCACTAAAAGACCACCACCCATTCTAAAGATAAAATCTATGCCAAACTCATGAATTAAAGGTCCTGCCACACCAAATCCTAATAAAAAACAAGTATGCAAAGTGGCAGAAAAAATTGAGTTGGCTGAAATAAGCTGCTTCTTTTCAACAATCAAAGGAATTGCAGAAGCCTCAGCTGGACCATAAAATTGAGCCAGACTGTTCATAATAAAAGTTATAAAAAGAAGTAATAAATAACTGTCCTTAAAAAAAATCAGACTAAAAAAACAAACTGAAAGCAGGATATCTATTGTTAAGATAATTTTTTTTCTGTCAATTAGATCCACCAATACCCCGGAAAAAAGTCCAAAGATAACTGCCGGTAAATATATAGCAAAAAGTAAGGCTGAAACTGCAGTATTTGAGTGTGTTAACTGAAAAACCCAAATAATTAAAGCAAAGTTTAGAGCGTTGAAAGAAAGCTGAACTAAAAATTGATTGATCCAGAGGTTTAAAAACCCCCTGTTTTCTATAACAGAGGAGATAGCTTTTCTTCGTATCATAAACTTAAAGCATTATACAGACAATTTGGCCTGCCCGCAAAGCCTGAACTTAGCCCTGGCAGGCGGGACAGAAAAATGTTCCTCTTCCACCTAGTTGGATCTTTTTTATTTCCGAACCACAAACCTTGCAGGGCTTTTTATCTTTTCCATAAACATATGCATAATCCAAAAAGTAACCCTTCCTGCCCTCAGCATCTACAAAGTGAGCCCTGGTTGCTCCTCCATATTTTATTCCTGCCTTGAGAGATTTTACTATTCCAGAATGCAATGCTTTAAATTGTTCATCTATCATTTGTCCAACCTTAGTCCTAGGATCTATTCCTGCATCAAAACAAGCCTCAGAGGCATAGATATTTCCTATACCAGAGACCACAGCTTGATCCAAAATAGCCACTTTAACAGGCATATTTTTGTGTCTTAACAAGTTATTCTTCAGTATTTGCCAAGTAAATCCCTTTTCGAGGGGCTCAGGTCCCAGTCTCCCGAATAAATTCTGTACTCTTAATTCTTCACTCTGCATTACCTTCACCCAACCAAACCTTCTCTGATCATTAAAATATAATTTTGAACCATTACTAAAAGTAAAAATTACCCTAGTATGAGAATTTGGCAGGGCTTTTAACATATCTGGAGTTGGATGACCCCCAATGAAACGCTTTCCATTATCGTAAATTAACTGACCAGTCATTTTAAGATGAAATAACAAAACAACGTCATTGCGAGGAGCCGAAGGCAACGAAGCAATCTCTGAATTGGGATTGCTTCGCTTCGCTCGCAATGACGGAGTTAGTTCCACTCCTAATATTTTAGCTCTTCTCCATACTTTGAGTACTTTCCTACCCTGTAGTCTTTTGCTATCACCTAAAAAGGATTTAGGTTGAATAACTTCTACTCCCTTAATTTTAAGTCCAATAATTTTTTTAGAAAGGCCTAAACGAATTGTTTCAACCTCTGGTAGCTCCGGCATACGGCCATTATTTTACCACTAAAGGAGTTATCACTTCCCTAAAAAGACACACACTGGTAGTTAAAAATAAAGCAAAGTCTGTCAAAGACAATCTATATGAAAGATTTTTCTTAGGGTAAACCTCTCTAATGGTACTGACTAAGGGATGTTTGTTTTCTATAATAGATGGCTGTAATGCTACAGATTGCTCCTTAAAAATCCTTGCAGGAAAGCGTAAGCGAGGCAGCTCTAGACGAGGCATCCTTCTTTCTATATGAGGAACCATTGCAACTGCTGCTCTCAGCCGTGATAACTCTGGCTTAGGAAAAACATCTATCACTACACTTAATAGTAGACACTTTTTAAAAGTGTTGTCAAGAAGCCCTGGGTGAAGAGACTTTTTTAGCTCTTTCAATAAAGGCTTTTTGAGCTGCTTCTACATTTTCTTCTTTACCGCTCCATACAGTTAAAGCTTCATCCTGCAAAGCTCTGCCATAAGAAAAAGATAATTTCCATGGGCTTCCAGGAATTTGATTGATTAAAGCCAGATTCTCTGTTGCCTGATCAGGAGATTGACCACCAGACAAAAATACAATACCAGGAACCTCTGCTGGAACAGTATCTTTAAGTGTCTCAACTGTAACCTGAGCTACTTCTTCCCCACTTGCCTGAACAGGGCAATTTTTTCCAGAAATAACCATATTTGGCTTTAAAATTATCCCCTCTAAAACAACTCCCTTTTCTTTTAACTTTTCAAAAACAGCTTTTAAGGTTCTGCTTGTCACTTCTCTGCAAACCTCCAGAGTATTGTCAGCGTCCATTAGTACCTCAGGCTCTACAATAGGCACAATATTATTTTGCTGACAGATATAGGCATATTCAGCCAGTCTCTTAGCATTCTCAGCAATACAATCATCTGTTGGAATCCCTTGTCCTATGGTAATCACAGCTCTCCATTTAGCAAATTTTGCCCCCTTCTTTTCATATTCTTTCATTCGGCCGTCTAAACCTTCCAATCCTTCTGTAATTTTCTCCCCAGGATGTCCTTCCATATCAACAGCTCCCTTATCAACTTTTATTCCAGGTAAAATTCCTCTACTAGAAAGATACTCTGACATAGATTTCCCATCTATTTCCTGCCTTATTGTTTCATCAAATAAAATTACCCCTGAAATATATTCCTCAATTCCAGGAGTAGTAAAAAGCATCTGGCGATATGCCAAATTAATCTGGGGATTAGATTCTAAACCTATTTTTTCCAGTCTTTTTTGAATAGTTTTAGTAGACTCATCAGCAGCCAGAATGCCTTTTTTACCTACCACCATTGCCTGAGCTGTTTGTTTTAGTAAATTTATATCCATTAGGGTTTTCTTATACTTACACCTTCTTTATCTACAGTCAAGGTAGTAAGCGGCTCTAAATCAAAATATGTCTTCTCTGGGGTAATAGTGGTAAAGGAAAGTAAGCAATCTTCTAACTGACCTGGAACCATATCATCCACTTTCCAGACTTTTGAATATTTTTTTTGAATTTCCGGATCAGTTGAAAAACCTCTTCCCTCACAAGCTGCCCCTAAAGCTTTAGCAGCTACCACAGCCATCACCCCTTCCTCAAATCCCCCACTACCCATCACCAAATATACTCCCTTTCCATGAACTTTAGGATCAGTTGAGGCAAAAACAGTGGCAATAAAATCTCCTGCCTTTATTAAAATTAAATTGACTCCAAACTTTTTACACTCTTCAATATAAGAGGCATTTCTTTCCCTATCCATCATGACTACATTTATTTCAGATGGCTTCACCTTAAAAGTTTTTACTACCTCAGCCAAATTCTTTTCAACAGAATTTTGTATAGAAATCCTACCTTTAAGTTGAGGGGGTCCAAATAATTTATCCATATAATCACAATCATCTGGAGTGGGCATTAAGCCTTTAGAAGAAGATACAGCCATCACTGACATGGCTCCAGGAGAATTTAGCTTAGCAGCTTTACTCCCTTCCACCACATCATTAACACAATCTACCTTTAGATCTCCTTTACCAAATACTCCCTCCAAATTTGGTAAGGCCTCTCCATATTGGTGAATATGTTTTCTTCCCTCAGAACCCACCACCTCAAGCACAAATGGAATATCAGAAAGAGCAGAAAACATAGCATCTGCTCCTGCTTGATCAATTAATCTTTCTCTATCCAAAGATTCTTTATCATCCAAAATATCTGAGGGGGAAAATCCTTTTTCTTTGATAAGATCTTTTACAGAAGAGGCAGTTAGGAAAGTAGCCTGAGTAATTGCCTTTTTGACAGAGTCCATGAAGTATAAATTACTCTACCATATTAAGGGCGCGAAGTCACAAGTATAAAAGCAATTAGAAAGTTTGTGTGAATCCTAAATCACAAACTTTCCCATAACGAGGCTAGAAACACACTACATGAGTTAGGAAATACTAGCAGAGTGGTGCTTTTTACTGTGACGAGCGACCAGATCTAACATTTCTTTTTTGAATCTTTCTTTAGAAAACTTTTCTGCATTTTTTCTTAAATCTTCTGGATTAAGTTTAGTTTCTTTAAATTTTTCTAAGGCTTCTATTAAAAAATTAGTATTTACCATTCCCTCTCCACCATACAAAAGGCCTGTTTTATTATCCTCCACAGTCTCTAAAAATCCACCAGAGGCTGGGGCAATAACAGGAGTACCTGCAGCCTGAGCTTCAATAGAAGTTATGCCAAAATCCTCATCTTCTGAAGCAATTATTAAGGCTTTGGCATCTTGTAGAAGTTTAATTCTCTCAGAATCTGAAACCCAACCCAGGAAACTAGTAGTTGGTATATGGTAAATGGCTGCTAGCTTTTTTAGATTGTCCATCTCAGGGCCTGTTCCTGCAATCTTAACTGGCAATCCTAGTTTCCCACAGGCCTCAAGTATAATGTCTACACCCTTACTCCTTACCAGCCTTCCTAAAATCAAAAAATATGCTTCTTTTTTCTTTTTTAAAGCAATTTCAGATAGATCAACCGGAGGATAAATAACTACACTGTCTCTTCTGTAAAACTTTTGGATTCTTTTTTGAATATTTTTAGAGTTGGCCACTAAAATATCTGGCCTCTGAGATACCTTAAAATCCATAATCCTCATAAAATGATTGATTATCTCCCCACCAACCCTTGTTAGTAAGTGTTTTTTGTAGTTGTAGGAAGTGGTATAGCCATATAAAAATCTGGGCGGAGTATGAATATAGCTTATATGTAAAGTTTCAGGTTTAGTAATAACTGCTTTGGCAAGATGAGTTGCTGAAGATGAGGAAATAACCAAGTCATAGGAAGATAAATCAAAGCTTTCAAACATCTTTGGGCCAAAAATCCTAAATGGAGATAAAAGTCTGTTGGCAAAAGGAAAATGCTGAAACCATGATGGCCTAATATCCCAGGATTTAAATCTTTTGCCATTCTCCCCCATGGCATCCAAGTTTACATAAGCTGTGTAGACTGGAGCCTCAGGGTAAAGTTCATGCAAAACTTCAAGTACTCGTTCGGCGCCACCATACTCACGGAGAAAATCGTGCACTAATGCAACTTTCATAGGTTCTTATTTAGCAGCCTCAATTAGTTCCTCCATGGAGAGCTTGGTAGGTTTGGAATCAGGAGCAGAAGATGATCCACAAATAACCATGTGATGAGATTGATGTAAAAACCAACTTGCCTCAGGATCTTTTTCTTTTACCTTCTCATAAATTGCTGAAATATCTTTCTCAGGGGAAAAATATTGGACACTATTATATTTAGGATCTACCATTAAATATAAATCTCCATCTTTTTCCCTAACAAATTCCCTGTTAACTGTTTCTGATTCTACTGCATATCCTTTTCCAAATTGAGATTCAAATTCAACTGCCTTTTCCCAGTCTATTTTTGATTGTTCTCTTTTTCTTAAAACTTCTAAAACCCTGTCTAAAATTTCCTGACCCAACTCTACTGATCTTCTAGAGCTTTCAGAAGAATTATCTTTAGTTCTGATGAAAGATTGAATGGAAAATTCATCAAACTCAGAAGAGCTAGCCTTACCAGTATCTACCAACAGATTCCATTCAATTAACTTTTCTAAAGCCTTAGCATCTAAGTCAGGGATATTACCAGCTGCTTTTAGGTAATCAAAAACTAATGACCCTGCACAAGTATTAAGCCCTTCTTTGTGTTCATCAAATTGTCCCCCACCAGTTCCTATAAAGATTTTCTCTTCAGTATCTCCCCCAGCATCCCTACTTGCAGAGATAAATTCAACGTTAGCATCTGCAAATTCAGAGTTATATTTCTTAAAAAGCCAAATGCCTACAATATCATCAAGATGTGGATTAATATGTGTTACCAATGTTTTCATAGTGAAAGTATAACAATTTTACCCAAGAAGAACAAAGAACTGTTAAGAAGAAAGGTAATTAATTATCCTTGGGCTACAGATCCAACTCCCAAAATCATTGCCCCATAAGTGTAAGCACCCATCCCTAAGCTATAACCTATATCACCTGTTGTTATAACTCCTCCTACTGCTATAGCAGCGGGTGCACCAATAAACAGACCTTCTGCAATAGCCATCAAAGCTTTTGTTTCTAAAGGAGCTCTTCTTTCTCTTCTTATTGAAGATGGAACAGTATGTGGAATAAGCAATATATCTTTTGCCACACCAGCTACCTCTCTAACTCTTCTTAATCCTTCTCTGATACGTTCACTGTGCATATTGTCCAGATATTATCATAAAAGTATCCTTTGTCAAATCTTTATAAACGAAGTTTTCAAGCTACGCTTATGGGCTGCATCTCTCCCCAGTTTGGACCAACTTTTAAATCTACTACTACTGGCACAGATAATTTTAGGGCATTTTCCATTTTATCTTTAACTAATTTAGCTATCTTTTCTACCTCTTTTGGGGAAACTTCAAAAAGCAACTCATCATGTATTTGTAAAATCATTACACAGTCGTTGTTCGCTGTTCGTTTTTCGTTTTTAGCGAATGACGAATCACGATTAACAAGTTCTCTATCAATCTCTACCATGGCTTTTTTAATCATATCTGCTGCTGTTCCCTGCACGGGGTGATTTATAGCTGCCCTTTCTCCTGCTGCCTTAAACATCCTATTAGAAGCTTGTAGCTCCGGCATATATCTTTTTCTGCCTAAAATTGTCTCCACAAATCCATTTTCATAGCCAAACTGGAGAGTTTTATTCATCCATTCTTTAACCTTAGGAAATCCTAAAAAGTATTCTTCAATATAGGTTCTGGCAACCTCATATGGAACTTGCAGCTGTCTGCTTAAAGCATGAGGTCCTTGACCATAAAGTGTGGCAAAATTCATGGTTTTACCTACTGTTCTTTGCTCTTTCGTAACTTTATCCAAATCTACTTTAAAAATTTTGGAGGCTGTGGCTGAATGAATATCTAAGCCTTCTTTAAAAGCTTTTTTTAAGGCTGGGTCATCAGCCAAATGTGCCATAATCCTAAGCTCAATTTGAGAATAATCAGCTGCTAGTAAAACTTTATCCTTAGGAGCTATGAAGGCTTTTCTTATTTCTGAGCCTTTTTCCCCTTTAATTGGAATATTCTGCAGATTTGGATTGGTGGAAGAAAGTCTGCCTGTAGCTGCTCCTTCTACATTAAAAGTAGAGTGTATTCTTTTATCTTCCCCTACTGATTTTGGAAGCGCATCAATATAAGTAGAAACTAGCTTAAAAAGAGTCCTGTATTCAAGCAAGAGCGGCACTGCTGGATGAGCAGAAGATAACTCCTTTAAGGTTTCTTCATCAGTACTTCTGCCGGTTTTTGTTTTCCTAAAAACAGGTAAATTTAACTCATCAAAAAGCACAATTTGCAACTGCTTTGGACTGTTCAGATTAAACTCATGTCCCACATTTGAGTATATTTCTTTCTCAATTTTAACTAATCGGGCTTTCAATTCTTTCCCAAGTGCCCCTAAAAACTTCAAATCCACCAAAATTCCAGTCTTAGTCATTTTTTCCAAAACAGGAGTTACTTTTAGGTCTAAGTTTGATGTAACAGTGCCTGGTCCTGTCGTTAGCTGGTCTGACTGCAAAGTACCGCTCGCCCTACCAGTTGGCTCGCTGTGAGTTTGATTCGCACCAGAGTCTTCCTTCGATTCATTTTCTTTAGAAGTCTGCTCATCTGCACTAACTACTTTGGCAGTTTCAGACTTCGCTACGCCACCCGGCAATAATGAAAGTCTATTTATTAGGCTTTTAAATTCAAGCTCTTCAAATAAATCCCTAATCTTTTCAATTTTATAATCATGAGTCACACACATCTTTAAATCTAGTTTTATAGGAGCATCAAGATCTAAAGTAGCTAGCTTTTTACTCATCACAGCTGATTCTGCTCCTTCAGCCAGCAGTTTTTGCATTCTTTCAGGCAAGGTTTTTATATTTTTAGGATCATAAATTTTTTCTACTGTCCCAAACTGATGAATTAACTTTGTGGCTGAGACATCCCCTATCCCATTAACCCCTGGAATATTATCAGAGGCATCTCCAGCCAAAGCTTTATAATCAATTAGTTGAATTGGAGAAAAACCATACTTGGCCGCAAATTCTTCCTCACCATAAAGCCCTACATCTTGTAAAGTCTTTTTAGGCATAAAAACTTTAAGTTTTTTTGAGATCAGCTGCATAATATCTCTATCCCCCGTGACCACTACCACTTCCAGGTTTTTCTCTTTTTGGGCTTGTTTAGCTAGAGTTCCAATCAAATCATCAGCCTCATATCCAGATAATTTAAACTCAGCAATATTAAAAGCTTTTGTTATTTCAAAAACCCTTTTGTATTGAGAAGTTAAACCATCATCTGTAGGGCCCCTAGTGGCTTTATATTGGGCATAAGCCTGATGTCTGAATGTTGGACCCTTTTCATCCCAAGCTATAGCTAAATAATCTGGCTTAAGCTCTGAAATTACCTTTAAAATCATAGCTGAAAAGCCATAAACAGCATTAACCAGTTCCCCTTTTGAAGTAGTAAAAGGAGGGGTGGCATGATAAGCCCTATGAAGAAGAGCATTTCCATCAACGAGAACCAACTTCGTTGGTAAACCAAGTCTTTTCATATTTTTGATCCTATCAAAAATTCAAGGTTCCTCATGGGTTCTTATAGAGAGATTCTATAATCAAAATACTTCATATTGCAACCATAAGTAGTATTTTGATTTCATAATCGTTTAACGAGAGTTGTAAGCTCGAGTTAAATGAGCATAGCATATAATAAAAGGATGAAAACACATTTAAAAAAATTTGTCAGAGGCTACCTATTATTTGGGAGTTTATATATGTTTGTTGAAGCTATTATTCATTTTTCAAATATTAAACTATCTTCTGTTAGCACAAACTGGCCCAAAGAAGCCTTAACTTTTTCATCCCTTATGAGCAGTTTTTATGGATCAACAACCCTATTTTTAGCAGCTATCCAATTATTGGTACAAACAAATATAGAAAAATTTAAGAAAATAATACAATTATTAGCCTTTTATGCTGGATTTCATGGAATATTACTAATCTTTATCAGTGCTACCAACGAAGTAGATTCAATTTATAATAACTACCCTTCCCTATTATTTTGGATTCCTTTTTATAATTATTATCTTTTGTTTGAAGCTGGTCTGCTTTTATTATTTGCCTTACTGATTTATTTTTGGAGCAGACTTAAATGAAAATATTAGTTTGTTATTCTGAAACAGGAGGGGGACATCTAAGAGCTGCTCAGGCTCTAGCAGAAGAATTAAGTCTAAGAAAAAATATAGAGGTAGTTTTAATAGATGTTGGCAAGGAAACTAACTGGGGTCAGAAAATCAACCCTTCTTTGACATATTATTTTATCTCCCATTACCTACTTCCTCTTTATAATTTGATATATAGACTAACTGATAATCAATTTGGAGTAAGAATTCTAAGATTTACTATTAAATTATTCTGGGGTAAGGCATTTAAAAAAATATTGAACCGGGAAAAACCTGATTTGATTTTAACTACTCACCCTATTATATCTCCATCTACTGTAAATTTAGATAATAAAATTCCATTTGTTGTAGTGGTACTTGATTTGGGTAAACCTCACAGAATTTGGTTTGATAAATGGGCTGACTATATTATTGTTCCGGATAAAGAGATGGCTTCTTGGGCATCTAAAAAATTTAAAATAGAACCTTCAAAACTCAAACCCTTAGGTTACCCTTTAAGAGCCGCATTTAAAAATCCAGATACTTCAACTTCCTCAAACACAATTTTAATACTTGGAGCAGGCATTGAGTCACTCCTTGTAATTTCTTGGATAAAAAAAATTAAAAAAAAGTTTCCTGATAAAAAGATAGTTGTTGTTTGCGGACACAATATCCTTTTGGAAAAAATTTTATCCAAACTAAAGTATGTCAAAAGCTTTGGATTCATTGATAATCTCGACAATTTATTGAATGAGGCAGATTTAGTAATAACGAAAGCAGGTCCAGGTATAATAATGGAGGCAGCAGCTTTAAAAAAAACTATTATTGTTACCAGATGGGTTGTCTTGCAGGAAAAAGGCAACGTGAATTTTGTATTGGAAAATAGATTGGGTCTTTATGATCCAAAGGGTAAAAATTTAGTCTCATCAATTGAGAAGATTTATAAAAATTACCAAAAATATACAAGTCCTAAAAACATAATTTCCTTTGATACTGAAGTAATGGCTGACTATATAATCAATCTAATTAAATAATGTTTTGGCAAAGTCCCAATACTCAGGCTGACCCTGCTCCTTCATAAAGTACCACCACTCTACTCCCCAAAGATAAATCTCAGAAAATCCAGTTTGTTTGGCAAAATTTACATTTTCTCTAAATTCTTCAGGTGAAAAAAGCTTAACTTGCTCAGCAGTTTCTGTACCAACAGCAAAGTTGTTATAAAACCAGGGTTCTGCCTGAAGTTCTGCAATAAATGTTTTTTTATTTCCTGCTAATTTTGACTTTATGTTATAAAAATAAGGAAGCAAAGGGTAGCTGGCATAGCCTAAGGTTGGATTATAAACTTTCCTATAAACAGAAATCCCAAATATATCTGACAGTTTCATTGGAGTTTCCCAGGCTCCCAGTTCACCTGAATCAGTAATCATTATTGGCTTGTCAGATAAATCTCTAACTAATTCAACTTCTTTTTTTAGAAATTCCTCATCAAACCTATCACAATTATGTCCAAAAAAATCCAATGTTGGTTCATTTTCCACCTGCCAGTAAGCTATTTCAGAGCGGTCTCTATACCTTAAAATAACTTTCTCAATATACTCCAGGGCCAATCTTTGTCTCTCACCTACCGGTAAACTTTTAATATCTTTTGGAATATGGCACTCAGGCCACCTAGGCTGTTTTATACCTAAAGTTAAAATAACTTTGGCCTCTCTTTTTTTGGCCTCATCCAGCATAAAATCAACTTGAGACAAATCATCAACATCCCAATAAGTTGGTATTCTTAAATTCTTTACCTTTAAATCATCAAGAATACTTAAATAGACTTTTTTCCAGTCCAAATTTAATTCAGTTGCATATTTTTGAGAGAAAGTCACACCAAAAGAGACATTTGTAGAGATGAATTTATTAAAAATAAGCTGGCCTGAAAAGATTATTATAAAGAAAATAAGTAAAATGAGCAGAAATTTACCCATACAGTAAATATACCTTAAATTTGATAGAATTGAACCTATGAAGATTTTATTTGGGACGGATTTGTTTTATCAAAATTTTGCAGGTTCTGTTAGTTTTATTCAATATCTGGCAAAAGGACTTATTAAAGACGGCCATCAGGTTTTTGTCATAGCACCCTCAAAAACATTTGAAAACACTATTTCTATAGAAGATGGTGTTACTGTTTATGGCATCCGCTCTGTAATTATTCCGGATGTCATATATCCTTCACAATTTAGGATCCCAATAACAGCAGGCTCCAATAAAATCAGGACCATACTGGAGGAAGTAAAACCTGATGTTGTCAGTATTCAGGATCATTTTATGATAGGCGGCAAAATTGCCAAAGAAAGCAGAAGATTGAATATCCCAACCGTAGGAACCAATCACTTTATGCCTGAAAATTTTATTCACTACCTTTATCCCCCTGAATTTGCCAAAGAATTTCTAAGAAAGCTTGCCTGGAAGGATTTTCTCCGTGTATATAAAAAACTTGATGTTGTCACCACTCCTACCAAAACCGCAGCTGAACTGATAAAAAATTTAGGACTAAGAAATACTATTATCCCAATCTCAAATGGTGTTGATTTAAAAAGATTTAATCCTAAAAATAATGGTCAGACTTTAAGAACAAAATACAATATTCCCCCAACTGAACCTATTATTTTATTTGTAGGAAGATTGGATAAAGAGAAGGAAATCGATGAACTGATTAAAGCTTTTGCTGAAACTTTGCATAAAATTAGGTCAAAGTTGATAATTGCAGGCAAAGGAACAGAAAGATCAAAGCTTATTAGTCTTTCGAGAAAATTGGGACTTTCAAAAGATATCATCTTCCCCGGATTTGTTCCTCACGTAGATCTTCCCTCTTTGTACGCCACAGCAGATGTATTTGCCATTGCTTCAATTGCTGAACTGCAAAGCATTGCCACCCTTGAGGCCATGGCCTCTGGCCTCCCTGTAGTTGCAGTCAATGCCATTGCGTTGCCGGAACTTGTTCACGATGGGGAAAATGGCTATTTATTTGAAAAAGGAGATACTAAGAATCTAAGCGATAAGTTGGTAAAAATTCTAAAGGATAAGAATTTAAGGAAAAAAATGTCTAAAAAAAGCCTGGAAATTATTAAGCAACACAATATAGAAGATACTGTAAAAAAATATGAAAAAATATATGAAAAATTAGTTAAGTCCTAAACGCCTAAACATTTTTGAGCTCTTTCTTTTGTAACAATTTGCTCTGCCTGATTCAAAGCAGAACTTGAGGCTTCTTTTTTTAAAAATTCACAAGCTTTAAGTCTAGCTGGCTTTTCTATATCCGGTCTTCTTAAAATTTTATCTACTGCTGATCTGATGGATCTTTTAGCATTGTTATCTTTTAAATCCTCATGCATTTTCTGCAGAACAAAAAGATGAGAAGTTAAACTGCTTTCTATTTTTAGAGCTAACTCTCCACTGATAGTTCTTCTGTCTAAAAGAGTATTAAGATTAGATGTATACCTTTCTAAACTGGCTGGAATAAGTGAAGGGTTTTTGTCTACTAAATTTCTGGCCTCTCTTAGTCTTCTTGTGGCAAATTCCAAATGCCTGACATGTTTAACATATGGGGTTAAAGCCAGCTTTAATTCAATTTCTTCTCTAATACCTTTTATAAAATAAAAAGGGTTGGATGGATCTAAACTTGAATAACCAATATCATTTTCAGAAGCCAGTATAGCACCTAGGGTATAGGGTATAGGGTATAGCAGGACAAAAATTATTAAACTAAACCCTAAACCCCAAACCCTAAACCCTTTCATAACTTCATTCTATCAGCTTTTTTTCTTACCTACTATTTTTTCAAACTCATCAGATTCCAAAGTTTCTTTTTCCAATAATTCTTTAGCAACTTTATCAAGCTTAGATCTCTGTTTTCTGAGTAAGGTTTGAGCTAGTTTATAACCTGTATCTATAATTCTTTTGACTTCATTATCAATCTTGGCTTGAAAACTTTCTGATAATTTTTGTCCATCTTCTCTTTGCCATATCCCAAACATAGATTGAGTTTTAATATTAATAGGTCCTAAAGTAGACATACCATATGAGGTTACCATCTCTCTGGCAATTGATGAAGCAACCTCCAAATCATTAGTAGCCCCTGTTGAAATATCATCAAGCGCTAATTCTTCAGCTGCCCTGCCTCCTAAAGCTGTAGCTATTTGTTCCAGCAGTCTTGACTTAGATTCGTTTGACCTATCTTCTGTGGGGGGGAAAAGTGTGTGTCCGCCAGACATGCCTCTGGAAACAATAGAAATCCTATGAACCGGGTCAACATTTTTAAGAAAATGTCCAACAATGGCATGTCCTGCTTCATGATAGGCTGCCAGTTTTCTATCGTGATCAGACTGCATTCTTTTTCTTTGAGGGCCTAATTTTTCTTTAGTGGCTGCCTCTTCCAAATCCTTATTATCTATTTGGGTTTTACTTTCTCTGGCTGCTAAAATGGCTGCTTCATTTAACATATTGGCTAAATCTGCTCCTGAAAACCCAACTGTTCTTCTGGCAATTCTTTCTATTGACACATCTTTAGTAAAAGGTTTTCCCTTCATATGAAGTTCAATGATGGCTTTTCTGTCTTCCAAATCAGGAAAGCCCAAAACAACTCTTCTATCAAACCTACCAGGTCTAACTAAAGCTGCATCCAAAAGATCAGGTCTATTTGTTGCTCCAATCACAATAACATGTTCATTTAAGTTAAACCCATCCATCTCAACCAAAATTTGGTTTAAAGTCTGCTCTCTTTCATCATGTCCGCCAGACATGCCCATGCCTCGCTGACGACCAATAGATTCAATTTCATCTATAAAAATAATAGACGGTGAGGCTTTCTTTGCTTGAGCAAACATATCCCTTACCCTGGCAGCTCCAACTCCAACTAGCATTTCCATAAATTCTGAACCTGCAATAGAAAAAAATGGCACTCCTGCCTCTCCTGCAACAGCCTTAGCCAGTAATGTTTTTCCAACTCCTGCAGGTCCAACTACCAAAACTCCTTTGGGAATCTTTGCACCCAATGCTTTAAATTTTTCAGGAGTTTTTAGAAATTCTACTACCTCTGCTAGCTCTCTTTTTGCTTCTTCTGCTCCTGCAACATCACTAAATTTAGTTTGAGGAGCATCTTTAGTAAAGAGTTTAGCTCTGCTTTGGGCAAAAGAAAAAATTCCAGATCCCCCTTCTCTGGCATTTCTTAAAAGAAAAAACATAAGACCTACAAGAAGTAAAATTGGCAATATTGCAGATAAAATTCCAGCCCAAGCTTGTTGAATAGACAAATCTTTTACTTCAATGGTGACTGTTTTTGGATCAACCCCAGATGATTCCAATATTTTATAAATAGATTCACCTGGCTCTTTTCTGGAAATTAAATTTTCATCAGAATCCTTTAAATCAGCTATGATTTTATCTCCTTCCAAAGATATTTTTTCCACTTTTTTATCTTTAACATCACTCACAATTTGGGAGATTGGCACCTCATTATCAGTTTTAGGAGAATCTGAAACCTGATAGAAGAAAATTAAAGCTGCTAAGGCAACTAATATATAAACAGAAAGTCCTTTTAGGAATGCTGGGAGACCTTTTCCTGCTTTAAATCTTTTTTTGCCATTTGCCATTGGCAAATATTACCACAATTAGCTTCATATTACTAGAGGTCTAGTGCAAACTTCATGTGCGGAGCGCGAACTTGTTCAAATCAACGTAGTTTAGTACCTGCAGGAACTTTAGAAATAGGTTTTAAAGGATAGGGTTTTTCTGTATCTGTTGCAAGCAGCATCCCTTCAGAGGCCATCCCCATCATCATTCTTGGTTCTAAATTAAACACATAAATAAACTGTTTACCAACCAGCTGAGAAGGCTTGTACCATTGTTTAATACCAGAAAGAATTTGTTTTTTACCTAACTCTCCAAAATCCACAATCTGTTTTATTAACTTTTCAGATCCATCTACCTCTTCTGCTTCTAAAATTGTGCCTACAACTAACTCAACCTTGGAGAATTCTTCAAAATTAATCATATTGAAGACCCATGGCAGATTTAACTTCATCTAAGGTTTCTGAGGCTGCTTTCCTGGCTTTTTCTGCTCCTTCTTTAATAACTTGATCTATATAATCTGGATTTTGTTCCAGTTCTTTTCTTTTTTCCTGAATTGGTTTTAATTCATCAAAAATTGCCTGAGCTAGTTGTCCTTTAAGTTCAGAATATCTTATTCCATCTCCTGTATATTGTTTTTCGTATTCAGATCTTTTATCAGATCCTTCAAAAAGCTCAACAAAATCTAACAGTGAGGCTACTCCACCCTCATTTGGCACTTCACTACCCTTTCCACTATCTGTTGGAGCTTTGGCTAATTTGTTTTTTATTTCATCTAAATTATCCATTAAATTAATATAACTTCCTTCAACAGATTTACTCATCTTCCCTTCTCCAGTAAGTGATGGGATATATTCCCCCTCTGTAGCAAATCTTTTCGGCTCAGGAATACTTAAGCCGTATTTTTGATTCATTTTTCTGGCTATATCTCTAGCTATTTCTAAATGAGGTTCCTGATCAATTCCTACTGGCACAAGAGAGGCTTTATAAACCAGAATATCAGCAGCCATCAATATTGGGTAATTAAGAAGAGCCATGGTCACATTCTCTGGATGCTGTCTGACTTTTTCTTTAAAAGTAGGTAAATCCTGCATTCTAGCCACAGTCATAACTGAAGAGAAAAAATAAGCTA
>MFCV01000026.1 GCA_001777015.1 Candidatus Daviesbacteria bacterium RIFCSPHIGHO2_02_FULL_36_13
AGAGAATCAAACAAATAAGCTTAAAAAATATTTTAATTCTTTTTAGCGCGAAGCGCCCTTTGATTGACCTGAGACTGCAAACGGAATTTCTTCCCAATCATGAACTTTCCTGATCTTTTTATTATATTCCCACATTGTTTCCAAAAGAGAAGCATCAACTCCTGCTTTTTTAAACTCCCCTATAATAGCCACCAAATCTTTGGGAAAACATTTTCCTCCAAAACCTCTTTGAGTTGTTACTTCTAAATGTTTATCACCTATCCTATTATCAAAAGCTCCCATTTTTTTAACCTCTTCATATTTAACTCCAATTTTTTGACAGTAATCATAGAAAAAATTGGCAAAGGTAACTTTGACAGAAAGAAAAGCATTAGCAAAATATTTAACCATTTCTGCTGTTGTTGGATCTGTTTGGAAGATTTTAGTTTTTGGAAATCTTTGCTGAAAAATTACAGAAACAGACCTTGAAACTAAATCATTATTGGCTCCAATTACAGTTCTGTCTGCATTTAAAAAGTCTTCCAAAAAGTTGGCTTCTGTTAAAAATTCAGGGTTAAAAGCAAACTTAGTTTTAGGATATTTTTTGGCCAATTCTTCTGTGGTTCCAGGAGTGACTGTGGATTTTATAACAACAATTTTGTCTGTATTGTCAGTCAATTTTGTTAATTCTCCTACAACTTCATAAATAATTGATAAATCTATACCGGATTCATCATCTTTCATTGGGGTTGGAAGACAAACAAAGATAAACTCAGATTTTTTTACTACATCCTCTAAGCTTTCAGTTTCTTTATATTTATCATAATATCTAATGGTATCGCGGCCCTTTGATGCAACATTAAAACCATTAGCTACAGCTTGTCCTACAAATCCATAACCTATGATTCCTAAATTGATGGGAACAATTAAGTCTGCTGAAGAATCAGTCATAGAGAGAAGTATAACAAAACTATTGACAAGTGAAAAGGTACAGTATATAAATTAAATTGTAAGAAAATGGTAAGAACAGAAGCATTTCATCAAAGAGTAATTACAGCGGATGGTAGAGGTGACAGTAGGCGTGCCTCAAACCCCCCAGATGTTCCACCAGTAGGTAGCGCAGAATTTAAAATATCATCTGGAGATAAAATACCCAGTAGTTGGTGGGATTATAGAGTTGACCAGGGTTCAACTACCCCAGCTATACAGGTAGTAAGACCCCTGACTTCTGTTTTTGAATCCTATGTCGGTGGAAGAAGGGTTGGTGGTGGGGGTACGAGTAGAGAGGCATTACACAGAGCAAGAAGAAAATTCAGATTAAATAGAAGACCAGGGTCATAAGATAAAAGTAATAATTGCTTCTTACATGTAGCTTGAGAAGAAATCCAAATTCCAGTATAATTTCATAGTTTGCCGCGTTCGTCTATTACGCTTAGTATCAGGCGAATGAGGCGAATTTGTGAGCCGCGTTCGTCTAGTGGCCTAGGACGTTGGGTTTTCATCCCAGAAATCACGGGTTCGACTCCCGTACGCGGTACATTTAACCTATAGTTTGATTCCTATTAATATATCCTGTATAATTTCTGCTAAATGAGACCAATTGATCAGGAGCCATTTTACAGTAAAGTAATGACGGCAACTTATATAGATGAAAACTCTTTGCTCGGCATAGTACCTAGAGTAGTAAATTCTGATGCTCTAAAAAATAATCAAGTTTCTCGGTTGAGGGATAAAGTCGTTCATTCAATAAGAAACAGACATCCCATTAATACATCAATCTATCCTCCTTATGGAGATGATCTTATTAATAACTGGATAGTAACTTTTGCATTGGTTAAACTTTGTCAGGAAGAAGATTTAGACCCAAGAGGAATAAGGCTAAAATCTTATTATTACTGGGAACACCCCAAAAAAGGTTTAGATTTGACTCGGGAGGTAACTCAATCTCCCGCAGTATCTGCTTACTTATATCCTTATCACTACCAAGCAACAGGGTTATATTTATACGGAAATGCATTAGGAATAAAAATAACTCCATCAGATATTGATAGGAACCCTTTACCTGTGAGAACAGATCACACTCCTATGGATAATTTTGATTGGTCAAATCTAGAGCCATTGGAAGTAGAACCTGACCCATCAATAATTGTGATTTCTCAATCAGGTAGCAAAGAAGAAAAGAGGTTGAATGATGCACAAGTAATAGATGTGGCTAAAAAGGTAGTGACTGTAAAGCCAGATGCAAATATTGTAGTTGTATCTGATAAACAAATTAGAGCGCGGGAAAAAGACCCTAAAGGTGAGAGATTTAAGGCAGAGGGATTGGAAGTAGTTGCAAGTCGAGACATTAATGAAATTATGAGAAGGTTTGCGATTGCTGGGCAAATAATTACTACTGATACTTTTTGGGCTTGGTTAGCAGCTGGTACAAAAGTCTTAAATCCTCAAAGAGACGTTAAGATTCATCCTGAAGATATGTTGGTTTTATATACTGTTGCATCACCTTTTAGGTACGCAATATTTGGAGCAAGTTTGGTTGAATCAGATGCATTACAATTATTTGATCCTTCAGATAACAAAGCTGGAGTAGTAGGTTCTATTGCAGTTAAGACATATCACTCTTTTTTTAATTCCTCTCTTGGTTTTGATAGGACAACTTCAGGGATTCATAGTCAAGATATTTCTAAACTTAAAGAAGCTATAGAGGGCTTTGTAACTCGCTAATAAGATCCTCGTACTCAGTACTTAACTTATAGACCTAGTGTTTTTTTATACAACGGGTTGTACCATATTGACAAAGCCTTCAATTGTTTATATTGTAAAAGTGTCCGGTCGATGCATAGATTGGGACTTACTGACAAAAGAAAAAGTAAATCTAGATACTTATCTTTCAAAGGACAAGTTTAGTGTTAGTTTCAAGTGTGTCAACAAAAAAACCTGTCCACAAGATAGGTTTTTTTGTATTACCTTTATTTATGGAAGCAACACAGGATCCAGAGATTATAAAAAGAGAAACTCATGCTCTTGATAAAGAAACAATTGATGAGTTAATTAAACTGGCCCATACTCCAAGTCAGGAAAGAAGTGGGAAACTTCATATGGAAAATTTTGTGAGGAATGAAATGAAGTTTGTTAGACAAGGAGATAAGGTAATTATTTTTAGATACAGTAATTTACACTCAGCTGCGGCTTTAGTTTCTGATATGAAGGCTGAGGATGCAGGAGTATTAAGATATGATCCTAATACAAAACAATTTAACATTTATGGAGGCTCAAGCTCTCTAGATATACCTGAAGATAATCCTAACAGAGGTCAATCTGTATATATTATAGGAAATAAAATACATGAATTTAGACCTGAGATTCCGGTTACTCAAATTAAGGATCAGGTTCAATCCCGTGCTGGAATGATGACAGAATAGTGCAAATTCAAGGCTAAACCAGTATAATATTTAGTGGTTCCGCACGTTACGTGTCGAGCGGGCCGGTAGCTCAGCGGTAGAGCAGGAGACTTTTAATCTCTTGGTCCTGGGTTCGATCCCCAGCCGGCTCACTGAAAGGGAATTCCCAGAAGATCCAGAAATCTGGCTCTGGCTGGGAGGGGTCAGCCAGAGCTCTGCAAAGCCCCGGAGTAATCGTGAAAGTAGAGGATCTAAAGATTTCATCAACAATTATCAGCTTATTTAATAACGAGTGGCAAATAGCAAAAACTGTCATATAAATTTCTAAAGTTTTACTTATGTGTATAGCGAATATAAATTTAGTTTCAGGAGTTTGGGATTTTTTAAACACTCCATTTATGGGCTCCTTCGCAGGAGCCTTTTTTGCTTTCACCTTTGGAATCGTGGCTTATAACTATACAAAGCGTCGAGAGAGATTCAAAACACATCATGATGCAGTAGTAAAATCAGAGCAGTTATTAAACCGCCATCTCAACCAGATTTCTGGTAACGCATTTCTATTAAAGGGAGCTCTTGAGACATATTCTAAGGGTGCTTTTAGTGAGAACGTTCTAACACCACTGGAGAACCCTGATTTTTTACCCGACTTCTATAATTTGGAGATTATGGATAAGTATATGGATTATTCCTCACTTGTCCATAAGGTAAATCATGACATGAATGCATGGAATCGGTCTAATGATAGATTGTTTACTGCAGCACTGTCAGGAACAGTACCACAAGCTGATATTGCTACTAATCGGAAAAGCCTTGCGGAGCGAACAGAACAGATAGTACATCATCTTGAAGATCTCATGCAAGAAACGTATACTCTTGGTGGCTACGTCCGTGAATTCCTAAAGTTCAATAAAATGGGATGGTTCGCAGATTTAGAGCCCATTCAGGAAATAGCAATTTCTCCTGAAAAATCAGAGAAAGAAAGAAAGAAATTTGTTAAAGAAAGTGAAGAAACTATGGAGAAGGATAGAGAAGGAAGATTGAAAAAGTACAGAATCTAGTTTTTATAATAGGCAGAATATTTTATGAAAAAAATTATTTTAAGCAAAGAATTTATATTCCGATTTATAGCAGTCGTTCTATTTATAGAAGGGATTACCTGTGAGAATTATAGATTCCTCTGGTTATTATCTTCAGGAATAGTGTTAGGTATTTACTATGGTTGGTATAACGATTTGATTTGGAGACCAACAGGAAAGCTCTATCCATTGTTTCCGTATAGAGCTCATCAATTATGGATACACATTATCTGTGGAATCGTAGGAAGTACCTCTCTTTATTTTCTACTTGGAGTTATTAATATAAATGATCAAGCAGGAACCTTAGCTAAATTGGGTCTCAGAGAATTTATTCTTTTTGTAGTAGCCTTATTAGCTTATGTAGGATTATTACCTCGTATTATATGGTTTTTCTCCTACGCTCAAAGCATTTTCTCAAAAAGTTAACCATTTAAAAATTAACCTTCAGGATAAATAAGCTTCAATGCGAGTAATTGCTCATAAGTTCTGGTTAAGGAGTCAAAAATTTGTTTCCACCTAGGTCCGGTTGGGCTCACCTTTTGCAAAATATTGACGTTGTTCGAACCGCCAGGCTCGATTTTTTGCAAAATAATTTTTCAAGTTTCTTTACTCCTATTTTTTAGCTTCAAAATGGTTCGATTTTGCATAAGGGTTCTAATAAGATCAGCATTTTTTTAGTACTAATATCCTACCGCCAATTTCTATATGTGTAGCAACACAGTAAACTGGTATTATTTCAATAAGTGACAGCCTATTTAAATCTAGAGCTCCGTTTAAATGACTTGTAATTGCCTCTCGTACATTTGTTTCTTCCTCCCTATTAGCGTCTTCAGTCCATGTCATAGGTGTAGGCCATATAACAACTCTTTTTTTTGCAACTCTTAGCATTTCATTCAGAGCTATAGCTTCTTCCTCCTCAGAACCAGAAAAGACAGGTAAAGCATGGAACGAAACAACTTCATCAAAACTATCATTCAAAAAAGGTATGGCATGTCCATCTCCTCTAACCATTATTTCTTCAAAGTAACTTCTTTCTCTAATTTCTAATGAAATAACTTCAGGATTTATATCGACAGCTTTTAACCAGCGAGAAAATCTAGCATCATTTGATCCAACATCAAGAGTTCTTCCTTTAGGTAAAGATACTTTATCAAAAATGCGTGGGTACTGAAAATTCCAGTCTACTTGTCCCCCATGAAGTTTACCAACAGCCATTAAACCGATCTCTGACTCTGTCATGGCTAAATTATACCTGAAGCATTATCTTTTTTCTTAAAAGCAACTATCAGGGTCTTGATCCAAATCTCGAACTCAAAATTGTATTCTGGTTCGAAACAAGAGGCATAGGGCTCACAAAAATTTAGGCACGATTTTTGAACCTGAAGTGTTCCGAAAAATCCTGACTGCGTAGAATTGTTATATTTTAGCTTCATTTTTGGTTCGAATCCCAGGTGGCTGTTTTATATTTAAGGAACACTTTTAATTCTATTTGCAGCTTGCATGGCAAATCTTAGACTATTATAGTCTGCTAAAAAATTTTCATCTCTTAAAAATCCAAGAGTGGTAGAAAAAGTAGCAGCTAATCCCTCCCCAGTTTGGGTAATAGGACCAGCGTATCTTTTTATATACTCTGCTAGTGATAAGGCATGGCTATAATCTTCACTAGTTTCAGGGTCGTTGGCTTCTTCAACACAGACTGTTCCAAATCCACTCTCATTTACTAATACGCAAGATGCGCAGATCAAATCAGGTTGTTTCGAGAGAACTACTTCTGCTTGAGGAGGCAAAGTCAATAAAGTAGTTAAAGAAGCTGTCATTTTCTTAGCATATTCTTTCTCCAGTCTAGTATCACTTCCAACTTTTTCCTGAGCATGGTGCAGGCTTCTTAACATCATATCTTTCCATCCTGCTAATCGCGGATTTTCTGAATCAATAGTCATTTGAACTAAAGCTCTGGAAATACTATAAGCAATGAAAGAACCAACATCTAAAGCAGTTTGGCTAGCCAAATCTGGATATTGATAAAGTTCTGATATAAGAATTCTTTCCCCGTTAGCGTTTCTAGGCTTACCCCAATCTCTTGAAGCCTCTCTAACCCCACCAAGGACTCTCAAATGATGTAATCTGAAATTTAAAGGAGAAATTGTTTCCATTCTTATATTATACTTTCTTTCATAAACGAATCCCACCACTAGGATAAAATTCATACCTAGTAAGGTGGTGATAAAAAGATAAATAAATTTAAGC
>MFCV01000027.1:0-16418 GCA_001777015.1 Candidatus Daviesbacteria bacterium RIFCSPHIGHO2_02_FULL_36_13
TCTCATCTGAGAGCTTAGAACCAGGAGATGTAGTATCAATTGCAGACACCTCGGAGGTGGGCTCTAACTCCTCCGAGGTGAGTCTAGTAGAGAGCTCAAAGGCTTCTTATGATCAAAAAGTGATGGGTATTGTTTCAACAGATCCTGGAATTATCTTGGGTCCACAGGATGTTAATACCTATGCTATTGGTTTAGCTGGAAGAGTACCAACTAAAGTTTCAACAGAAAATGGGCCGATTGAGGTTGGAGATTATCTAACCAGCTCCTCTATTCCAGGTGTAGCCATGAAAGCTACTAGACCAGGACCAACTGTTGGAAAAGCATTAGAGTCATTTGATGGTAGTTCTCCACAGGGGTCGAACAATAATTCTTCTTCGACCGAGCCAGAGGCGAGTGGAGAAGTACAATTTGGTAAAATTCTGACGTTTGTAAACGTCAGTTATGCTGATCCAGGTAACTTCTTTGCTTCCCTATCTATGGATAATGAAGGCAACTTAATAATTCCAAAAATGAAGGTAGGATCATTAATACTTGACCCTTCTGTCATCCTGAAAGCCGAAGGCGCGGCGAGCAGCGCCAGCGAAGGATATAATTTAGACTCTTCGTCTTCGCCTCAGAGTGACACAGTTTATTATGATCTAACTGGAAAAATAGCTTCACTTGAAGAAAGAATTAAAGAGTTAGAGACTAGGGTACAGGGTGTAGGGTCTAGTGAAAAACAAGAAGAAGCAACTGAATCAGCAAATCTAGCTGAAACTCCAGAAGCTTCAGATTCTGCAACTCTTTCTTCTGACTATACCCTATACCCTAAACCCCAAACCCTAGAACTGACTCCTCCTGATATTCTTCTAGCTACAGGTTCAGCTAACTTAGCAAACTTATCTGTCACCTCTGAGGCTACCTTCTCAGGAAAACTGGCCTCCTATGATCTATCTGTATCAAATATATTTAAGTCTTTGGGTGAAACATTTTTGGGTAAAACCTCAATTGCAGGAGACCTAACAGTTGATGGAACATTCTCTATAACAAATGGCTCAGAGATAAATGCATTTCCTACCCTATATATACAAAATAGTCCTCTTGCAGAAAATATAGACCTGTTTAATGGAAGTGTAACTATTGATAAGACAGGCTTACTCTCAGTAGAAACTCTGGCTGTAGGAGATTCAAGCCTAGGTGAGGCAGTAATTCCAGCTGGTACATCTGAAATTTCAATAAACAGCAATGCAGTTTCTAATAGTTCAAGGATATTTATAACCCCTACCTCTGAACTTGAAGGAAGTTTGATTATTTCTTATCAAGACATAGGTATTTTTAAGGTTAAGGTCACAAAACCCAACATTGCTGCTGTTAAATTTAACTGGTTCATAGTACAACAAAAGGCAAATTTGACTAATTAGACCAATATGACTAATCCTGGTGGTTATTTTCGATCTGACTGATCTGTTTTGTAAGCGCTATATAAAAGGGAGAACTATAGATCAGATGGTTCAAGCTGCCCGTTCCGGAAAGCAAAATATAGTTGAAGGCTCCTTAGAAAAAAGCCTTAAGATGAATATTAAGCTGACAGGCGTAGCCAGAGCTTCTTTAGGAGAACTTCTAGAAGATTATAAGGACTATTTAAGGGTAAATAATCTAAAAATCTGGGATAAAAACGACCCCCGCATAAGAGAAATCCGCTCTCTGCGGATTTCTCCAAATGAGTCTAATTTGACTAATTGGACCTATTGGACTAATTCCAAAGAAAGCTTTGCCAATCTTCTTATAACTCTTATTAATCTTGACTGTTATCTTTTAGATCAAATGACTCGCTCTTTAGAACAAAAGTTTATAACTGAAGGTGGATACTCTGAAAACCTTTTTAAAAAAAGGCTGGAGCAGAGAAATAAATAAGACCAAAGTATCAGTAACTATTATAATAATGAAAATGTATGTTAAGTTTAGTGTTTGATATATTTAATGCTAGTTGAAATGAATAGTGAATTTAATCTATTGTAAAGATAGGTATGAGAGACTTTGTCAAAAACTATATTAATCTAATATTCAGGCTTGGGCTTTCAGCAGTAATCATTTCTACCCTGCTTTTATTTAGCAATCTGACTTCTGAACCTTTTGAAACTCCAAAATTTTTAGTTCTTTTAACTTTTACAGGAGTAATCTTATTTTTGGGAACACTAAAATTTACTATAGCCAACAAGATAGTTCTAACCAGAACTCCTTTTGATCTGCCTTTGATTTTACTTTTAGCCACAGCTGTTATTTCTACCTTCTTATCACCAAATTTATATGTTTCTCTTTTAGGCAGCCAGTTTAGAGTTACAACAGGGTTGGTTGCCATAATTGTCCTTGTTTTATTCTACTTTATATTAGTAAATAACTTTAAAACTCTAAAAGATATACGGTTTTTCATTCATACGTTTTTAGGCGCTGGGGCAATTCTTTCTATTTTAACTCTGCTCTCTTTTGGAGGAATTAAATTTTTATCTTCCCAATGGAATCAAACCTTAAACTTTACTCCTACAGGCCAAAGCTTCTCCACCACTACTGTACTTGCTATGATGCTGCCTCTTTTAGTTTGGGGAATTATTTCCAATACCAACATTATATTTAAGATTATAAATGCCGTCCTTTTAACAATGTTTGGAGTAACTATTGCTTTAACAGGAGGATTATCCTCCTATATTGCCGCCACCCTAGGCCTGGCTGTACTTTTGGCTGCTAATATTAAAAAGGTTAAAATCCAGGGATTTGCAAAAGCGTTAGATTCATTGTTTCTAGTTGTTCCTTTAGTCTTAATAATTTTATCTGCTGTTTTATCTTTTATCCCACCTGTAGGAAACGCTAAAAATCCTTTTTACACCCAAAGACAAAATTTCCCAAGAGAAATTCAACTGCCTTTTAATACTTCCTGGAAAATTGCTGTCTCTACATTTCGGGACAAACCTATTTTTGGATCTGGACCATCTACTTTTGTTTTTAATTTTACCCAATATAAACCTGTTGAGTTTAATCAAACCCAATTCTGGAACTTAAGATTTGATGCTCCTTTTAATGAATACCTTAATGTTTTATCTACTTTAGGCGGTCTGGGAATTATAGCTTTAATGCTTTTGACTGCTCTATTTGTATCTGAAGCTTTAAAAAGTCTGTCCCGCTCAGATTATCTTGAAGCCTCTTTGGCGGCTTCCGGCTTAGTATTCTTTACTGCTTTAACTTTACATAGCTTAAACTTAGTAGTTTGGGTCTTTGGGCTGTTGATTTTAGCTTTATATATGGGTCTTAAAAAACTTGAAAACCCTTCACAAATTACCATAGGCGGATCTGTGCCTTCTTTCCTTTTTATGATCTGTCTGGCCGCTGTTTTGTTATCGTTTTTCTTTACAACTCAATTTGTCAAAGCAGAATATCATCACAAAAAAGCAATAACTGCCCTCTCTGAAAATAAAGGATTTCCAGGTTACCAGGAACTGGTTAAGGCAGAAGCGCTTAACACTGTCAATGAGGTTTATAGAGTTCAGCTTGCTCAAACTAGTTTTGCTTTGGCAAATGCCTTAGCTTCAGCTAAAGGTCCGAGTGAATCTTCTCCAGCAGGATCATTAACAGAAGAAGATAAGAAAACCCTTGGACAACTCCTTCAGCAATCTATTACAGAAGGAAGGGTGGCTACAGCCATCTCTCCCCGTTCTGCTGCCAACTGGGAAGTATTAGGTTCAATATACAGACAAATGACAGGTGTTTCTCAAGATGCACTTAAATATTCCTTGGATGCATATGGCAGAGCCATTCAGCTTGATCCTCTGAATCCTAATTTAAGATTGGCTGTAGGTGGACTTTATTATCAGATTAAAAATTATGATTTGGCAATAAGATTTTTTGATGATGCATCCTCCTTAAAACCGGATCATCCTAATTTCCTTTATAATTTAGCCCTAGCTTTAAGAGAAAAAGGCAATTTCACAGAAGCTACAAAAGTGGCAGAAAGAATATTAACTCTTATTACTGATAAAAATTCTGAGGATTACCAGAAAGCTGCTGAGCTTTTATCTGATCTTAATGCCAGAGTCCAGTCTGATATTCAACCTCCTGCAGCACAGACAAATTCAGCTTTAGAACAAAAGAATTTACCTAGAGTAGAACTCCCAAAAACAGGCAATCTCTCTACCCCCTCAGCATTGGAAAAATAGGACTTAGATCCTAGTTCCTAGATCTTAGTTTTAACTAAGTCCTAAGTCCTAAGTTCTAAGAACTCAACTTGTGGACCCGAGGGGAATAAGAACCTTTCGCTACGCTCAAGAACCTTGATCCCTTCGGGAATAGCTCGCTTGTTGTGGACCCGAGGGGAATCGAACCCCTATTACCTGAATGCCATCCAGGAGTTTTACCATTAGACTACGAGCCCATTTTAAGCGATCTGATTATATAGTAATTGCGCTAATGTTTCTAGCTCAATTTGTGCCTTTGTATTAAAATAATCAACTCTCAAAACACCCTTATAGTTACTCTTTTTTGTTGGTTTTCCTTTTGTTCTTGGATCAATCTGTGCTTTATAGAATAACCTTTTGGGGATTTTTGTTATATTTAACCAATATGTTTCTAACAATTCTATATCTTGATCTGCTCTGCATTGAACCGTGCATCTTATTTTTTCCAGATCGAAAATAAAACATTTCTTAAGTAATTCTATAAAAAGCGTTATGATCCTTGAATCTGAGCTCCCTAGGCTAAATGAACCTCGTGTCTTTGAGGCTTCACCTAAACAAAGCATGGCGAGAGCAATCTTTGCTATTTCCCGATTCTGTATTTTTTCTGCTATAGGTAGATTAATGTTCTCTATCTCTTCCAATAACTCTTCGCGTTTAATTTTACTTATTTCATGACCAATAAGACGTGCTTTATTTAGATTGTTAAGATTCAACAAAGCTATTCTATCTGCATAACTTTTCGGAAGAGTAGCATTTTTACACCATCCAGAGAGAGTGCTCTTGGGAATATTTCGCTTTAAAAGAAGCCTAATCTCTCTGTACGTTTTGCCCTGATTTCTTAATCGAAGAACTTCTTGAATAGTGTTAGGAGGATAAATCATTATAATTTATATTGTACCCCTAAATCTCTCAATGTGCAAGTATAAAAGTGAACCATAGAAGAATAAACCATTTCTTGATGTCGCATGGAGACGTCGTACCGATAGACCACGGGCCCGGATCAGGGTATAGCGACTAGGGTATAGGGTTTAGAAGAAAAAATCAACTGTCTTTAAACTATTCCCTAACCCCTAGACCCTAAACCCTATTTAAGTATTGCCAGCGGATTAAGCGCTACTCCTTTGAAGTGAATTTCAAGATGTAGGTGTGTTCCTGTTGATCTTCCTGTTGATCCCATCTGACCTATTAACTGCCCTCTTGATACTGTTTGTCCTACAGAAACATAGATATTGGAAAGATGAGCATATAAAGAGGTGTATCCATTACCATGATCTAAAATAACCCTATTTCCATAACCAGATGAATCAGGCCAACCAGCCACCATTACTCTTCCTCCATCTGTAGCTGCAATGCCTGGAGCGCCTCTGTTGGCAATATCAACCCCAGGATGATACCAAGCATAATATTGAGTAATCCCCCCACCAGCTGGCCAGATAAATTGAGCTCCCCCAGGTGCAGAAAAAGCTGGGGAAGATGGACCCTGAGCCAAATATTTTGGCTGTGGTTTTGGTTTTGGTGTAGCAATTTGAGGTGGAGTTCCATCAGGCACAATCAAAACCTGACCAACTTTTAAGGAAAAGTCATCTGGAATATCATTAAAAGGAAAATCAACCATTGCTTGTGGTTCAGCAGAATATTTTTTAGCCACAGATTCTAAAGTATCCCCACTCTTAACTGTATGTGTGACTCCTGTTTCAGGTAAAATCTTTAAAGTTTGACCTGGTTTTACAGAATTAACATTGGTAATATCATTGGCCCACTTTATAGTATCCTGAGATATCCCAAATTTAGAAGCAATGGAAGAAATAGTGTCCCCGCTTTCCACAGGATATTCAATAATTTCTGCTCTGGGTTTAACTGAAATATTAGTATGGGTGTCTTGAAAATCCTGAATAATCAGTCCATTTGGAAAAGGTTCATAAGCAGTTACAAACCTGGGATCAGGTCCCCCAATACCGGGGTAGGAGGAGGAAATTAAACTTTGTCCTCCAAAGGTGCCTGAGGTTAAAATTCCCACAATTAAAAGGGCAATAATAGAACCATGCCAGAATCTTTTTTGATGAGCTCCACGCCCTTCCATCAAAAGCTCTTTAACTAAATTTTTAAAAGTCTCAAACCTATGGGCAAAGTATTTAATTTTGAGTTTGGAGTACCAAATTAAGGCATGGAGTAAAGCCTTGAGGTCATCTGTTAGGGAGTTCATTGGGAATCATTTTAACAGAAGCAGTCAATGTGAGGCAAAAATTTCTAATTTCTAAGTACTAATTTCTAAAAAATTCCTAACTATTTAACTTTCTTGTAAATAGAATTGAAAATTAGGTTTAGTTCCTTTGCTTCCTGCCATAATAGAGCAGCCTCTTCACGCACTGAAGGTTCAGCTACTACAATCATTCTAATAAAATGCTTTGTTTCTCTTGATTCTTTTTTACAGATACCAATTTTATGTTTAAAATCCAACTTACTTTCTGCATCATCTGCTTCACAATAATTCGCTCCAGTGCTTGTACCACATCTTACTAACTGGTTAATAAGTGGATCGGTGATTGGACCTCGGGGCACTTTTCTACAGAATTTAATTACATTTTCACCAAACTTTGCAGTTCTTTCTATAAGGTCATATTTTTTACCATTTGATCCTTGTGGCATTATTTAGATCAATTAGAAATTAGGTTAATTAGAGTACTTTATCGTACGTCTTTTAAATTGCCTAAAAATTCTTCATTAGACTCAGTCTTTGCTAATCTATCTAAGAATATCTCTGTTCTTTCATTTTCACCCAAAATTCCAATCATTCTTCTCATTATTATCATTTGTTTATAATATTCCTCTTTAAATAGAAGTTGTTCTTGTCTAGTACCTGATCCTTCAATATCAATGGCAGGGAAAACTCTTCTTTCAGCAATTCTTCTATCCAAGTGAAGCTCCATGTTGCCAGTACCTTTAAATTCTTCATATATAAGATCATCCATCCTAGAACCTGTATCAACTAAGGCTGTACCAATAATGGTTAAAGATCCTCCCTGCTCACAATTTCTAGCTGCCCCAAAGAAGTGCTTTGGAGGGTACAAAGCTATTGGGTCGAATCCACCGCTTAATGTTCTTCCAGATGGAGGTACAGACAGGTTGTAGGCCCTTCCAAGCCTGGTTATAGAGTCAAGCAGAATAACCACATCTTTACCCATCTCCACTAATCTTTTGGCTCTCTCAAGAGCTATTTCTGCAGCTGCTGTTTGTTCCTCTGCTGGCTCATCAAAGTTACTTGCAATAACATCACCCTTAATTGATCTTGATAAATCAGTCACCTCTTCTGGTCTTTCACCAACCAAAACTGCCATCAAGATAACATCAGGGTGATTTTTGGCAATACCAGAAGCTATATCTTTAAGAATGGTTGTTTTACCAGCTTTAGGAGGAGAAACAATTAAACCTCTTTGACCAAACCCTATTGGGGAAACTAAATCTATTACCCTCTGAGACAGAGGTGCTTTACCAGTTTCTAATTTTAAGTGTTTGTTTGGATAAATAGCTGTTAAATCTTCAAACTTAACCCTCTTTTTGGGCCTGCCGTCTTCTCCTACCATTTTATTAGCATCTTCACCATTAATTTTATTAACCTGAAGCAAACCAAAGTATCTTTCTGTTTCTTTTGGAGGCCTGGCCGCACCATCTACTAAATCTCCTGCTCTTAACCAAAATCTTCTTATTTGGCTGTTAGAAATATATACATCCATATCAGAAGGTATATATTTAGGTCTTAAAAAGCCATGACCTTCTGGCATTATTTCTAAGACTCCTGTTACTTCTTCTGTTGGCACATCTCTTTCCTGTTGAGGAGCATAAGCAGGATTTTGGTAGCCACCGCCATTGCCATATCTAGGGCGGAATCCACCCTGAACTGGAGCCTGCTCTGAAGCTGGGGGTTGCTGTTCTCCACTAGAATCCTCAACTGGTGAGGCTGATGGAGGTGGAACTGGAAATGCAGGTCTAAATGATTTGGTTACGCGAGGCATTTTTAGTTAGTTAATAGTTATTAGATCTTAGTACTTAGTTAAAAACAAATTATTAAAAGGGAAACTCTCTCTGTGAAGCTTTGCTTACAGGTATATTTAATCATATCACACTTCTCTTGTCAATAGTTATCTGAAGCTAATTTAAAACCCTTATTTTTGTAAAACTTATCAAAGCTAAAAATGGCATCTGCTTTATATTCTTCTGCTGTGGCTGCTACTACACAATCAAACAAAGTATTTTTCTTACTTGTGGTTGGACTAAAATATTTTACTGCATTAATTAATACCTGTTTATTTACCTCTACCACTTCAACACCTGGATCTACCATTAACTGCGCAGTACCATAAGCAGTCGATCCACTACTTAAAGCTCTTTGAATATGTGTAACAGCTTCTATTACTGCTGTAACAGGATAAATCACTCTAACGGCTGAGCTGACTAATTGTTGAGCTATTCTTACTGCTTCATTATGATTTGAATCATCAGAGTTAGCCTGGGCAATTATTGCATCCGCATCACCCACAACCAGATTATTCATCCTTACTCCAATCTTTATCCCATAAATATTCATCCATCCTAGCAGAAGAGTCTTTTGGTCCTCTTACATGATTTTTTTTACCTAGCTCAGCTATTTTAAGCAATACCTCGGCAGAAGCCGTACCTTGTTGGCTAATACCCACCATACCCTTTTCTAAAGCCTCCCTTAATACCTCAGCTTTACTTTTTTGTTGTACTTTAGCTGTGTAATTCACTCGTTCCGCTAAATCAGCTGGGATATAAAGGTATGTTTTTAACATACCTACACTATAACATGTTGTACAACATGTTGTCAAATTAATGTCTTGGCCACCTAGATAGCATAACCTTGATTATTAGCAAAATTGCCCAGGCCAAAATTAAAAACATTCCTGCATACTGCAGGTATTGAGGCATAAAGATAATGGCTATCTTATTATTAGCATCAAAATTATCAAGACTCCAACCATTTTGCCAGTTATTAACCAAAACATGAGTTTTGATTTCCCTACCTAAAAATGGGAATTGTTTTTGCAGCCATGAATTATTTATTTCATATGCTTTCCATCCTTTTTCAAAGGCCTGGGAAAGAACTAAAATTGAGTTTTTTGAATCCAGCTCTTCAATTTCTGATATTTCAACAAAATATGCAGATTGATTTGGATGATTTACCTTTACTGCTGAAAGTTTTGGATTTAATAAAACATTTTCCTTTTTAAGGGAAAGGCTTGATAAAAAGTTAAAAGGAATAGGCTGAATATCTATCTTTCCAAGCTCATTCTTAAACTGGTCATTACCGAATTTAGTCTCATCAAAATGCAAAGCATAACCGAGTCCATCCTTTTCCATAGGAGGCTGGATAAAATATGAGTTACTTGTTTTAAGTCTTGGCAGATAAGTTTCTATATCTGCTCTTCTTGAATTAAAATTTTCAATCCAAAAGTTTAAAGGTTTTCCTAATGAATTGCTATTTTCAACTTTTATTAAGTATGAAAGATTGTGAGGCAAATTAGGCAATAAAAATTCCCTCCTCCCCTCTGATTCTATTTGTGCGCTATAAAACCCACCTACTTTTGGAACTTTGACAATAATTTGCTTTCCGTCAAAGAAAACATCTCTTGTTAAAGCCTCTACCCTTCTTAAATCAGCAGGATCAACCCACTGTAAATCCTGGCTGTTAATTTCGGGGATCTGCAAAAAGTATCCCTGAAAGTCCTCTGGCAGATCTTTTTTGAAAAGAAATGAATCTCCATCCTCTGAAACTGAAAATTCTAAATCTTCCTGTGCCCTACCTGTAAAAAGAGATCTGAATGGATAATATATATCCGGAGATAAGGCTACTGAATAATTGCCTCTTTCTATATAACCCTGATCAAAACTACTCCACTTATATTCAGGACCAACTTTAGGCAAATCTTTTGCTAGAAAGACATACTCATTTATTGGTGCGCTAAGATTTACTTTATAAATTTTAATTGCGCCAAATTCCGCATCCTTTTGAATTTTACTGGAAGAGGAGAGCATATTCTTCAATTCATCAGTATAAAGAGATTTGGTAGATGAAGGATCAAAAATACTCTCATCAATCCAAAGATAGCCAACTTGATATTTCTCTAAAACGTGCTCTAGTAAATTTAAATTCTGAGAATATAAGGCATAGGACACCTCCCAATAATAATTTTCGTTATAAGGAAACCACCTATCAAACTCCCTATCTAAAATAGGACTTTTAAGTCCAAACCAGGTAAATCCAGCTCCTTCATAATCCCATTTGTAATAACCCCATCCCCAGAAAGTATGTATAGGAAAATTAGCAATTCTGACCTTTTCTTTAGAGTTTAGATAATCAAAAGCCAAGGAATATTCTTTAGGAAATTTTACTTTCTCCCCTTTGTTTATTAGATTACCGGTAAAAGCCGGGAGCATATAAAAGATTAAAGATACAGCTACTGTGCTTGATACAATGACTGGCACCCACTTTTTAGGCTTGATAAAATTTAAAGCAAGACCGAAAAAGATTGAGAAAACAAACATCAAAAGAATAGAAAATTTTGTAAAATGAAAACGCAATGATTCACGGATTACATCTATAGATGAAAGAAAATCGAAATCTTGCGCTATTGCAAAAAAAGCAAGAATAAATATGGGTAAAAAGGCAAACCCTGCTATATTTTTCTTAACAAATGAAGCTATTATTCCTAAAATAACCATTACAAAAGTTAAGTAGCCCAAAATCTTAACAAAAGGATTAGCTAAATGCCTTTTCCATTCTTCAAAAAGATCTACAAAATTATGCTGATCAAAATCAAACTTACCCCAGTCAAAAAGAAAACCCCTGATTAAGGAGGCGTCTGCAATTGTGGCAAATTCTTTGCTTGTATAAAAGGCTCTATTAAAAAGCTGTGTGTGTATTTTGGATTCAACTACATCTTTACCGTGATTTAATACAAAATAAATATTAGGAAGAAGCCAAAAACTATTGATCATAAGAGTAGCTATCAGTATCAAAATAGCTCTTAATAATCTTTTTCTATCAATTATTATGTTGGTGATTAAGAAAATAAATAAGGATAGAAAATATACATAAAAAAGGGTTGGGGTGTGCGAAGCAGGGGTAGATAAAAGTGTAAATATGCTAAAAATAATTAGATCCTTTATCTTCCCCCAATCTAAAAACTTCAATCCAAAAAGGAAAAGATATGGAAGTGTAGCAAAATGAGTGGCAAACATCTCCAAAGGCAGATAGAAATGCTGGAGTGTGCCTAAATTAAGTAAATATACAAGTCCTGCACAAAACCCAACCCAAGCCTTACCAGTGATATATTTTAAAAGAAAGAAAACCCCAATAGGTCCTAAGATTAAGCAAAGAAAAAAATACCCCCAGCGGAGTAAACTATCAGGTAAAACTAGTGAGCTAAGATAGTAAATAAACAGCCTTGGCAGCTCTCCTGCGTGTGACTGGGATGCAACCGCCCCTAAGCCTTGATGTTCCTGCCAAACACTGAAAAATGAGCGTTTAAAATACTCTCCAAAATTAAATTCAGGATGCAAAGTATCCCAGCCAGAAAGAAAAGTATCAGGTTTGTAGTTAGTTAAACAAAGGATTAAAGTAATAACGAAAAGATAAATCAAATATCGCATAAATACCTAACTAATTATCCCATATAATATATAATACTCAAGCTATATGAGACATAAATGGATAATTTTTCTATGCCTAATAGTAGGTTTAATTACTTTTTCTAATCTTTTTTGGATTAGTCAAAATACGATTACCCCCTACTATGATACAGCAGGACACACCAACTTGTCTTATATCTATGCCAATATACTCAAAGGAGAGTTACCTCTGGGAAGTCCTGCGGACTTTTTGAAAGTGAGCACCTATTATCCACCATTAATGTTTATCTTGGGCGGTATTTGGACCACTATTTTTGGTTTTTACTATCAAAATCTGCAAGTTTTGGCTTTAATAATTTCACTCTTAACCTCTTTTGGGGTTTATTTATATTCTAAAAATCTTACAGGGTCTTCAAAATTAGCTTTTTACTCTGCCTCTTTTTATACTCTTTTACCTGTTATTTGGGAGCAATCCCGATATTTTATGCTTGATATTCCTCTTACCGGACTTTTAATGATAAGTCTGTACTTTCTTCAAAAGAAAAATATTGCCCTATTTTTTCTGTTTGGAAGTCTGGCTCAATTAACAAAATGGTATGCAGGCATCTACCTTATCATTCCATTTCTATACTATTATTATCATGAATTTAGAAACAAAAACCTGCTTAAAAGCCTTATTGTACCCATCATTTTTTCCTTAATCGTTGTTTTGCCCTGGTATTTGATAAATATAAAAGATTTTTTACTTCAGGCTGGACAATTTTACAAACCTGACTATGGTGATCCTTTGAATATTCTCTCTTTAGCTAACCTATCGTTTTATTCAATAACCATTGCAAAATACCAAATCATCTCTGTATTTTTACTCTGGCTGATCCTTTCAACTATATTACTCATTAAATTTAAGCCCCAATCTTACAAATTAGTCCTTTTTCAAATAGCTTTTATTTATATTATCTTTACTTTGATTGGCAATAAAAATCAAAGATATTTAATCCCTCTTTTACCTTTTTTGACAATCATTATGGCTTACGGAGCCTCCAAAATTAAGATTATCCCTTCCCTGCTTTTAGGATTAGGAGTAATTATTTATACAATCAACTCCTTTGGTTTTCCAATAAAGGGTGATTTTCTGCTTTCTTCAGAAAATATCCAATATGCCTATAAAAAAACCTATTGGTCTCAAAAAACAATAATTTCCGATCTAGCTTTAATGTCTGGTAAAGACCCTAAAACAACCCTGGTGGTAGCAAATAACCCAGAGGTTTCTGTAGCCTCGCTTTATATTTTTAGTCTTGAAAATAATAGAAATTTATTCTTTAAAGAAGTGCCTTTTGATAAAAATGAAAATCTTACTGATTTTTCTGAATTTGATTATATTTTAGTGCCAAAAGAATTTGTAGGACCTCTTGATCAACCCAATCTAAATAATATGAATGCTATCAGACTATATCTACTTTCAGGAAAAGAACGTGATTTAACTATTGTTAAAACCTACCTCTTGCCTTCGGGAGACAGCCTCTATCTTCTTAAAAATGATCCCTATAGAAATATGTTGGGTATAACTTTAAGAGGCGACAATTTAACCATTATTAAACCTAAATTGACTGCTCCTATTTTTATACAATTTATGGATGAGAATCTAAATTGGAAACAAGAAAGCATTAGTGAGGATCAAACAGAAGTTTCTAAAAACATTTCCGGGATTAAAAGAATAAGAATAGACTACCCTGCTAACCTTCTGCGGATTGATTTGGATGGTTCCTGGCGCTACGATAATGAGCGCCAGTTCGATAGAATTAATTCCGAACAAAAAAAATAAGCAAGGGAAGAAGACATTATTCTACCTCCCCTTTGCTTATCTAGTTTGCCAATTACTATAACTTAAAGTCCAACCAGATTTTGCTCTTTTAATAGCATCATCTAAATTAGCTGATGGTCTATCTTGAGAGTGCTTCCAAATTTCCAAAGCATCTGTATTAGCGTCGTATAATATTGCAGTTAAGTCTGAACAACCTTCCGCACCACAATTTGTATCTGTGACATGGCTTGTTGCAACTTTTTGCAAGAATTGTCCTTCAGAAATGAAACCAAGGTTGGTTTCTAATCTGCTTTCATACATTGATAATTCAACGTGTCCTGGTTTGTAATCAGTTATGCTTACTGTTCTATTGCGGTCGGTATTTTGTTTTCCGTCTGGATATAAACCTCTTGCAACAAAAAAGTAATTATGACCTTCTTGATAAGGCATTTTAAATGCTACTGCACTATCCTTATCTTTAGGTATTGAAACTGTCATCTCACCTGCTGAGAAAAAAACAAATCCTCCTTCAGGCAAATTTTGATGAGCTTCACCAGCCCAACGAATTACTTCTTGAGATACTGGACTAAATGGACGGATGCTTCCACCTGATCCATACATAGCATCCCAACCCTCTGGATTTCTACCAAAAGGATTTTGAGCACTTGTAGAACCAAAGTCAGGTCCAACTAAAAGTCCTCCTGGATCAGCAAAAACGTGTTTACCAACGCCAGTTGTATTTTTAAATATACCTTTTGCTGTATCAACTACATTTGAATCAACCTTATCAGGTACATTCATTCCTTGTACTCCATCAGCTAAATCAGCAAATGGACCTTCTGGGCCTAATACTTTAGCTTTAGAAGCTTCCATTTTCTTAATAGCTTCATCAACAGCTCTAAGAATTCTTGCATCAATATCACTAGCTCCAATAGTTGCTGTAGCTCTTTCAGGAGTAGGTGTCATAGTTAGCGTAGCTGTTCTTGTTCCTGTTGCTGTAGCTCTTGCTGTAGCATCAGGAGTTCTTGTACCTGTAGCTGTAGCTGTAGCTCTTGAAGCTGCTGTTGGCTCTGCTGTTGGTTCTGCTATTTTAGTAGCCAAAGCTCCTATTGCTTCTGAATTTCTATTTTGGGCATCAGCTATTGCTCTAAATTCTTTACTGTAATCAGGAGCACAAGCAGTTACTATAGCTGCACCTGTACTACCTATTAAAATTGCTGCGCCTCTAACTATTCTGTTGTGTTGTACAACCTGTCTACCTCTTTCTATCATATTTTCTATTCTATTCATATTTAATTCACCTCCTTTTTTTTAAAATTGTTGTTTGTCCTTATTGAGGATAAACAACCCTTGTTTCTCTAGTCCTACCTGTTCTACCGTCAACTATTAAAACGTCAACAGGACCGGTAAGTCCTTCTCCATTGCGGCCATTCCCGTTTTGGGGATCTCGCAGTGAAGTTACTCTTTCATCAATAAGTTCCTGCCATCTGGCGCCATTCATGCCGCCTTCTGGTTTTCCTGTAACACCAACCCAGTTATATTTTGCTCTAACAATTGGAGCTATTAATGCTCCTTTTCCTTCACCAACTGGTCCTTCTACTAAGATTAAGCTAGCTCGATCCGCATTTGGATCTCCTTTTCCTGCAAATTCAACTGGTCTACCTGCTGAATCTGTATAAGAAAAATCTCCTGTAGTTATAGCTATAATTCCATTTTCATCTGTATCTAGTACCAAAGGTAATCTATCTCCATCTCTTCCTTCTGGTACACCAACTTGTGAAAATCCAAAAGAAATCCAAGATTCTTGTGCTCTAGCAATACCACTTTCAGCTAACATAACACCTCCAACACCTATTGCAGCAACTGTTCTTACAACAGCTTTTGCAGCTGATCTTACAGCTTCTCTTGCTTCTATGTTTCTCATATATTCACCTCCTTTGATTTATTACTTACCATATTTTCTGTTAATTGATAATTGCTTACTAGTCCAGTTTCTCTTTTGCCTAATCCTCTGAGTTTAGCTCCAGCAAAAAGACCTGCAGAGCTGCCAAAAAGGGTAAATAACCAATCTGCTGGACCTGTTTTAGGTAATTCTTTTGTTTGTACTGCTAAAACTTTTCTTTCTAAACAAACCTGAGCTGTGTCTCTATCGCTCATTCCTTCAGATTTGGCCTCCACTGCATTAATCACACAAATGGTGTTGTTTTGAGGCATTTTAGAGGCATCAACTACCCTAAGCTTAATCTCCTGAGACTTTGTTTCACCAGGCTTAAGATCAGTAATTTCATAATTTAGGGAACCTGTAGCCAATTCTAAAAATCCTGCTTGAGGAGTATCAGTAACCATTACCTTATTAATAGTAGCATCGCCTACATTTTTAACACTTATTCTAAAGGAAATTAAATCAGATGGAGCAAATTTAAAGTCATTAATACCTAAATTATCAACATGTTTATTATTTTTTGGATCAAAGACTTCTTTGTTAACCTGAAGTTGGCCAGTAGTTACACAAACTTGCTTACCACCATATTGAGTTTCACATCTGGTACCGGAAGCATATGCATTAGTAACACCAAAAATGGATAGCATTATAATAGAAGCTACTAGCACTTTCATAATATGTATAGGTTGGATATTTGCTCTGTTTGTATTCATGTAGTCTTTATATGACAATAACTTTGTATTCTACTATGGGTTACCTAAAAAGTCAATGGGTAGTTTAGTAATAGCTTTGTAAGAACCCTGTAAGTGATAATCTTTATTGGGGA
>MFCV01000027.1:16425-29692 GCA_001777015.1 Candidatus Daviesbacteria bacterium RIFCSPHIGHO2_02_FULL_36_13
CTGCCCTGAGAATTTGCGAGCCCGATGCTCAGAATCGGGGACTTGTCCCTGCCCTAGACAAACCCCCGGCTCCAGTCACCCAGCGAGCAAATTCGCGGCGTACTGATCAACCCCCAATAGAAATTACCACCCCTATGCTAAACACCAATTTCTGAACCCATTTGTTACCCAATTTTCTAAAACCGAGCCTATTTTGGGGTATTGACACCCCCTAGAATTTGTCCTATTGTTAATTTAGAAAGCAATCTCTATCTGCTCTTGAGATTGTTTTCGAAATTAATAAAAAAGGGCATTGCTATTCGAGTCCGTCTGCGGTAGGAATGCTCTTTTTTTATGTTACGGATTCATATTCGTAACTCAGGAACTTGTCCTCAAGTTCCTATTCTCTACTTAGTGACGAAGTCGCCAAGCTTTGCTTATTCCCCTTTTAAAGTACAAATCAGTAAATCTGCTCAAAAAAAGATTCCTTGGTCCGTCTGCCTCCAAGGAATCTTTTTTTAACCCCGAACCATCAGAATTAACTTTTGGTCAGAGTCTTCTAAAACCTTCTTCACTTGCTCAGTTAGGACATCTCTTCTAATTTTGGCTCTTTTTTCTTTTTTAAGACCTGCAATGAACTGAGCAAACATAGTACTACTTACATTACCAAGAAAAAAACTATTTGTCAAGTTTTACCTAACCCATAGCTTTTCCTACCATCAATTTAGGTAGGCCCGTAGTTTATTTAGTAGGCCTAAGTACTAACTTTAGCCTTATATAACAATCTAAATAGAAGGTATACTTTTAAGTATTAACAATAAATTAAGGGCTGTGGATAAGTGAATTAGCGGGCAAAAATCATTCTGCCAGCAGGAGTTTGGATGTTTTTGGTAACTTCTATCTTTATTGTCTGGCCTATTTTCTCTGCTGCATCTGAAACAACTATCATAGTTCCATCTGGGAGATATCCTATCCCCTGAGATTTATCTTTGCCTAAATGCATTATTTTGATCTGCAGTTTTTCTCCTGGAATACTGATTGTCTTAACAGCATTGGCCAAATCATTGACATTTAAAACAGCAATATTAGACACAGATGCCACTCTATTTAAGTTATAATCTGTGGTTATGATCCTACCATGTAGGCTTTTGGCCAGATTCAGAAGTTTATCATCAACTAATTTGCCGCTTTGATCCTTATCCCAAACTTCAATCCTAAGTCCTTTCATCTTTTTAAGCTCCTCCACCACCTCAAACCCACGTCTGCCTCTTTGTCTTTTAAGATCATCAGAAGAATCAGAAACCTGTTGAAGCTCAGTCAGTATAAACTTGGGCACTAAAATCAACCCACTTATAAATCCTGTTTTGGCAATATCCAAAATTCTACCGTCAATTATGGCTGAAGTATCCAAAATTAAAGGTCTTGTGAGAGCTAATGAGCCTACTTGAGGGGTTGGCAGGCCAAATTGAAAATTAGGTTTTGGAAATTTAATAAGTTGATTAGATACCTCTGAAGAAACCCTGTGTACCAAAAAATTGAATGTAGTTATAGAGCTAACCCTTACCCAGCTGGCTATAGGAGGAAACAAACCATAACCAATTAAAGCTGCTGCCACAGTTAATAAAACTCTTAAAATAAAGGAATTCTCACCAAAAATCGGAGGAATAAGATTTGAATATATAGCCGCAAACGTGGCGCATAGGAACGCCCAAATCAGGCGTAAAGTTAGCCTTAAGTGCACGAAAATAATTCCTTCTGCCAAGGTAAAAGTCTGAAAAAATGAAAAAACCTTAGCTTTAATATTGTACCATAAAGGTAATTGACTGGGAACTCAAATTTAACTACTATGTATATATATGACTACAAACAGATTACTTCTTATTTATATCAGCCTTGCAGTAACCTTGATGCTTGTTTTAAACGTCCTTAACTTAAGAAGTGTTTCAGATAATAACCAAAAACTTAAAGCTAATTTAGATGAGATAAAAGATACTCTGGATAAAAAATTTGCAGAGCCTATTAAGGCTACCCCTACTCCTGTACCTGAAGCTCCAAAGGAGGCTACAAAAGCAGCAGAAACTTTAGGGATTACAAAAGAAATTGGCGGATATATAACTATAAATGATGCAAGGTGGGATGATGTTTCTATTTATGCAGATAAATCATACACTTCCAAGATCATTTCAAAAGCAGAATTTGGAAAAGCCTACAGATATACTAAAAAAGAGCCAAACTGGTATTTAATATCCCTAACTGCAGAGGAAAAAACAGGTTGGGTCAGCTCCCGTTTCTTCAAAGAAATAACAACTGATAAATTGCCATGAAAAAGCTTGAAATTGCCCTAAGCTTTTACAGTCTCATTTTAGCTTTAATCATTACCTTAGGAGCACCAACACAATTTTTGTTTTATCCAGTTTTTTTGTTTCTTTTGTTTGAGGTGCTTGGAAGATTCTGGAAAGTAAAGTTATTCAATAAGGGAACCTTGAAAGCTCATCTTGAAAGTTTCCTTTCAAGCTTCGCTTATAAAACCCCTTTTCCCCTATTAAAAACTTTAGCTCTTTATTATTCTTTCATACTCACAGCTATCATGGTTTTTGCAGGCTTTCTTAGTGCCGGAAGCTTTGCAGAAACCATAAGCAGCTTCCTATTCTTACCAATAGCTCTTTACTTTACTATTAAAGTTCTTCCAAAAAGAGGCAGAGCAATAACCATCCCTGAAATAGTGATTACCCCTCAAAGCCTAGAGCCATTAAAAAAACAGACTATGGATAAAGACAGAAGAATGTTTTTAAAGCTTATTGGCTCTGCAGGCATTACTGTTTTTATGTTTTCTCTTTTTACTAAAAAGGCTCATGCGGCTTTCTTTGGATCTGTGCCTGGTCCTGGGACTGTGGCTATAAAAGATACCTCAGGCAATCCCATTGATCCTGCAGAAAAACAGCCAACTGACGGATATAAAATTGCCCAGCTTGATGAAACTTCTGATGCGCCCAATACTTATTATGGCTTTACTAACAAGGATGGTGCCTGGTTTATAATGCTAGACGACGGATCCGGGAACTATAGATATACAAAAGGGACATCAGACTTCACAAACGCCACTACCGGCTGGCCAAACCGTATCAATTTGACTTATGGCTATTTCGATGATATCTTTTAGACAATAGATTTATGAAGCAGGAATATGTTTTGGTCATAATTATTGGATTTTTAATCTTGGCTTATGTTTTAGATGCTATTGTGAACCCTTTAACCATCAACTTAACAACTCCCTATCACTTTTTTGATCCCAACATAGTATTTAAATATCCTTTTACCTCAGTTTCTATAACCTTAAAGGCTCTTGCGCTATTTTTAGGACCACTTTGGTTTTTGTCATTCTTAGACTTTAATAAGGTTTTGAAAGGCGGTATCTTGCTCGTTCTTTCAGGTCTTATGCAGCTTTATGCCCTGCAGGATGTAGTTTCAAAAACAGGAGTTTTACCTTTAGAATGGTCCTTGGCCCTTACTTTTGGGGGATTACTCCTTCTAATTCCAGCTATATTTTATATGATTGCAGGGTTTATTGGTAAGGCTGGCAGTAAACTTTCTGAGGAATCCCCTGATCCTTTTGATTTTAAAAAAGAAGACCTTTAATTTGCTTATGTGATATCAAAAAAAGATATTGACAAATGATATCATTTCCTGTAAGATGATTTTATGCTAAATACAATACCTGCTAGAAGTTTGCAAAAGTCTTATAAGGCTATCATCGAAGGTGTAAAAACCAAAAAACAGGCAGTGGTTTTAACTACCAATAGTAAACCGCAGGCTGCCATCATCCCCCTGGAGGACTTGGACAGATTAAAAAGCGCTAAATCTACCAGTTCTGCTCTGGAAATTCTGAAGCTGGCAATTGAAGGTAGAAAAGAGTTAAAAAGTTTGCCCAAAGATTTACGCCAGCAGGCAGATAAAATATTATATGGCAGACATGACTAAACTGGTGGTTGTGGACTCCGATGCCATTTTTGCACTCTACAACCCCAATGATCCTCTCAATATCAAAGCTCTAAAAACTTTTCAGAAGCTCCTAGAACAAGGCTATCAGATGATTTACCCCACCTCAGTACTTTTTGAAGTTATATCACTTTTTCAAAGAGTATTGCCCAAACCAACTGTGACAAAAAAACTTATAGAACTAATCAGAAGTGAACAAATTCCTGTCTTTACTATTGATACTGATACATTAAAAGAATCAGCCATGCTTTTTGATCCTGCCGGAAGCAGAAAAAATACCTTAATAGACTGTTCTGTGGCTGTTGTTGCCAGAAAAATGAAGGCTGAAGGTGTGTTTGCCTACGATGAGTTCTACAAAAAACAAGGCTTGAAGTTAGCTGAAAATTTAGTTTAGGGGTTCAACCTCTATTTACAATTAATTTCCAGGCTACCCTTTGTAAAATTGTGGCTAGCAGTGCAATTGCTAAGACCCAAAAATAATTTATCAGCTCAAACCCTGTAAAGAAATGGAATCTGGATACTGCCACCAAAGAGAAAATATTAACAAATAAAAAGAATCCAAAAATAATTACTCCTTTATCAAGCTTAAATTTTCTGGCTATGGCAAAATCCCACCAAACCCAAATTAGAAAAGTTAACCAAAAACCTGCATAGATAGAGGCCTCAAGGGTGTTAAAACGGTCGCCTCCCAGTATTACACTATTCCCAGTCACCAAGGTTGATAAAAGTAAAACAATGGAGTTTGTCAGCCAATAGCCAAGGTATAACAAATGATTGTACATGTAATTTATTGTAGTCATACATAAACATAAACTGTCAAGGCTGTATTTGCTTTTTATAACCTTAAGAGTACAATCAAGATATGCTCAGTACTGTCCTACATAGCAGATTTTTAATAACCACCCTAGTGGTTTTCATTATTCTACTGATCTCCACAATTTTTACCTGGAAAATTACCTCTGATCTAGCAGAACAGGAATCTAAAAACAGATTTTATCAAGACTCATTAAAAATCCAAAGCTTGATTCAAGTCAAGCTTAAACTATATATTTTGGGAGCAGAAGGTTTAGCTGGATTTGTTGAAGAAAGTGATAATGTTAGTAGGGATGAATGGTCAGCTTATATTAAAAAAGTTAATCTGATAAAAGACTATCCCGGGTTAGCTTCTATAAGCTATATAGAAAAGGTGGAAAACAAGGATAAATTGATTTTTGTGGAAAAGGTTAGGAAGGATTATCCGGATTTCAATATCTACCCCCAAACTAACAAGGAAGAATATTTTGTTGTTAAATACATTGAACCTTTATTAGTAGATAATGAAGAAGCTCTTGGTTTTGATGTAAGTTCAGAGACTAAACGTCTGAAAGCCATAGAAATAGCCCGTGATAGCGGGAAAGCATCCTCAACCGGAAAAATAATATTAGCCTCTACTAACACACCCGGGTTTAGTTTTTTGATCCCTGTTTACAAAAATGGTACAGACTTAAACAATCCAAATGAGCGAAAAGCCAATATTAAAGGATTTGTATACCCTGTTTTTAGAGGAGATGCGATATTCAAGGCTGCTTACGGTGAGATAGATCTTTTCCCAGAAGTTGACTTTGAAATATATGAAAGTGAGAATCTTTCTGGTGATAGTTTATTGTATGACCATGATCCCAGCTACAAAATTTCTCAAACTCAAACAAAACCCGGACTATACACCAAAGAAGCCTTATCCATAGATAGCCAGAGTTGGGTTATTTTAATAGCTGTCAAAGAAGGATTTGGTTTAACTAAATCCCAGCAACTTTTACCAACCACAGTCTTAGTAGCAGGTCTGAGCTTTAGTTTTATATTCTTAGGATTATTCCTCCGCAGATTCAAGCAAAATCCCTAAACCCATGAGGATTTAGGGGTTGAACCTTCATTACAGGGTTCATTTTTCTAAATATTTTTTAAGATTGATTAAAAGATTGTCCAATTTACGCTTGATTGATATATCAGATATAAGAGATTCTGATTCCTGATCTTCTGTAAGATTGAGAGTTATCTTTGTCTCACCCTCTACCTCTTCAAATGTGTACTTTGAGACTGAGGCAGGCTTTTCTTCAGTCTTAAATTCCCAGGAATTTGGAGAATTATATTCTGTAATTTCAATCAAAATACTGTATTTTTTAAAAAAAGAACTAAAAGTAACTTTATAAACACTCCCCACCTGATCAGCCATCTCTGACACCATCTCCACTGCTGATGCACCACTCCACAAAGGTAAATTATTAGGATCAGAGGTAAATGCAAAAACCTCATCTAAAGGTTTTGCTGCCAATATATTTGCTTGATATTCTTTTTTAATCATTTTTTTATTATCTATATTTTACTATTACCTAAAAGAGTATGATTTGTCAACCCGATCAAAATGAGAGTATTAAATTTACTCAAAAGTAAACATTAAGATCTTTTAAATAGGACAATCCTATACCAAATAATACAATCAATTAACATAATTGTATCTTGAATTTTGGGGATAAATATGTTCTTCTAAAAATGGTAATATTTAATTATGGCCATTACAGTTGCATCCGATCAAACTCTTTTTAATGCCACTGGCGGCGATGCTGAAGTGATCACCAACTGGACAATCACGGCCACATGGTCTACTAACCCAGTTACCGATGGCGACATGTACCTACAGAGTACAACCGCCCTATCCTGTATTGGTGGTCGTGCTTCTGGTGGTGGTACTGCTACTATGTTTTGGGATCATCTTACTACATCGGCAAGCCTTGACCTAACAACCGGCAATCATGCATTTTTTTGGATTAAGTGTATCACCATCCCCGCCATGGATGCCCGTGTCCGCGGCGGTATTGGTCTTTCCATTTCATCCGGAACCGACGTTACAACCCTTAGCGGCACTGTACCCTGGAATGGCATAGGTGTCTCGAAACAATGGTTCCTCACAGGAAATGATATTGATACCACGAGCGGATGGGTCTGCTATGTCGTGGACCCTACTAGCGTTGCAGATTTAACTATTGGTAGTGCAGACATGACCTCTGTCGATAGGATAGGCATCAGGGTCAATGTTATTAATGGCGTTGGAGCTGGTTCGTTTAAACCAAAAAATATCCTGTGGGATGCTATTAGATATGGAACTAAATTGACCATTACAGGAAGTACAGGAACTTTCCAAGATATTTATGCGGCAGACTCAACTACCGCCAACCAATATGGAATTCTTAACAAATCAGCCGGTATTTTCTTTGGTGGCGGAAAGTTAATTTTTGGCACCACCGGACAAAGTGCTCCGTGTATATTAACAGATACTAAGCAAACTTTAGTCTGGCAGGATTTCCCTGTCGCCTCCAGCTTTTATGAAATACAGTTGGTTGGCAATACAACCCCAAATGTCACCACCGTTACGCTAGGAACTTACTCGGGAGGCTTGACTTCAAATGGTTGTACCATCAAAGGAACTGGTTTAGAAACACAACGGCTTATTGCTCCGGTTATTGTTTCGGGAGGCACTGGATATACGGCGAATGATACCTTAACTGTTACAGGCGGGACAGGAACAATCACGGCTCAATTTAGGGTTATTACGGTAAGTAGCGGAGTTATTACCGAAATTCGTATGCAAACAGCAGGTGCTTATTCTGTTCCCCCTACAGGAACGCTTAGTGTTACTGGTGGTACAGGAAGTAGCGCAACTTTTACAGCAACTGTTGCTGGAGGTTCAATTTGGACACTCACTGCCAGCGCCGCAAATCAAACTTTAAATCTTTACGGCTGTACTTTTTCAGAAATGCTTAGTGCTGCATTGACAACTACTAGCGTAGTCCGCGGCTGTACATTTACCAACTTCGGAACTGTTACAACAGGCGGAGCTTTGATTGACAGCTGCACCTTTCAGGATGTTAGAACAGCCACGCCGATTTCGGCTACATATGCCTTAATCGTTGCCTCAGCCACTGAAATGTCAACAATCACCAACTCCAAATTCATCAACTGCAATAGAGCCATTAAAATCACAGCTTCAGGGAGCTACACTTTTGATGATTTGACTTTTTCAGGAAATACATATGATATTGAGAATTCCGCATCCTCCGGAACAGTTACAATAAACGCCACCGGCACTTCTAATCCGGGAACATATACATACATACATACAGGTATTTCTTTTGAAGCCTCCTCCGCCCAAAGTTATAACGCCAATACAACTACCTATACCGATGAAGTAACTGATATTAATGATACTGATGCCAGCGATGTTGCCCTCCCACCTATTCAAGCAACAACTGCCGGAGACGCTATATATTTGGGTCACAGTTCAACTTTCACCGGCGTTACTCTTGTTTTAGGTACCAAAGGTACTTATTCAGATATCACCATTACCTGGCAGTATTGGAACGGCGCCTGGACAACAATATCTGATATTGTAGATAACACCAGTGCTTTTTCAGCTGTAGCAGGAACTTATACTATTAACTTCCGCGATCCCATAGATAATGAAGATTGGGCGACAACTGATGTTAATGGAACGACAAAATATTGGATCAGGGCTGTAACCACATTCGGCGCATCTCCGGTTGTAACAACTGCTCCACTGGGGACCCAAGCCTGGCACGGCTACACACTCGTCAATAATACCGTGACTTTGACAGTAACAGTCAAGAATACCAGTGGCGTGGCAGTAAGTGGCGCCCGTGTCCGAATTGAGACTTCCGGCGGAACCCTGATATCAGAAGGATCTACCAATGGCTCAGGTATATATACAGATGCAACTTACAACTATGGTGGAGATGTTGAAATAAATGTGGTTGTCCGTCTTAAGGGATATATCAACTTTAAAACAACGGGAACAATTGAATCAACTGGGCTAAATGTTGGTGTAAGATTTATAAGAGATGAGATAGTAAATTTACCATGATAAAATGTCCTCTTTGCAAAGCTGAAACCAAAATAGTGATAATGGAGGGTGAGAAAGTCGTTCAATGTCATTCTTGTGGTGCTTTTAAAGACATTAACCCAAACTCCGGTAATATAGTCTGGATGAAAAATGGCCGGGTGGTATTGGCAGAAGAGGACGTAAAGGAACAACGCAAAAAACATTTCAAAAGATATGGTTTTAACTAGTTGCAATTTGCAAAAATGTTATATACAGTATTTATATGGCTGAAGAAAAACCACTAATAATAAGATTACTGGAAGTAAACGACCAGAAAGTAAATGTAGAAGAATTTAATTCATGGGAAAAACTCAAAGTATATGCTACTCGAAAAACTGGCACAGTAACTAAATCAAACAGGGATAGCTAAAAATATGGCTCTACAAAGATTAAAACTAATTGTGATAAGTAACGGAGAATCAAACACAACTGAATTTTCCTCCTATAAGGAAATTGCAGACTATGCTTCAGCTAAGTTAGCTAATCCTTCAGGAGTAATTGAAGAGCAACCCCTTGAAGAGAAAAAATTCCTCCAAAATGAGCTGCAGGAACAGGTTCAAGAGAAAAAGAGAGAATTGGAAGACACTGAACACCTTTCAGGACAAGGGAAGCAGTTTCTGGAAAATGATTTACAAACTGCAGTAGCGGCAAGGAAACAACAATCCAAAAAAGCCAGCTTCTGGGATAAGTTAAAATAGCTTTCAGCTATCAGTCATTAGTCGTCAGACTGACAGCTCTAATTACGGGGTTGAACCCATTGACAAAGTGTGTTAATCTGCTTGCATGCCTTCCAAATATGTAGTCAGAAACTTCACAGAAGATTCCACCTATCATGTCTTTAACAGAGGGGTTGAGGGAAGAGATGTATTTTTGGATGAAAAGGACTACCGTTTTTTTGAAACTTACCTTTTTATTTACCTTTCCCCTCTTAAAAAAGTATTGGAAAAATTCCCTGATGTTCCCGTAAGGCTTCATAGCAAGAATTTATCTGATGAGGTAGAGCTTTTAGGCTACTCCTTAATGCCCACTCATTTTCACCTGATTTTAAAACAGAAAAATAAAAACGGCATATCCAAGCTTATGAAGCAGATAATTAATGCTTATACCCTGTTTTTTAACCAGAAGAATAAAAGAGAAGGCAGTTTAATGCAGGGAAGATTTAAGGCCATGCCTGTAACAGAGGCTAACCTATCTAATACTGAACTGGAACTTAAAAAGTTTCATAGTGATGGGGAAAGAAACACTGAAGAGGTTGAACAGTTAAAATCCCTCTATTGAGCCTAGGGGTTGAACCCCTATTAAGTTGCCCCTTTACAAACTAATTTTTTATATGTTACTTTGAATATACTAATTAGAATGATTGCCAAAGCTGCCTTAACAGACAGATATGTTTTGTTTACCACTAGCTCCTTTAGAGTTCTCTTTCTCTCCCTTAAAATATCGAAGATACAATCTTGGTTTAGATATAAATAACTTATGGCAATTGCAAACGATTGGGACATTAATTTTACAGGTAAGATAATAAGTCACATAGATGGTGTCTTAAGTTATGATACAAATACAGGAACTGCACCCAGTGCAGGAAATTATATCCGTGGAACTACTTCCGGAGCTGTTGCTAAGATTCTTACTGGAAGCGATCTTGGCGGCACAAGCGCCACCGGAACTCTGACCCTAACCAATACCGTTGGTCAATTTGTGAATAATGATCCACTGGACGTGCTTGATTCTCTTGCATTCGATCAAGTTACTGCTAGCAACGGTGGGTTTAAAGTGGGCGATACTCTTGACGAGGCAGGAGCTGGAACAGCTAATTTTTTAGTACGGGCAATTGAGTATAACTTACTGGCTGCTGGTGATGGAACGGTTTATGGAACGGCTGGTGGTGGTCAATCATGGACAGATGCTGATGTCATGGATATCAATGGGGGTCAGACCAATGTAGCAGTAGCAGATAGTGCTGAAGTAGCAGGAGCTACGTTTACCGGAGCCTTGGCAAATGGAACGCTGGCAATTCCGGGTACAGCCAATACCAACGACTCGGTTATTATTCACTATGATGCCGGGACGATTGCTATCCCGGAAGGTGCCAGGATTGCAGAAACTGGCGCAGGCGCTGTAGGAATTGCCCAGCAAGTTTACGGAGTTACTGCAACAGGATCAATTAGAATTGTAGACAGCAACTCCGTAACTAATGATTGGTCTGATAACGTTTCTCTGGAAATCACACAGGTTGTATTTTATGATAATCAGGTTGCCGGCCAGGTATTTTCGGTTGGAGATGTAGTCGTGGGCGCAACTTCTGGTGCAACAGGCCGGGTACTCGCTGTTATTGATGATGGCGACAGTACGGGAAAAATTATTCTGGCAGATCAAGATATAGATCCAACTGATTGGGATTTTGGAACTTCAGAGCCTATTCAAGTTGGCGGGGTAACCATTGCGCTCGTAGAAGTTGGAACTGATGTTTTAGCAGCAGCCACCATTAATATACCTGCTGCTGCCGGCGGAATCCGCACAGAACAAAGAGCCTCTCAGGGTGGAATTTATGCTGCTACTGACTCTTTAAATATTGTCCGCTCCTTTAACGCTCTCTATACCTATTTGCAGGATACTTTTGATGAACTAGGTCAACTCGATGATAACGATCCGATGTCTGCTCAAGTTAAAGATCAGGCATATACAATGATCAACAGCTGGCAAATACCTGATCTTTCTATGAGATTTCTGGAATCAGGATCTTTAAAGGATAGTGCCAACGCCAATATTTTTGCCAACATCCAAACCCTGGGTACTATTGCCGATATTACCAACCAGGGATTTTTGTATGATACCACTCAAAAGACTCCCCAACCTAATCTCTATGTTGAGCAGAATGGTCTAGTTTTAAGGCAGGATTGGCTTGAAGGAAACATCAATGTCTTAGTCAAGGTCAAAACAAAAACCGACACCCGCTATATTGATCCTACTGTTAATACCCTGGGTCAACTGATCAATAGCGGTGTTGTAACGGTATTCGGAAGAGAATATTTAAGAACTTACGATCATTTCGAATTTACCAACACTACCGGAGGATTTGTGGCCGTACCTTTAAACACTGCCAATGATTCGGATAATGCCACGGGTCAATATGTATTTGCCTACGATGCAGGTAGTGCTGCAACCCTTCTGGTTGGAGAGGAATTTACAGCCACTACTGCCGGAGTTTTAAAATTTGGAATCGTCACTGCTCAAACAGGAGATGCGGGAGCAACCGGAACCGTCACTTATGCGCTAAAATCCGGAACACAATTTGCAGACGATGATGCTTGCACCGGAAAAGTATCCGGCAAGACTTTTAGCGTTAATGAGGTAGGTGGCTTTGACTCCACAAATGACGTAGTTGCAGGCTACAGCACGGATATTAAAATTATGACCATTGACCAAAAAATTACTGGTGATGGTGGTGCCGGTACATTCATTGTTGGCGAAGTGGTAACACAATCCGGCTCCAGCGCAACAGGCTTCTTTATGGAATTAGATGGTTTTGTCATGTATATACAAAAAAACAATGCGACAGCTTTTACAACTGGTGATTTAACTATCACTGGCGCTACGTCCGGTGCGACACTTACTGATGCAACCGCTTTCGTCATTGACACCAACCAACTTACAGTTCCCAAAGATATTGGAGATGGAGGCGGAGATAAAAACTATAAAGCTGTCATCTCGGGAGACATCACTGACGCCGATCCTCAAACCATTGCCAAAGTATATGAATGGTCCAAGTTCAGGACCAGGTCTGAATCAACATCTACAGAAGGAGGCGTGGGAAGCGCTTCCGGAATAAATGGCCAGATTTACCGAACGCTGGATACTACTTTTGCCGAAAAGAAGGCTTCCCCTTATGGCACCTTTGCCGGAGGTACAATGTTCGGTGCCCAGGGTGTATTTATAGACAAAGATACCCTGATAGCGGCTGATGTTCAGAAAATTTCCTTGATTGATAATGCAGGAACAACCATTACTCCACCTAACTTACAGACTCTGACGGTTAATGCACTCGTTTCTGGCGACAGAGTTTCGGTCTTCAGGAGCACAGGTGTTGACTCAACTACTATTGAAGTAGGCGAGTTTGCGGTTGGTTCCCTCAATCCAAATAACCGGGCAACTGATTCTACAATCCTCCTTGCTGACGGAGTAAGAGATGGTACCCCGCTACCAGTTGATGTACCTGACTCCGGGGTGCTTAGAATCCTGGACCCAAATGATACCGGCCTTTATTTGAGATTTCCTTACAATGCGATAAACAGAACAACCAATGTATTTACCTTAACCACTGGCACGATTGAGGATGTAACGGGAACAGGCGTGGATTTAACT
>MFCV01000027.1:29700-30075 GCA_001777015.1 Candidatus Daviesbacteria bacterium RIFCSPHIGHO2_02_FULL_36_13
CAATGCTTTTGTCGTCCTAATTGAAAAAGAGGCAACTGCAACTTCGGTAACCAACACAATCCAGTATCTGGCCGATATACCTCTACTTATTAGAGTCCGCCGCAAAGGAATATTGCCATTCCAAACTACAGGTACTTTCGGCTCTTCCGGTGCCACAATCGGTGCTGTTAGAACATCCGATACTATAGTAAACTTGCCATAATCAGCTTATTCTTGTTAATATGAATTTATGCTCTCAGATCCAGTTCATTTCCTCTTAGTAAAAGACCACAGCTTCCAAAACCCTATGGCAGATTTAGAAAAGATTGTTGCTTATCTAAGTACTGTTGGCGGAGTCAGGGCAGACATGAACATTGATAATCAGGTGGAAATCTC
>MFCV01000028.1 GCA_001777015.1 Candidatus Daviesbacteria bacterium RIFCSPHIGHO2_02_FULL_36_13
CTGTCAAGATAGGTTAGAACATTTCCTATGGTGGCTATGGGGGTTGAACCTTGTGCTCCAGAACTGGTAGCTCTGTAGATTTTGTAATTGGTAATTGCAGCCCCTCCATCAGAGGCTGGGGCAGTCCAGTTAAGGGTGGCTTGGGCATTGCCTGGGGTGGAAGAGAGTGATGTCGGAGCATCAGGAATAGTTGTGGCTGGAGGGGCAGAAGTAGTGCCATAGGTAAATCCAAAGCCATAATTATAAAGAGTAGCAATTTCGCTGGATGTTAAGCTTCTATTCCAAACTCCTACCTCATCAATTGAACCCTTAAAAAGATTAATTGGGTTAGGTCCTACTGAGCCAAAAACAGCTCCAATCTTAGCCGCTATAGAGGTGCTGCCACCGGCAACAGAGATATTGGTAGTTATTTCCTTGACTCCATTAATCCATAACTCACTATTTGCCCCATTGGTAATTGACACTACATGATACCATCTGCCATTAACTGCATCTGTTGTGCCATCAAGATTACCTCCAGCCATGCCTCCAATATTAAATTTGGCATTGCTATTTAAGCCTAAATTCATGCCATAACCACTGCCTCCGGCCTGACAGTCACAATATCCCCGGCTAAAAATTTCCTGTCTTGTATTATTGACATTGGTAGGATTGACCCAGGCTGAAAGAGTAACTGTTGAGGTTAGATTAAGGGAGCTGGTAGAAGGAACCGGAATATCAATATACTCAGATGTGCCATTAAAAGTTCTACTTTTCCCAATTCTGCCTGTCCCAATATTAGCAGAGGAGTTGGAAATTCCAGTATTATTATTGGTGGTTGAATCAGCAACCGTAGCACCACTACTTTCATCCATTTTATAATAGGCCACTAAACCGCTGCTGGGAAAAGGTGGGGAGGTTGGAATAGGTCCTGAAGGAGGAATGGGAAGGGTGAAGCTAGGGGTTGTTACTTCTGACCATTTTTGGAAAGTTGTAGATAAAACATTTCTTAAAAGCACCAGATATTTAGGTTCAAGATTGACCTTTTCAGCAGCAGTATTTGCATCTGCCGCACCTAAACTTCTTCTGAACCTTATAGGTTTATTGGAATCAAGACTGATTAAACTTCCATAAATATTTAATTGATTGGCAGGTGATACGCTTATAAAGCCTGATGAAGGACAAGTAGAAGTAAAGTCATTGCTTGCGGTGCAAATTATTCCAGAGGAAATAATAGTTGCTTGGATGTCGGTTAGACTTCCGGAAGGAGTAAAATTAACATCATCTTTGACAATAAAAACCGTACCCCTGTCTGCCTGATTTGCCCCATAAGTATAATTACTGCTGATATTTAATTTACCCTCTACAAACACAACACCTGTTTTAACGGCTGCTCCCGGGGGATTGCCGGAAAGATTCAGGTCTCCTGTGATTAAATAGACAGAATCAGTAGTGAAATTGAGGTTGGCTTGGGTGGCATTGCCTGTAATTTCTACCTTATTTGTTCCAAAAGGGGCACGGTTGTAATAAATAGATTTTAATTCATCATAGGTTGGGATTTTATAGGGAATAAAGCCAATTTTTGGATCAATTGAGCATCCTCCTTCACCTGAAGTGTAGAATTTGCTGTCAGAGCCTATTATGGGAGTTGTTACAAGGCCTGTTGCCCTTGAAATTCCGCCTCCTGCACATTGAGGGGATTGGGCATGAACAGGGTATAGGGTATAGGGTATAGGGTATAGTAAGGCAAATACCAAAAAAGAAATTGCAATTAAACTAGTCGCTAAACCCTTAACCCTAAACCCTTTCTTCTTCATGGTCCTCCAGGGGTATTGATTGTTTCATTTGAATGAACATCTCCGCCAGATGTTTGAATCCAGGGGGGGGGAGCGGTACATACATTGGTAGAGGTGTTACATATCAGGCCTCCACTACAAGTTTTAGTCCCATTGGTACATGTGCCACTACAGCCATCAGAATATGCATAACCAGGACAATAACTGGTACCACCGTTGCAGCTGGGAGTACAGACAGCAGCAGAAAAGGTAATTGATTGAGACACTACCGCAGCGGTATTGCCGGCATTATCACAGCTGATAGCTTTAATAGTGATTGTTTGACTGCTGCCGCTGACCGGAAATGGACCTGAATATAATGTTGCAGGAGCAGTACAACCGGGGGTAGAACCATCAACTGTATAATATGTATTCCTGCAACCGCTACCACCTGTATCAGAACAGGCAAGAGATATGGTAGATATTTCCCCGTTAGCACAGTTTGTGCAAGATGGAGCGGGAGCGAAAATAGTAGACGGAGGGTCTAAATCCAGAGTCCAGTCAGCAAAGGTAGGGGTTAGGGTATAGGGGTTAGGGTATAGTGAAAGAAATAGAAGAAAACCAACAATAAGAAACCTTCTAAATCTGGCAGGCATACTATTATAATAGCTGTATTATTTGACAAAAAGCAAGAAGTTGATCTGTAACTATTCCGCTGGGAAGAACTGAACTCATACAAAGCTAGAATTTGACAAAATGCATGGAATATGCTACTATTATAGGATAATATGGAAAGATTCAGAGGGATTAAGAATTTAGGAAAAAAAGCAGTTCATTCCAAAGCAGGCAGAATTGCTTTTTCTGCCCTTTTGATGGCAGTAATAGCAGATGGAGATGCTTCTGCTGATTCAGTTATCTCTGCTTCTCCTAATCCCATACCAGCAGGTACAACAGGACCTGGAGCAACAGAAATCAGCTGGAATACAGGCAACCCGGCAGGGGAAGTCATGCTGAGTGTTAATGGAGCCCCGGAGGTTTTATTTAATAGAGGAGTCTCTGGACTGGATAGACCTAATTGGTTTAATGCCGGTAATCGCTATGACTTCAATGTCTATTCTGATTCATCCCGCACTTCTTTGCTTGGCTCAACAAAGGTTTTAAGGTCAGCAACTTCTCAACCCCTTTCAGTTACACCAGAGGCAGGAAATCCTGATTTATATACATTATCTTTTAATGGCAATGGTATTTCTGATACTATGCAGGTTTGGGTAGCAGTCAATCATGGTCCGGAAAGCTTAGTTGTCCAAAACCCTCATTATACCTGGACAGGCATAAACTGGATCCAGCCAGGAAATACATACACTTTTACTGAATATGCAGGCCAGGGTAAGCTACCAGAAGGAATTGTGAACAGGATAGATGTAGTAAAAGGGTCTACAGCCACTCCAACCCCCACCCCAACTCCAGTAATTAATGAGCTTCCTCGATCAGTTACCTGGGCCAATCAAACCTGGAGCATTAATCCAAATATTACTGTTGGAGAATCGCCAAATAATCCAAACAGAATAGTAAATACAATTGATATAAGTGGGGGATCTGTGAGTAGAATTCAACCCTACGAATCTCAGTTTGGATTATTAAGTGGTAATAACCGAACGCTTTATATTAACGCTCTTATTCACAGTGATAGCTTAAACAAAGTAGTGGCAGCAATAGCAATAGACAGGGGAGGCAATTTTAGATCCCCGGATATGCTAACTTTTGACGGAACAAATCCTACTATTCAGCAGGTTGTTGGGTCTGGTATTGACAAAAATACTACAGCAGGAATTGCTGAAATGCCATTCAGTTCTTTTACAAAAACAACTATTAATAACAAAGAAACCCTGAGGCTTGTTTTGAGAACAAACAGCCTAACACGTACTTATAATTGTGATTTAACTGTACTAGCTGTACCTTGTGTACTGGGGTAAGAATTTGCTAAGGGCTAAGAGCTTTTAATCCACTGCTGTTTTCAACATATGCTGATGTACGCATTGTTTTACTGCCATAACCTGAAAGAAATTTTACCTGCCAGGATCTTGTTCCATTTGAAACTATCTGCCCTATGTTTTCAGCACCATTATAAATATCCCATGGTAGATTTCGCCATGCACCAGAAGCCCAGACATAATGACTGGTACTGTCATACCTAAGCAAAAACCCATTAGCTCCTGGAGAAGGTACTCTGCCCTGGGCATCAGATAGAAAAGTATTGGCATTGGTTAAGGTGGTTCCTGTATACATGGCAGCATAATAGTTGGTAATGGGACCGGTGCCTGTGACTGTCAGGTTGACCGGATTATTCCAGCTGCCTCCGTTTTCAGTTGAGAGCCTGCCTGTTGTGCTTCCAGCAGTTCCCCCTGCACAGCTTGTACCGGAGACACAGGCTATATTTAAGGGATTAACAGTCAGAGTGACATTAGCACAGGCGACAGTATTGCCAGCATAGACAGCACCTGTGATATATCCGGGTACACAGGTAACGCCATTACAGACACTGAGTTCAGTTGGAGTAACCTTGATATCGTTTTGTACTATACCACAGGGGTAGTTATTGTAATTAGCATTGCCAGGCCAGGTTACATTGTAAGAGGTACCCTCGTAGATTCCCGGGAAGGTAAGAGAAGAGCCAGGTACAGCTCCCTTGAAGTCTATGACAGTTCTGGTTGTAGAACTGTCTCCGGGATTAACAATGCCACAGGTAGCACCAAAACTATAAATCTCACGGCAAAGATAATTCCAGTCAGCATTGTATGTACGGGGGGTCGGGGATACATTCCAGTAGTTATTGTTGATCTTATACGCCCACAGAGTCGCAGAACCAACGTTATTCCAATGTTCCCCAATCCAGGTGTTATTGCCGCTCCAGGTTGAACTATATTCACTATTTCCCCAAGTTGTCTGATTGGGAGCATTAGTAGTACAGGCACCGGAAGTTGTACAGGTACCGTTGGTACAGTTATTTACATTATATGAAGCACCACACCAGTTGTTTGGCTGATCAGTAGCAGGCCTTGTACAAGTAGCTGCTCCATTATTATATGTTGTAAAATGACAACCGCTCTGATAAACTTGACAGCTATCAGCAGCAGGTCCAATATTACAAGCCCCGCAAGAAAGCCCGGTATTACAGTCGGGTGGAGCAACATAAGCATTAACTGTAACTGAACGAATTCCCCAAGAACTACCATCAGAACAACCATTAATCGGAGATGTGCTCACTCTATAATCAAACCAATTATATCCTGGCCCTACGTCGCCTGTCCACGTAATATAGCCAGCTCCAGGACGATAAGTAGTGCCATTTCCAGTACGGTTACCATTAGCACAAATCTCGCCATAGGTTTGTCCAGAAGTGTCTTGCTCGAATCCAAGCTCAGCTTTTACGCTAACAGTATTCTGACCGGAGGATAAATTATAAGTTCCTTCAGGAGTAAGTACGGTACCGTTAGCCAAAGCCTGTTTTGGGAAAATAAAGACCAGAAAGAGAAAACTTAAGCAAAGAATAATTTTTGGTAAGCATCTATTCATTTGATAAATTCAGTCCTATCTTTGGGTAAAAGGCCGTCTTTATCCATCAGGGCAAAGATTAAGTTATAATCACCAAAATAAGTTAAAGGCTCTGCCGAAACAGTGGCTATAATCTCACCCTTTTTAAAAGCCGTTTTACTTATTCCTCCTTTGGCTGTTGGATGAATTGCATAAACAGCCAGGGGTAGAGTAGAATCATCGGCTTTTAGAATAATCTGAACAAAAGGTTTTATTTTGGAGTCCGGATCAAAGAGTATAGCGCGTGATGATGAAAGTACACTATCAAAAGGGGCATAAACAGGGGTGTTGGCAGGGACTTTTGCCCCCAGTCCGCTGTATTTTTCATTTTTTGTAACCTCCTGGGCTTTTTCACAGAAACTTGGATCACCAGGGCAGGGAATGCTGAATTTAGGGGCAGGAGTAGGTAAAGGAGCAGGCAAAGGAGTAATTATTTTGCCTTTTTGTGTTTTTGTAAAAATAAAATATCCTGCCAGAATAATCAGTAAGATCCCTGAAATCACTAACAGGATAATTTTAACAGGTGGTTTTTTTTTGAGCAGATTATTATCCATACTATTTCATGGAGATCTGAAATATGAGATTGTGACAGCCTGATATTTACCATTTAGCAGTTCAAGTGATATTAAAACTTCTCTACCTGTATCTATTGTTTTTATATCAGAGGAGGCTGAAGCTGTAGTAGAAGTTCCTGCAAATTTATAAATTACTACTGAATCTGACACATCAAATTCTCCTTTTTCTCCGGAATCTGAGGTAACTTGCAGTGTTTTACCTGCAATGGAAGTTATTTTGCCCTGGAAAGTAGCAGCCTGAGTTTTAAAAAGGGGATTAACTGCTGCTTCCAAAGATTTGGTAGTCTGAACACTTTCCTCTGTGCTTGGAGTTTTAATAAGGGGGGCATACCCTGGATTTGCTCTTCCTATTACAAATCCAATAAGAGCTGAGAGTGCAACTAAAGCTACACCAACACCTATTTTTATCATAATTTAGTATGGACATAAACTGGTATACTTGTCAAATGGTTAGGCTGAATGCAAAAGAGCTTCGTAATTCGTCATTCGTAAAATCGTTAAAAGATAAAACGAAAAACGAACTAACGAAAAACGAGATTTATATTGTTTTGGACAATGTATTAGATACATATAACATAGGCTCAATATTCAGGCTGGCGGATGCTGTGGCTGCTAAAAAAATCTATCTTTGCGCGGGATCAGAAACTCCTCCTAATCACCGTATTAAAAAAGCCTCTATCAATACTACTGAATGGGTAGATTGGGAATATTGCGGGACAGCAGTAGAAGCAATAGAGAGAATAAGGAAGTTCTCCACAAGGTCGAACAAAAATTCTTCTTCGACTGAGCCGAAGGCGAATGGAGAAGTACAAATTGTTTCAGTAGAACAGAGCTCTAAATCAATCCCTTATGATAAATTTGAGTACAAAATGCCCCTGGCTTTAGTAGTGGGACATGAGTCTGATGGGGTGTCAAAAGAGGTGATGGATGCATCTGATGCCATAGTTGAACTGCCTATGTTTGGAGTAAATATTTCCTTAAATGTTATGGTTTCTTTGGGGATTGTACTATATAAAGTCATTGAGAAGGCTAATTGATTTTTTTGTGGTAGTTCGAACCTATTGTAAAAAATAAAATTTCTAGTTATAATCCAAACCAAATGAAAATGATTGAAGCACAAAATTTACAAATTCCTAAAGCTGGGGTTAAACGTGTTCTTACTGGAATGCGTACAACAGGAGAACTTCACTTGGGTCATTATGTAGGCGCACTCAAAGAGTGGAAAAGAATTCAAGATGAAGGTAGATATGATTGTTTTTTTCTTCTTGCAGATGTTCAAGCTTTAACAACCCATGCCGAGAAACCGGAATTATTAGCTAAATCAGTTGTTTCTGTTGTAAAAGATTGGCTCTCCGTTGGTCTTGATCCAAACGACCCGAATATCCATTTTGTACAGCAAAGTATGGTTCCAGAAAGGTATGAATTGTCGGGTCTTTTAATGATGATTGCTAAATCTGCTGAAGTTTTCCGTAATCCAACTCTAAAAAGCGAAATCGGCAGTGATAAAAATCCCACAATGGGATTTATGGCTTATCCGGTAGACCAAGTAGCTGATATATGTATGGTTTCTCCGACACCACCAAGATCAGGGGATGAAGTATTAGTACCTGTTGGTGAAGATCAGATTCCTCATCTAGAATATTCTAGAGTTTTAGCAAGAAGATTTAATCACGATTATGGGGATGTTTTTGTACCATGCTCTCCTTTAGTTGGAGAAGTTGGTAGGCTAGTTGGAACTGATGGAAAAGAAAAAATGAGTAAAAGTATGGGGAATGTTATTAACTTAAGTGATAGCGAGGTAGTTGTGAACGACAGGGTAATGAAGATGTTTACTGATCCAAATCACAAAACAGTTAATGATCCAGGTGATACAGAAAATAATCCTGTATTTATTTACCTTAGAGCATTTGATCCTAATAAAGATGAAGTCGCAGAATTAACTGAACATTACCAAAGGGGAGGATTGGGGGATGTAGCTGTAAAACGAATTTTGGCTCAGAGAATAAATGAGATGCTTGACCCAATTAGAGAAAGAAGATCTCAGTGGGAAGGTAGAGACTTAAGAGAAATAGTGGTGGATGGAACAGAAGCTGCAAGAATTGTGAGTCGGCCTGTAGTTGAGGCGGTTAGAGAAAAAATGCATCTTGGATATCCTGATTAATTTATTATTAACTAGTGTGTTTTATCATTCTACCTTTTAAGAATTGACCAACTTTGACTTCACCAGCAGAACCGCTTACATTTCCTTCAACTGCTCCTGGAATTTGATGTTTAATACCGGCATAATGCATTCCTCTAAACTGATTTAAATAATGATCAAATTGATCAAGTTCAGTTTTTAGGATGGGAGGATTACCCAGTAAACTGGCAAGTTGGGTTAGGGTGGAGCCTTCTTCCAGGTATTGTAATGCATCCTGAATTTCTTCTCTTCCTTTTCTGGGAAAATACATCTCATTATCTTTAAAATAATGAAATTGTTCTGGCTTCATTGTTTCACCAGCAAATAAAATTTCAAAGACTGGTATCTTAGCTGTAAATGCTCCGCTTGGACCTTTGTACTTTTCTCCATCAGGCGTTGTTCTAATTGGATGAGATAGGAAATAATCTCGGATAGTAATAAAATGTTCCTTAGGCATAGCTTTCCATAAAAGTTCCATTCGGGCGTTTATATCCACCCATCTTAATCCGGCAGTATGGAGCATTTCTGCTACATTTCCGATCGTGTTTAAATCGTCTTGTTTGAGAATATATATAACTTCTTTACTTGTGTCTATCAGCACATCAAGATCTCCTTCGATTTCTCTATGTGCAATATAAAAATCTCTCTCAGATAATCCTATTTCTTCATTAGTATGCAATCGGCAATCGGTATAGAGAGGGTTTGTTAGTACAACATCTTCGTAGGTAATAATAGGAGGTCTATCGTTTGCTGCTGCAAGACTGTCAACTAAGGCAGTTAATTTTGGATTTGGCCCAGTTGTTCTGACAAGAGCATTATCCATAATAAGCAAATCTAATAAAGCAAGATCTGCATTATCTTGTGTTGCTGTGGCTGTTGCCATGACATCTGGAGTTAATCCCTCAATTAATTCATGACTCAGTTCGTTAAGGTTAGAATAATCACTTCTTCCTTTCCTGATTGCAGTTAAACTAGCAGGAAGTTCTGCTACGACAAAATCACTGAACCTGCCTAGGGGTCTATTTGGTATTCTGGTAAGTGTCTCTTCCGGAAGATGTCTAAATAATTCGCTAGTCATAAATTGTTGTTATTATAGTGCATAATTCTGCCATGTCTATCATTTATATCTCTTTCCAAAGCGTAGGTATCGCCTTGAATACCCGGTGATTTTCTTATCACTGATTCTAAAAGACGATTGTCTTCTTCATCCAAGTCAAAATCAAATACTCTTAAATTATCCTCAAGATGGTTTGTATTTCTAGCACCAATAATTATTCCTGCAACTTGGGGTTTATCTAATACAAACCTTGTTGCAACATTTGTCATACTAACTCTATGTTTCTTTGCAACTATTGCAAGAGTTGTTAACATTTCCTGAAACAATTCCCAGCCCCCGAAGTCATCAACTATCAGTTTGTATTTTGTAAGCGATCTATTTTCTAAAGGTTCTCTTGGTTCAGGTACACCTAAATATCTTTCTGATAAGAATCCTCCGGCAACAGTTCCATAGCAGAGTAGTTTTATGCCTTGTTGCTGACAGAACTCAACCATGCCATGTTCTGGTCTTTGATCTAATACAGAATATTGGACTTGATTAGTAACAATAGGTATACCTGCTTCAACTAATTCTTTGAGTCTAGGAACATCAAAATTTGTAACTCCAATATTTCTTATTTTCCCAGACCTTTGTAAATCTACTAAGTGTTGGGCAACATCAATATATCTGGGTACAGAATAATCCCACCAATGGAATTGAACTAAATCTAAAGTATCAATTCCCAGTCTGCTTAAAGATCTATCGATAACTCTTTCTGTATAAGGTCTATCCACACTAGGTAATGTATCTAAATCAGGAACATATTTTGTGTGCAGTTGTACATCTTTAGCCCCATGTTGTCTGATAAACTCTCCTATTAGTTCCTCTACACCAGTATAAATATCTCCAAAATCAAAGGTAGTTATTCCAGTTTGAACAAATATAGGCATATCTTCAATGGCAGATTTTCTATCAATCGGTCCATGGCCACCAGCTAATTGCCAACCACCCTTAAGGATTTTTGAAATGCTATAACCTGGAGCTAATTCTATTCTTGGAACTGAATTATCCATTGATTCCCTCATATTTTTTTTCTTTTTTTTAATGGAATAACACTTACTTCGTTGTGTATGAAGATCCGTTTTTTCATTCTTTTAATTCTGAAAATTGCACTACAATTTGGATCTGGACAGGCCACATCCGTATCTGTAGATATGAAATCATTTGGATCGGTCATTCTTTGTTTGGCAGGGAGTAGGGGAAGCAATGCGGCTAGAGAATAAATTGTAAATGTTTGTCCTGCTGGAATAGAAAGGTTTTCTCCGGATAATTCAAAATAATCTCCAACTTTATGATGGCAGACAAATTCTCCATGGGCTTTCGCAACCTCAATTTTAAGGTCATATAATTCAAATTCATCTTGTTTAAGTTTATTATTCATATTTTTTGGGTTTGAGCTAAGCTCGCGCTTTGCACTAAAAAACCCTTATAAATCTCCTAAGTATTAAAAACTTAAGAAACTTACAAGGGCCTTTAAGGCGGTACCACCTTGAAATTATACTCTCAATCTTAATCCTCCCCAGTTCCAACCTTCTGGATCAACGGATTTAAAATTAATTATACAAACTTGTTTCAGATAAATCAACCACCAAAACTATGTGATTTTTGAGAAGGGAGACCTTGTAAATATGCAACTTCTACATTAATTGTTTGTGCTATGACCGATTTAATAAATCCTCTTGTAAAACGTGCATTTAATCCATGTCGTCTAGCTATCTTAAGAGCATTGTTTATTACAACCTTTTCCCTGTCTCGATCTGTTAATTCTTCAATAAGTGCTGGGGTATCAGAAACAACATTCCATATTTCTGGATTATCATTTACTTTAGACTGTGCGACATAACGTCCTAAATTGATTCTTTCGTTTAATAACTCGAGTACATCTGCGTCTAGATATGCTGTTTCTCCATAAGTATCCGGTTCATCTTTATCTTCGCATAATTGAGGTAAAACAGTATCTGTATAAAAAGGCATGAGTGCATCTTTTACATTTATGTCAACATTTGGAAGTGTTGGTAATCCACCGACTGTATTGCGGGTAATAATGGTTGGTTTTGCAGAAATTATTAAAGGATGTTCGTCAGGAAACTGCCACCGCCCTAATACTCCATGATATTCTTCTAGCCCGCGGATAGAATATTCTAAAAAAGAAGGACTTGAGCCATCAGGTATAGGTATTGCTCCAGGTTGATATATAGGAGGATTAAGTGGAAATCCAGATCTATCTTCCAACTTAAAAAGAATGCGGGAAGTTAATTTAGTAATTCGGCTACGAAGTAAATCTAAGGGAACTATAACTTGCTCTTTAGCTTCTGAATTCGCCATGCTTATTTGTTTCTTTCAGATATTAATATGTATAAGCAGATAATGCAAGTAGTTTGATTAAGTTTGGATTAGGCTGTAGCCCACTTTTTTATTGCTTTCAATAATATAGCCGTGAGAAAGCATAAAAGGGTGTTTTCTAAGTCTGTAAATTAAAGCATCCAAAGCCCAATCAGTTGCTGAATCATTATTTTCTCCCCAGACTTCATTAAAAATTTCTTCTTTTGGTACAGTTTTACCCATATTAAGCTTTAAAAGCTTAAATAATTTAGCTTCCTTGGCAGGTAGTCTAATAGGCATATTTTCCCTTATATATTGGGTTAAAAGGGGAGTAAAAAGCTGATGACCTTCGGTCACCATGCCTACACCCAAAAGGTATTCATCTATAGATCCCGGATCAAGTCCGGGATTGCCTTTGGCTATTTTTTGAATCTGCTTTCTCTGTGTATAATCTAAATAGCCAACCAAAAACTTCATTTGCTGTTTAACAAATTGATCCAGCATTAAGTTTTGCTGCTTATGAGAGTTTAAAATAATATAAAAAAGCTGGACATGTCCCCCTGATAAACTTATAAGGTCATCTAGATTAGGATGAGCTTTAAGAGTGTGCTCCAATAGAAATAGTTTTTTTAAGTCTGAACTTTCAAAAGGTTTAAAATATAAATCTTTGGAGAAAAAGTTTAAATTACCACCAGAGACTGCTTCTGGGGCGGTCTCATTTAAAGGCTTTACTGATGTAAATATTTCTACAATTTTGTTTGGGGCAATTGTTGTTAGAGACTGAATATTTGATAAGAAATTCCAGTCAAAATCTTTTTTTAGCTGATCAAACCTACTAAAAATTATCACTATTTTCTCTTGTTTTTCAGCTAAATGTACAAGTTTTTTCTTAATCTCAGAAAAAAGCTCATCATCTGATTTGGTGAGTAATAATCTATAAGCGGAGCTTGAAAGGAAACTTCTTTCAAGCATAGCTTTCAAGGTTTCCTTATAAAATTCATGTTGAGTTAAAGAGGGTAGAGCATACATATCAATATGGATAAAGTGAGCATAGCTTTGAGAAGCTAAATACTTTAAGGCATAAGATACCCCAACCCCTGGCATTGAAAGGATGGTAAAAGATAAACCAGCATCAATAAAGGCTTTAAGTTCTGTCATTTTTTCTTTGGCAAAATCAGGGCCTAACTCTGCCTCTTTAAAATTGTACATAGTTTTCTATGTCATCCCGGACCTGATCCGGGATCCATATTATATAGATCCTGAAACAAGTTCAGGATGACGAATTGGAGGATTAGATTCCAATTCGTCATTATTATATCAGGATTTTCTCAAGCAGTCAAATATCCTATAAGCTAAGCTTGAAAACAAGGTTACAAGCAAGCTTTCAAACTTGTTTATAGCTTAAACTTATATCCAGGAGGTGAACTATATGAATGAAAGAATGATGGATGTAATAAAGGCCTATGAGGCGCCTAAAGTTACAGACTTAAAAGGGCAGAAAGATCAAGCCAGAAAAGTTGAGAATTACTCAAAAAGTTCTGGCCCAGTAGTTTATCAAAAGCCTGTCTTCAATTGTAATTGGAGAAGGTAATTAACCTAGAAGAGGGGATTTAAGCCTGATATCGTCAACATTTTGTCAGAATTATATCAAGCTACCTACCCCTCTTTTGGGTAAGATATATTAAGAAAGGAAATATGCCAGTTGAAGCTATGAAAGCACCGATACTTGTAACATTAGTAACTCCAGAACCTTCAATGGTTAGGAGTAATGTAATTTTGGGGGCAACAGTTAATGAAGGTCCTGTACCAGCCAGTCTATTTCCTGGAGCCAAGCCTATTTCTGAAATGAAGCCTTCTGTAGGCTTGGGTATTAGTCAGGCTATGGAAGTGGCAGCTAATGCTTGGAATCAATCTGAACCCACTTTTATGGCTGAGGCTATGCGAACAGCTACCAAAGCTTGGAAAAATGCTACCAGTCCTCGTTCTTATGAAATTGCAGAAGAGGTTAGGGCTTGGAGACTTAACCTTATTATAGATAATGTAAAAGCCAGTGAAGATTTAGAATTAATTAGTGATCCTTCTCAAAATTGGATAACTTTAGCAGAGGCCCAAATAGCTCCTAAAAATAAACAAGATCAAAAAAGCATGCCTCAAGTTGTCATGGGAACTACAACTGAAATTGAAGGATTAGTGGGAGAAAAAAGATTAGAAGACAAAGAAGAAGAGTCTAGTGAAGTTCCAGTTAACCCTGAAATAGTTTACCAGGAGGATATTGAGACTGAGGAATACAGGTTGGCTAAAGTCAGGACGATTATTGCAAGTTTTACAGGTGAGGTTGATCTACACTCAGTTTCAGAAGAAATGGGTGATGAGGAGGAAGCTGATAAAAGCAGGTTGTTTAGTCAGCTTAATATTAAAGATATTCCTGATGGATCATACAAAAGATTAAGAGCTGAGGTGGATCAAGAAAAGGTGGTTTCAAAGGATAATGCGCTGTTAATTGCTATTAAAGCTGTATTAAGACACTTCCCAGTAAAATTGGGAAAAGGAGGAAGAAGTGTTGATACAAAATACATTGAAGAAGAGGTCTTGGATAGAAGGACATCTATTGCCCAGCTTAAGGGTGAGCAGGCTGAGATACATCGGTAACACTTCTAAGTTAGAACTTTCTTTCATAAACGAATCCCACCACTAGGATAAAATTCATACCTAGTAAGGTGGTGATAAA
>MFCV01000029.1:0-539 GCA_001777015.1 Candidatus Daviesbacteria bacterium RIFCSPHIGHO2_02_FULL_36_13
CAAAGTATTGGCAGAAATTTATCACTACCATCTTTAAGAGTTTTAGAGATTGAATATGCAGCATAAGCTGCACCTATTTCATCATTAGATAAATGAGGAGGAGTATAATCGAGCCCGACAAAACGAACAACAATGGCTACAAATATTAATGTTATTAAAAATTTATTAAACATTATTCAAATGGTGTAGTTACAATTATTATGCTTAAAACAAACAAGATTAAATAAACAATTTTATTGATGGATTTAAAACCCTTAAGTGTAAAATACATTAAAAATGGAGACAGCAGCACAAAGGTATTAAAAATATCAACTCTTCTTGAGATAACTGTGGTAAACGAAATAAGCAACACAAAAAAAATTAACAAAGTTTTTGATCTATTCCAATCTTTGAAATCTAGCATTAAACCTTTTACAAGTGGATATAGATTGGCAATAAGTAATACGTCATAAAGATTTTTAAACGTATAAAGACTGGCCATTTTTGATAACAAAACATAAGAATAAACTGATCCATTAAAGAGTAGCAACCTAATTTTA
>MFCV01000029.1:556-1027 GCA_001777015.1 Candidatus Daviesbacteria bacterium RIFCSPHIGHO2_02_FULL_36_13
TTCTCTTTGCATTTGACTAATGTATAAGTTAATCCAATTATCAGAAAAAATTAGTTGACTGCTTTGTAAAGAAAAGGGTAGTTCAACAAGTCTATTTGCATAAAGGGAGGCAACCAAAATATAAAACAAGACTATAAAAATAAATATGTTTTTGAAACGGCTAATACTAAAATAAAGTAGTAATAGCACACAGATTCCAATCGCAAGGAGCACTGTCAAGACATTATAGTTGTGACTGAAGATCGGAATAGCACCTATGAGAAGAAGTAACTTGGTAGATGACAATTTTTGGTTAGAAAATTTCAAATAAAAAGCTATTGAAAGAAATAACAAAAGAGTATTTAAAATCCCAATTAATATATTCTCATGACCTGCTATATTGAGTAAAAAGCATACTAGAAGTATTGCTATAACCATTAATTGATACTATCATACTAAGATAGAATATGGATATGAAAAATCCAAAAGTTG
>MFCV01000029.1:1048-7592 GCA_001777015.1 Candidatus Daviesbacteria bacterium RIFCSPHIGHO2_02_FULL_36_13
ATGCTGCTAGAACTGTAGAAGATACTTATAGTGAGGTTCCAGAAAAGTTTAGAGATAATATTATCTTAGTAGATGATCATAGTAAAGATAACACTGTAGAAGTTGCTAGGCGACTAAATATTAAAGTTATCACTCATGAAAAAAATCTGGGTTATGGAGGTAATCAAAAGACTTGTTACACGCAAGCTTTAAAAATAGATGCAGATATAATTATCATGCTTCACCCAGACTATCAATATGATGCCAGCCTAATAGGAGAGTTGATAGAGCCTATTATAAAAAACCGTTATGATTTTATGTTTGGTTCAAGAATTCAGAATAGAACAGGGGCACTCCTGGGCGGAATGCCTTGGTACAAGTATTATCTAAATCGAATATTTTGTTTAATAGAAAATATTTTACTTGGTGTTAACTTCACCGAGCACTTTTCGGGGTTTAGAGCGTATTCTGCCGATCTTTTAAGAAAGATACCTTTTAAAGACTTTTCAAATGACTTTGTTTTCGACCAACAAATGACCATATCCGCTTTAAAATATAACTTTAGAATTGGGGAAATTCCTATACCAACACGTTACCACCTTAAAGCCTCCTCTATTGGTTGGTTAAGGGGTGGAAAATTTCTTCTCCAAAGCCTTTATTCGATCTTTATATTTTACTATCTTGATAAATTAAAACTATCTAAAACATCTATACTTTAAAAAACTATAGTAAGCATTTAGGCAATTCTAAAGAATATACTGTAAAATAGATTTCTATGAAACAAATTTTTGCCGCTGTTTTTGTAGTTATTGTTATCATCAGTTTTATCGTGGTAGCGTTCACTTTAACCCAGGTTCAGCAGGAGGAGCAAAGACTGAAAGAAGGCCTGGAGCAAAGATCTATACTACTTGCCGAGAGCTTAAAAGAAACAGTGCAACCGAATTTTATTAACAAATCAGATCAGCAATTACAGAACTTAGTTGATAAGTTTGAAGATAAACAGAGATTGGCTGGTATGGCTATTTACGATAACAAGGGAAACACTATTGCTACTTCATCAAGCCTGATCACGCAGGTTCTAAAAACCAAAAAAATTGCGGAAGAAGCAATGGATGCGGACGGCGCAAATGGAGATTTTGTAGAGTTAACTAATGAAAAAATGTATCTTTTAGCCACCCCGCTACATGATCAAGGAAGCGTAGTGGGCGCACTAATGATCGCTCAAGATGCCAGCTATATCGATACCAGATTAAATGAAATTTGGAGAACTAATCTTTTAAGGCTGTTTATCCAGGCATCTTTATTGTCTTTTGCTGTACTTCTTTTAATGCGCTGGATTATTTATGAGCCAATCCGTGGACTGGTTAAAACATTAAAATTAGCAAGAATGGGAGGGGTGGAACAAAACCCCAAAGGCCTAACAAGTTCTTTTTTCTTTAGACCTCTGGTTAAAGAAATTTCCAGTATAAAAAATAGCCTTTCAGAAGCCAGGATTTCTGCCAGTGAAGAAGCCAGGTTGCGGCTGGAAAAATTAGATTCCCCATGGACTGCAGAACGCTTAAAAGCGTTTGTCAAAGATATCCTAAAAGACCGGACTATTTTTATGGTATCCAACAGGGAGCCTTATATCCATACCAAAAATGGAGGGAAGATTAGCTACTTCTTCCCTGCTAGCGGAATGGCAACAGCTATTGAACCTGTAATGGAGGCTTGTGGTGGAGTCTGGATTGCCCATGGGAGCGGTGATGCTGATAGATTAGTTGTTGATAGCAATAATAAAATAAAGGTACCACCAGAGGAACCAAAGTATACGCTCCGCCGTATTTGGTTAACCGAGGAAGAAGAAACAGGTTATTACTATGGTTTTTCCAATGAAGGATTATGGCCTCTTTGTCACATAGCACACAACCGTCCAACTTTCAGGAAGGAAGATTGGGAGGAATATAAAAAGGTAAATCAGAAGTTTGCTGATGCCATCCTTGCTGAGATTAAAAACCAGGATAGGCCGATTGTCTTGATTCAGGATTTTCATCTGGCTTTAGTTCCTAAAATGGTCAAATTGCAAAGACCGGGAGCTGTAGTTGGAGTTTTCTGGCATATCCCCTGGCCGAATCCCGAATCCTTCAGTATTTGTCCCTGGAAAAAAGACATCCTGGATGGCATGCTGGGGGCGGATCTTTTAGGGTTTCACACCCAACTACACTGCAATAATTTTATTGAAACAGTAGGTAGAGAATTGGAGTCCTTAATCAATTTTGAACAATTTACGGTTACCAGAAACAACCACATATCCTTTGTTAAACCATTTCCTATCAGCATCGCTTTTCCAAATGGCTTTGAGAAATCAAACGGTCAAAATGAAAAGGAGAGCTTAATGAAAAGTTTGGGAATTAAAACAAAACACATTGGTTTAGGAGTTGACCGACTGGATTACACCAAGGGTATACTCGAACGCCTAAAAGCAATTGAGATTTTCCTCAATAAGTATCCCTCTTATCAAGGCAATGTCACCTTTATCCAAATTGCCGCTCCAAGTAGAACCAAAGTTAAAAAATACCGCGATTTTGCAGTTGAGGTAGAAAAAGAGGAAGAAAGGATCAATAATTTGTTTAAAACAAAGGGTTGGAAACCGATTGTTCTTTTGGAAAAACATCACAACCATACCCAGATCCAGAAATTTTACAGGTCAGCAGATTTCTGCCTGGTGACCTCTTTACATGACGGGATGAATTTGGTGGCAAAAGAATATGTAGCTTCAAGATATGATGAAAAGGGGGTATTAATTCTAAGCCAGTATACAGGTGCATCAAGAGAACTAAAAGATGCCTTAATTGTTAATCCCTACAACGGAGAACAAACAGCAGATGCTATAAAAGAAGCATTGGAGATGAAACCTTATGAGCAAACCAAAAGAATGAGGAACATGCGGGAAACAATCAAAAATTATAACATCTACCGTTGGTCAGCAGAGCTTTTGAAAACTATGGTTAATTTAGGATAATGAAAGATATTAAAAAGGCCTGTTTTGAATTATTTTTGAAGAACAAAAGAAAACTGGGAAAATACCAGTATACTGTTCCCTCACCTGATACTTATCCCTACCAGTGGCTGTGGGATTCCTGTTTTCATGCCATAATTTTATCTCATTTTAATATAAGGGATGCTAAAGCCGAAATTTTAACTCTTCTGTCAAAACAATTTGATAATGGTTTAATACCCCATATGATTTATTGGGACAGAAAAACCCCCACTGATTTTCCGGTGATTGAATGGGGAAAAAAAGATACCTCAACCATAACCCAACCGCCAATGATAGCTTACGCAGTCTGGCAAATTTTCCAAAAGGATAAGGATATAAGATTTATTAAAAAAATTTATCCAAATCTTTACCATTTTTACAGATATCTGCTCAGTGAGCGCGATCCGCATGAAAAACACCTGATCGGAATATTAAATCCCGATGAATCGGGTGAAGATAACTCTCCCAGATTTGATATTCCTTTGAATTTACCTCCCAGGCACAGCTTCAAGGAAAATACTCAAAAGAGGCTCAATCTGGTAGCTCAAAATATTTCATGTAATTTTGATGCGCCATTTTGCATGAGAAATTTCTTCTGGGTAAAGGATGTTCCTTTTAATGCAATAATGGTAGAAAATTTAAAACTTCTGGCAAAACTTGCAGCTGAATTGAGTTTAGAAAATGATGCCAAATTCTTCAAAGATGCGGCGGCGAAGATCGCGGAAGCTATGAAAAAATATATGCTTGATAAAGGAGTCTTTTGGCCAACTTACGGGGAAAACTACCAAAAAATTGAAGTGAAAACCTGGGCTATTTTTGCGCCTCTTTTTGCTGGGATTCTTACTCAAAACCAAGCCAATGATTTGATAAAAAAACACCTGCTTAATCCTAAAGAGTTTTGGACAAAATATCCGGCACCTACAGTATCTATGGATGAACCTTCTTTCGATCCGGAAGGTTTCTGGAGAGGGCCGGTTTGGATCGCAACAAATTGGTTTATCTATCAAGGGCTGAAAAACTACGGTTTTTATGACATCGCAAAACAAATTAAGGAATCCTCCATTGCTTTAATAGAAAAATCAGGCTTTCGTGAGTATTTTAATCCGAATACAGGAGAAGGCTTTGGAGCTAAAGATTTCACTTGGGGTGGCTTAGTTTTAGATATGAATTAAGTAAAAATTTAGAATGAACAATTCTTCCATCTGAAGGGTGACATTAAAGTTTGGTTCTGTTCCCGCTATCCCAACCTTTAAAAACATGAAGATTAAAAATTATTCTGTTTTGCCAGTTAGAAGAGCATCAATAATATCGTGAGGCAATGCTACTGCATTTAGTAAAGCTTTTCTAACTAATGATCCGGCTTCTGATCCAATTTCATCCGCAGCTTTCAAAATTCCCAATACAGCTCCTTTTGCCAATTCTCCTGAATCGCCACCGATATCACCAGCCGCTTCAATAGCACCGGTAACAGAAGATACAGCCACTTCCCCCACATCTCCACCAACCCTGGAGGCAGTTTTAACAGCCACTGAGGCAGCTTCCCCAACAGCTTCTGTTGTGCTCACTCCAGCATCTTTTGCCCCGTCAACAGCTCCTCTTACTAAACCTGTTACTCCAGCAGTTAAAGAAGTACCTGTGGAAGAAATAGTTTCTAATCCTTCACTGACAACCTGACCAACTGTTTGAAGACCTTGAGAAACATTTTTCCTGGCAACAGTTTGAACAGTAGAAGCAACATCACCAACACCAGAGACTACAGAGGAAAGAGCATTTTTTAATTCATCAGTTACATTTGACATTGTTATTACATTATCATAATCCTAACCAAATGTAAATGCAAAAAGCTCTATAATGCTATCTTCAAACTCCAAACGGAGAAGATGTCTTCCTGGTGACTCTAAATTGATAAGTTTATATAACTTATCAGCATCAACAATTATAGTATCCTGCAATTTTTCATCAAGATAAACTTTTATTTTAGAAGTTCCGCTTTTTGGTCGTGCTACTAAAAAAACTTCCTTAGAATCAAAGTTAAGAAGTAGCTTAGACCCCTGCATTGGATTTGCATATTCCTCCATCACATTCCAGCTACCCTCAAAAGCAAATTTGTTGTCAGCAAGTTTTAAGGGTTTCGTATATGCCAATAAACCATCCTTTAAAATAGTTTCGGGTGAGGCAAAATTAGCAATCCGACTATAACCTAAGTAAATTTCAGGAGTCTTAGCATAAACTTGATACTCAGGATTATTGATAACAGCAGATACATTTTCTGCACCAATTTCTTTTAATAATTCCTGAATTACTTTTTCACTCTCATCATAATCACCTTCCCCAAAATGCGTGTAACGGATATACCCATCCTTATCAATAAAATATTTGGCTGGCCAGTAGCGGTTGTTGTAGGCTCTCCAGGTAGCAAAATCATTATCCGCAACAATAGGATATGGGAGATTAAAATCTTTGATTGCCTGTGCAAGATTTTTCTCACTCTTCTCAAATTCAAATTCCGGGGAATGAACACCAATGATTACCAACCCCTGATCTTTGTATTTTTCATACCAGCTCCTAAGATATGGAAAAGTTCTCTGACAATTAATGCAGGCGTATGTCCAAAAATCAATGATAACTACTTTTCCTTTTAACTGTTCTAATGTTATCGGGTCGCTATTAAACCAAGCGCCTCCTGGAATAAGTTCAGGCGCTTTAGGACCTTTATCTTCATTTTTCATTTCCGTTTCACTCTTTTTTTGAAGCTGGTTTTTAATCATTTCATTATCTTCAAATTTAGTAAGTCCTGCGCCATATTGAGGAAAAGTCTCTAAAATATATGTTTGAAATCTCCTGTCAATATTAAAATAAATTCCTATCGCGGTAATGACCATAAGTATACCAAAAGCCTTTTGTATGCTGGCTGTATTTGCGAGTAGCCAGGGCACCCGCTTGAGAGCGTTTTGTCCACCAAGAATGATTAAAAACATCGGAATTGCCGTACCCAAAGAATAGGCAAGCGTTATGAGAAACGCATCAAAAGTAACTGTACCGATAATAGCAAGAGATATTACTGAGGCGAGGATTGGCCCAACGCAAGGAGTCCAGAGAAGCCCTACTGAAAAACCTATCAGTAATCCTCCCCCAAAACCCGTACGATTTTGGCTTGTTGGCATAAATCCTGCTAATTTAGAAAAAAGCCGTTCGATAAATATTTGAAACGCCGGAATAAGCAGGGACATTCCAAAACCTGCGATAATAAATACTGACAAAAGTCTCATTGTATCCGCTGAAATACCGCTTAAGCGTACAATGGTTGAAAGAAAAAGCGTAAAGAATGTGAAACTTAAGACAAATCCTATGATAACTCCCATTGGCCTTGATTTACCAGTATTTTGACCTCCAATACTTGAGGTCAAAATAATCGGCAAGATCGGTAAGATGCAGGGCGAGAGAACAGTTATGATCCCTGCTAAAAATGCAAAGGCTATTAATAAAATCATTATTTAATATTGGCTATTAGTTCTTCTGTTTGTCCGCCGTTCCATTTTGCAATCT
>MFCV01000030.1:0-11095 GCA_001777015.1 Candidatus Daviesbacteria bacterium RIFCSPHIGHO2_02_FULL_36_13
AGGCTAGAAGTTTCGTTTAAAGGAAATGAAAGGATACACAAACCTATATGAGTAAAATCGTTGGAATTGATTTAGGAACAACTAATAGTGCTGTGGCTGTAATGGAGGGTGGAAAACCTAAAGTTATACACTCAGCTGAGGGGGAAAATACCATTCCTTCTGTTGTTAATCCTGTTAAAAATATTGTTGGAAGAGTAGCTAAAAGGCAGGCTATTGTTAATCCTAAGGAAACTATTTTTTCTGTTAAAAGATTAATGGGTAGAAAATTTGATGATCCAGAAGTCAAAAGAGATAAAGAGTGGCTGCCTTATACCATAAAGTCTGGTAAAAATGACATGGCTGTGGTGGAGGTTGATGGTCATGAATACACCCCACAAGAGCTTTCAGCTCAGATTTTAGGAAAAATTAAGGCTGATGCTGAGGCCTATTTAGGAGAAAAAGTCACAGATGCTGTTATTACAGTTCCAGCTTATTTTGATGATGCTCAAAGACAAGCTACCAAACAGGCTGGAGAAATAGCAGGACTTAATGTTCAAAGAATTATTAATGAGCCAACTGCTGCAGCCCTAGCTTATGGACTGGATAAATCACACGCTCACACTATTGCTGTATATGATCTGGGTGGCGGAACATTTGATGTTTCAGTTTTAGAGCTGGGAGATGGGGTAATTGAGGTCAAATCTACTAATGGAGATACTCACTTAGGTGGAGATGATTTTGATCAGTTAATTTTAGATTGGATAGCCGGAGAATTTAAAAAAGAGCAGGGAGTTGATCTAAAGAGCGATAGACAAGCTTTGCAAAGACTAAGAGATGCTGCAGAAAAAGCTAAAATTGAGCTTTCATCTTCTATGGAAGCAGAGATTTCTATTCCATTTGTCACTGCTGATTCAAGCGGTCCAAAACATTTGGAAATGAAATTATCTAGAGCAAAGCTTGAGGCTATGGTTAAGCCTTTAATTGATAAAACCTTTGAGGCTGTAAAAGCTGCACTTAAGGATTCTAAACATGATTCCAAAGAGATTGATGAAGTAGTTTTGGTTGGAGGAATGACCAGAATGCCATCAGTTCAAAAAGCTGTACAAGACTTTTTTGGCAAAGAGCCACACAAAGGTATAAATCCAGATGAAGTGGTAGCTGTAGGGGCTGCTATTCAGGGTGGAGTTTTAGGAGGAGAAGTTAAAGATGTTTTACTTTTAGATGTTACTCCTTTAACTTTAGGTATAGAAACATTGGGTGGAGTAAGAACACCACTTATTAATAGAAATACAACTATTCCAACTTCTAAATCAGAAACTTTTTCTACAGCTGCAGATAATCAGCCTGCTGTAGAAATTAATGTTTTGCAGGGGGAAAGGGAGATGGCTGCAGATAATAAAACCCTGGGTAAATTTACCTTGGATGGAATTCCACCAGCTCCAAGGGGTGTTCCACAAGTGGAAGTTACTTTTGATATTGATGCCAATGGAATTTTAAATGTTTCTGCCAAAGATAAAGCTACTTCTAAAGAACAAAAAATAACTATCACAGGTTCAACTGGTTTGGATAAAGAAGAAGTGGAGAAGATGACTAAAGAAGCAGAGGCTCATGCTGAGGAAGATAAAAAGAAAAAGGAAGAAATTGAGGTTAGAAATACAGCTGATACTTTAGTTTATTCTGCAGAAAAAGCTCTTAAAGATGGGGGAGAAAAAGTTCCTGCTGATGTCAGGACTGATGTAGAACAAAAAGTCTCTGACTTAAAAGGAAGCATTCAGACAGCAACCGCAGAAGATTTAAAACCAAAAATAGATGCACTTTCAGATAGCTTGCAAAAGATTGGTTCAGCAATGTATGGTTCGGCAGGCTCACCACAAGGTGGCCAACCAGGATCCCAAGCTGACACCTCGGATGGTGGCCCCGCAGGGGACTCCTCCGAGGTGGGCGAAAAGGAGCCAAAGGAAGAAGCTGTTGAAGGTGAAGTAGTAGAAGATGAATCAGATAAGAAAAAAGACTAAACTTCAAATTTACTACTTATTAATCTTTATTAGGTAAAGCAGTACTGCTACCATCGATAAAATGACTGGAAGAAGAATAGGCATATCCCAATCAAAGTAACTATTAGAAAATACCAGTCCTAACCCAATAATGATCACAGCCAGTCTCCAAATGGTAATTCTATCCTGTTGCATAATATAACTGTATCACATTATAAAACTAGTACTTTTGAGGCTTAAGTTTCCTCAGTAATTGTTGTCAATTTTCCAAATAGTGATTTTTTGGTGGATTTATTTAAGAGAGCGGTTAGTTTTTTATCTATCTGTTCAAATATAAGATTTGGAGAGATACCTATAACACCAGTATCATTACTTGTTAATGCCAATTCTCTAAAATCTTTAATATTTCTTGTTACTACTAACCTATTCTCCTTACGGGCCAAAGCATAAACTTCAGGGTCAGATAAACCTTCCAGGTTTAAATCAACTCCAACATGTTTTAGATCAAATCTTCTATTTAGAAAAGGGAAATGTTTTCTAATAGGAAAATTTTCATCAAGCAGCAACTTATGCTTGTAGAATCGTTTGGTCGTTTTCACCATGGGTTAGTTTACCTGCTAGCTCATCCAGTACACCCTCTAGCTTATGCATGCCTACCCAAGGATACATTTTATCAATCTTTTTTAGGGTGTAATCTTGTTTTAAAAGAGACAGAATGACATCAATGGGCACTCTGGTTCCAACAATGCAAGGTACTCCACCCATAACATCAGGTTTGGAAGTAATATACTTTTTCATAAGACTATTATACCACTTTTCTTAAAACTAGCACTTTTAGGCTCAGACTGCTATAATGTGGCATATGGCAAAGCGTGACTACTACGAAATACTTGGGGTTAAAAAGGGAGCCTCTGACGCCGAGATTAAATCTGCTTACAGGCAACTTGCAAGAAAACATCACCCTGATATAGATAAATCTGCTGGAGCTGACGAGCGATTTAAGGAACTTGGGGAGGCTTATCAGGTTTTATCTGATCCTTCTAAAAAGTCTGCCTATGATCAGTTTGGTCATGCTGCCTTTGACAGAGGAGCTGGTGGAGCAGGAGGACCATTTGGAGGTGGGAACCCTTTTGGTGGAGCTGGAGGATATCAGCAATATTCCTGGTCAAGCTCTGGGGGTCAGAGTCCTTTTGGTGATTTTGAAGACCCATTTGAACTTTTTGAACAAATTTTTGGTGGGGGATTTGGAGAAGCTTTTAGAAGAAGACCTACCTATTCTTTAGATTTAAAATTTGATGAGGCTATAAAAGGGGTAACTAAAGAAGTAGAAATAGAGAGTAGAAATCAACACGGAAGACTGGAGAGAAAAAGATTAAAAATAAAAGTTCCTGCTGGAGTGGATAATGGCACAAAAATTAGATTTGGAGAGTTGGACATTGTTTTTAGAGTAGGGAGACACCCAGAGTTTATCAGGGAGGGAGCAGATATTTTTTCTGATATAAAAATTAATATTCCCCAACTAGTTTTAGGAGATATATTTGAGGTAGAAACAGTTTCTGGAAAGGTGAAAGTAAAAGTGCCGCCAGGTACTCAGCCTGGATCTTTAGTTAAACTTAAAGGTAAAGGAGCCCCAAGATTACAAGGAGCTGGATCTGGAGATCACTATGTTAGGGTTAATCTAGAAGTTCCTCAGAATCCAACTAAGCAAGAAAAACAGCTTTATGAGGAATTAAGAAACCTAAGTGGCAAGAAAAAAGGCTGGTTTTAGGATCTATTGTTCGACCGAAGTGGAGAACTACAACTTAAAATTATCTATTAAAATCTTTCTCTTTTTATTCTGGCTCCAACCTTTAATTTGTTTTTCTCTAGCTCTAGCAACTTCAATATCTGTATGTTCTTCATAATATACAAAAGCCTTGACTCCGTGTTTAGCTGTATATTTACTACCCAAACCAGATAAATGTTGATTGAATCTTAACTCTGGTTTCCAAGTCATACCAGTGTAGTAAGTATCATCCAAGCACTCGATTATGTAGACATACCATTTCCACTGCTTTTTCATTAATGTACTTCTCCGCTCGCTTCGCTCGGTCGAAGAATATCTATTTTATGAGCTTTTTAAGTCCTGCCAGGACTTCTGTGGGAAGGGCAAAGACTACAGTATTTCCAGCTTTATTGCCTGCTGCCTCAATTGTTTGTAGGGTTCTTAAAGATATTGCACCTGACGCTGACATATTCTGCATAGCTTTTTTAAGATTTTCTGAAGCTGACATTTCACCCTGAGCTCTAATAATAGTTGCTCTTCTTTCTCTTTCTGCTTCTGCTTGTTTGGCCATAACTCTTTTCATATCTGCAGGCAGTTCAATATCCTGCATTTTTATAGCAGTAACATTAACGCCCCACTCTGCTGTTTCTTTATCAACCAAAGTTTGAATTTGTTCTGCAATCTTTTCTCTTTCAGTTAAAAGAGCATCTAACTCTATTCCACCAATAACATCTCTTAAAGCAGTTTGAGCATATTGGGTAACAGCATAATAATAATCCTGAATTTTAAGCACCGCATCATCGGGCTTCTCAACCTGGAAGTAAACAACAGCATTTATTCCTACAGGCACATTATCACGGGTGATAACTTCCTGTTTTGGGATATCAGCAGTGGTGATTCTTAAATCTACTCTTATTAGTCTTTGGAGGAATGGAATAACAACCCTTAACCCAGGATTCAGAATCCCACTAAAAGTACCCAGAGTTAAAATAACACCTCTTTCATATTGATCAATAATCTTTATTCCAGAGATAACAGTTAAAACTAGAAATACCAGTAAGGGCCAAAGTAAGAAATCCATTAAGTGAAATATAACATTTTACTTCTCTAACTTCAATTTATATGCTAAACTGAATATATGAAATATGCAGGATTTTGGAGAAGATTTGCGGCTTTTTTTATAGATGGACTTATTATTGGAGTCTTGCCTAATGTGGTGATAAATACAGGTGATGGACATGGAAATAGCATGAATAATCCTTTAAGCTTTTTACTTGCTTTGGCCTACAGTGTTTGGATGCTTGGAACTTATGGGCAAACTGTAGGGATGATGATTTTAAAAATAAAAATTACAAAAGAAAATGGTTCGAAGGTTAATTTTAGGGATGCAGCTTTAAGATATTTTGCAGGTATTTTATCAGGAATTGTTTTACTTTTAGGATATCTTTGGATGCTTTGGGATTCTAAAAAACAAACCTGGCATGACCATATTGCCAAAACAGTTGTGGTTAAGGTATAATCCCCCTTGGTTAATATTCCAATTAATCGGAAGGTGGGCTAGTCCCACCTTTTTTTAAGGATATATAAAATATGGCTCAAGCTAGAACAGAATTTGCAGCAGCATTAAATCAAATAGCCTCTGAAAAAGGGGTTGAGACTGAGGTGGTTTTAGATGCTATCCGTCAGGCGGCCTTAGCTGCCTATAAAAAAGATCTAGCCTTAAGAAATGAAATTATTCCTGAAAATTTTGAAGAATTTACCTCCAAAGTAGATCCCTCCACTGGTGAAATTTCTATTTTTGATGGTGAGAAAAATGTAACCCCTCCAGGTTTTGCCAGAATTGCAGCTTCTATTGCCAAACAGGTGATTATGCAGAAGCTAAATGAGGCTGAAAGAGGGGCAATTTTAACAGAATATGAAAGCAAAATAGGAGCTGTAATCTCAGGCGGCATCCAAAGACAAGAAGGCAATACTTATTTTGTTGATTTAGGCAGAGCTGAGGGAGTTTTGCCCCCATCTGAACAGGTTCATACAGAAATTTATCATGTAAACCAAAGATTAAAATTTTTGGTTAAAGAAATAAGAGAAGATGGCAGGGGTTCAGAAGTAGTAGTTTCAAGATCTGATCCTGCCTTAGTTAAAGCTTTATTTGCCCTGGAGGTTCCAGAGATTCAATCAGGAGCTGTTGAGATACAAGTTATAGCTAGGGAGGCAGGATCCAGAACAAAACTGGCTGCCAAATCTAGTCAGGATGGTGTTGATCCAGTTGGATCCTTGGTTGGACAAAAAGGTGTTAGGGTACAAGCTGTCATGGGTGAGCTTGGTGAGGAAAAAATTGATATTATTTCATATTCAGATGATCCAGCAAGATTTATAGCTTCAGCTCTGTCTCCTGCAAAAGATATTCAGGTTAGTTTGAATGAAGAAAATAAGGTAGCAACAGTAACAGTGCCACAATCTCAATTATCCTTGGCTATTGGAAAAGGTGGTCAAAATGTTAGATTGGCTGCTAAACTAACAGGCTGGAAGATTGATATTATAGGAGCAGAAGAGCCTGAATTAGAAGTAGTTGAGCCAGCAAAAGAGGAAGTTGTTGAGGAAATAGCACGCCAGGCCGATGGCCTTAAACAAGAAGTCAAAGAGGCTGAAGAGAATGCCGCTACTCCTGAAGAAAAAAAAGAAGCTGAAGAGGCTGGAGAAGTTTTAGAAAAAGCAGTGGAAGAGGAAAAACCAGCAGATGAAGAGAAAAAATTAGAAGAAGCATTAGAAGAGTCGAAGTAGCATGAAAACTCTTCTTAAAAATTATGGCAGACACATTACGAGCACCAATAGTTACAATACTTGGCCATGTTGATCATGGTAAGACTACCCTACTCGATTTTATAAGAAAATCTACTGTTGCCGCTAAAGAACACGGTGGAATCACTCAACACATTGGGGCGTATCAGGTTGAACATGAAAAAAAGCTAATAACCTTCATCGATACTCCAGGCCATGCTGCTTTTGAGAAGATGAGATCAAGAGGAGCCAAGGTAGCTGATATTGCTGTGTTGGTGGTATCTATTGATGATGGACTTATGCCTCAGACAATTGAGGCTATCAATCATATTAAAGGAGCAAAAGTGCCTATGATTGTAGCAATATCTAAAATAGATATTCAGGGTATTAATGCTAAAGTCCAAATGGACAAAATTAAAAAACAACTCTCAGACAGAGAGATAAATATTGAAGAATATGGTGGAGATGTGCCATTGGTGCCGCTTTCAGCTAAAACCGGTGAAGGAGTGGATAAACTTTTAGAAATAATTCAACTGGTTGCAGAACTGCATGAGCTTAAGGGTGATCCAGCTGCTCCTGTTGCTGGAGTTGTTATTGAGGCTACCTTGGATAAATTTAAAGGAGCTATAGCTACAATTTTAGTTAGAAATGGCACTTTAAAAAAAGGTGACCAGATTATGGTGGGTGGGGTAACTGGAAAAATAAGAGGCATGTTTGATTTTAATGGAAAAGTTGTTGATTCTGCTGGTCCATCTTTTCCTGTTGAAGTTTTAGGATTGGAATCTGTGCCTGAGGTGGGAGCAAAATTAGGTGAGGAACCGGAAGAAAAGGAAGCCAAAGAAATTCAATCTTTGGTGGAGAAATTAAAAGCTGGGGACACAAAGACTTTAAAGGTGATTATAAAGGCTGATAAACAAGGATCTTTGGAGGCAATTCAGGCATCTTTACAGAAGTTTAACGAAACAGGAGAAGTGGTAGTAGTTATATCCAAAGGAACAGGGGATATTACAGAAGATAATGTGAAAATGGCCAGTTCTGTTAAGGCAATAGTTTTAGGATTTAATGTCAAGCTAGCTCCTGTTGCCCAAAAAATCTCTGAAACAGAGCATGTTTTAGTTAGAACCTACAATATTATATATGAGCTGCTGGAAGATGTAGAAGATGTGGTCACAACTTTACTTGAGGTAGGACAACTGGAGGAGGTTTTAGGCAAAGCCAATATCATTGCAGAATTTCCTCATGGTAAAGAGAGGATCGCTGGCTGCAGAATGATAGAGGGAGAAATTGCTAAAGGTCAAAAGATTAGAGTTGTCAGGGAAGGGGTATTAGTTTCTGAAACTAAGCTTAAATCTCTAAAGAAAGTTAAGGATGAGGTTAATAAAGTAGAAAAAGGAAATGATTGTGGAATGCTATTTGATCCAAACTTAGACTTTCAAATTGGAGATACTGTTGAGAGTTTCAGAGTAATTTAGTCGCTCATCACAGTAAAAAGCACCATTCGGCTAGTAATTCCTGAACCATTAAGTTATTCTCAAGCCTCATTGTGGGAAAATTTTTGAAATAGATCTTCACAAAAATTTTCTAACTGCTTTTATACTTGTGTCGAGCGACCATAAATAGTTAATTCTTGACTATTATGGGATATTAAGGTAAAATCTAGCTACTGTCCCCATTATGGCCAAATACGATTCTGTTCTTTCTGAGCTTAAGAATTTAATTCCTTCTTCAAAAACTATTTTAATAGCTTTGCCTTCTCAGGCTTCAATTGATCAATTAGCCTCAGGTTTATCCTTATTTCTAACTTTAGAAGCTGGCGGTAAACAAGTTTCTGTGGTTTGCGATGACAGTATGGTAGCTGGTCAAGGATATCTTTTTGGTATAGATCATGTTCAAAAAAATATGCCCACCACTGATGGGGGAAATCTAACTCTAACTCTAGAAGGAGTAGCAGCCTCAGATAATACTGTTCCAGCCTTGGAAAAACTTGATTGGTTTGCAGAAAATAGTAATTTAAATTTAGTTTTTCATGTACTTCCAGGACAGCAATTCCAGCCTGTAAGAATTGTTCCTAAACATCAGGGAGCAGGCTTTAACTTAATTTTTACTATTGGAGCTGTTAATTTAAACGCTTTAGGAAATGTTTATTCTGCAAATTCTCAGGTTTTTTCAGGAACTCATATAATAAATATTGATATTCAGCAGGCTAACACAGGTTTTGGTCAAACAAATATAGTTGATCCTAATGCCTCATCAATCTCCGAGGTTATGAGTAATGTAATTTCTGATTTAGGATTAATCTTGGATGGTGACAGCGCCTCTAATCTTTTGGCAGGAATTTTTGAATCTACCAGCAACTTAACTGATGGCAAAAGTGGAGCTGAAACATTTATGGCAGTTGCTAATTGTTTAAGAGCTGGAGGCAAAAAGCCAGGATCTACTGCTTCTCAACCGCAATCCGCTTCTCAAATACAGCCAGCTCAAACTATCCAACAGCTTCAATCACAGCCTCAACCTGCTTTTGATTGGAGTGCTTTAATGCCACAAGATTCTCCTATCACACCTAAGGAAGCTCCTCAGGAATTTGCAGTTCCACCAGTAGTTTCTTCTGATGCAGGAGATGATTCTCAGGCTTCACCAGAGGAAAGACCAGTTGAAGAAGGTGTAATTTCAGAAACAGTAGAACCAGAATGGCTTACTCCCAAAATCTTCAAAGGCTCATCTTTAGGTTGAATAAACTTGACTTTTGGAGATTATACCCTATAATCTATACGTATTATGCCAGCTAAACAAGAAACATATCAGAGCGCAAGGAATCGTGAGTTAGGTTTTAGAAGAATAGGAATAGGTAAAAGATATAGCGCAAAAGATTTAAATGCTTTTAAGGATCAAACATTTGAAGCTCCTCTATTTAAGGATGGAACATTAGTTTTTGATACTGAGTACTTCAGCGAAATCATTGGAGAAGTATTGGGAACCTGGTCAAAAACATCCTACAAAACTGTATTAAGGGCTAGCAGATTAACAAGACATATTCCAAAAATTGGAAGAAAATTTGCTAGAGAAGAAAACCATAGATTGAATGATGCTGCCAATATAGAAATATTTGGTAATACAGTTGGTGTATTAACGGACAGAATACCAGCAACCTGGAGAGATCCACAAGTTGTTATTCAAACATATAGAGATGCAGTAGAAGCAGGAGCCAGGTTAACACCTGATCTCATTAGGTTTGGGTTAATACATCCTGTTACTGAAGTGAGAACAGTATTATGCGAGACACAGGAATTAACAGCTCAACAAATGGGAATTGTTGGTTACATGCAAATTGATTCCAAGGATAAAGATCTAAACCATAAAATTAATGCCATAGGTATTGCTGGTGCACCTTATTTTCATATCATATTACCTGTTGAATTTGGTGGGTATAGACCTACTCAACAGTCTACTGAACCTCAAGCAGCTTAAAGTAATTTATCAAATTTGTAACAATATAGTGTGCGATCGTACACTTAATTGAATGAGATTGCTTCGCTCCGCTCGCAATGACGAGGACATTTAACTGTTGCATCTTGTAAGAATCTCTGCTAAAATACCCACAAATTGAAAGGTTAACTTTGGCACCGAAGTTATACCTAACGAAAGGACAAGATGCCGCTAGATCCAAAAATAAAACAGAAAATAATAAAAGACTTTGCCACCAAATCCGGTGATACCGGTTCTCCTGAAGTGCAGGTGGCTCTTTTAACAGAACAGATTAAAAATCTGACTTCTCATTTAAAAGAACACGCACACGATGTTCATTCAAGACGCGGACTTTTATCCATGGTTAATAAGCGCAGGAGACTATTACAGTATTTAGTTAAGAAAGATGAAGAAAGATATAAAGTTGTTATTGAAAAGCTAGGGCTTTCCAAGTAACAAATTTGCGATAGTTCCACGCTTCGCGTGTAGTAACTATCTAAAGATTGTTATTCGTGCTATAATACGAAAGTAGAAGGTATTTGGGGATTGCAAAGAGGTAATTATCATTACTGCGAAGCAGGGTGTATTATTATTTCTTCCACAGTTTCCAAATCCTCAAAATGTCATCCTGAACTTGATTCAGGATCCATATAAATTATTATATAGATTCCGTGTCAAGCACGGAATGACAAAAGAATATGAATAAAATAATAACAAAAGAAATAGATTTGAATGGTAGAAAGCTAAAACTTGAAACTGGGAAATTAGCCCTTCAGGCAGATGCTTCAGTTTTAGTGTCTTTAGGAGAGACAGTTATTTTGGCAACTGTTGCCACCCAACCTCTTGTAGTCGATATTGGATACTTCCCGCTTTCAGTTGAATATGTTGAAAAACACTATGCAGGAGGTAGAATTTCTTCCTCAAAGTTTATAAAAAGAGAAACCAGGCCTACTGATGAGGCTGTTTTGACCGGTCGGTTAGTTGATAGATCTATAAGACCACTTTTTCCAAAAGAATTTAAGATGAATGAAGTACAGGTTATTTTAACTGTACTTTCTATTGATCAAGTTAATGACACAGATGCTCTGGCTTTAATTGGAGCCTCAGCAGCTTTATC
>MFCV01000030.1:11171-19172 GCA_001777015.1 Candidatus Daviesbacteria bacterium RIFCSPHIGHO2_02_FULL_36_13
CCAACTGTTGAGGAGATGGAACACCTTGATATGGATCTTTTGGTAGCATCGGGTAAAGAAAAAGTTGTCATGATAGAAACAGGAGCTAAGGAAGTTCCTGAAGAGCTAATCTTTGAAGGAATTAAAGAAGCTCATAAATCAGCACAACAAATTATTACCCTTATTGAAGAATTCACTAAAGAGGCTGGTAAAGAGAAAAAAGTTGTTTCAGAATTAGAAGAGAAAATTGAGGAAGCTTTACTTGCTGAAGTTTCTAAAATCGTCAAAGAAAAAATTGAGGCAGCACTTTTTGACAATGAACATCCTTGGCATGAAGCAACTGGGGATATGATTAAGCGTGATTTAACTACTCAATACAAAGAAAATCTAACCCCACAAATTATTTCAGGAATTTTTGATAAAGTTGCCAAAGAAATTCTGCATGAAACTGTTTTAGAAAAGCAAAAAAGAGTTGATGGTAGAGGTATGGAAGAAATTAGACCTCTTTCTATGGAAGTAGGCCTCTTACCTAGAACACACGGATCAGCAGTATTCCAAAGAGGAGACACACAAGTTTTATCTGTTACAACTTTAGGTGCGCCGTCTCTAGAGCAAACTTTGGATGGAATGGAAGGAGAAAGAAAAAGAAGATTTATGCATCATTATAATATGAGCATTAATCCTTTTTCTGTTGGTGAGGCTAAAAGATTAGGTGCTCCAAATAGACGTGATATTGGACACGGAGCCCTAGTTGAAAAGGCTTTAAATGCTATTATCCCAACTGTTGAAAATTTTCCTTATGCCATAAGAGTTGTCTCAGAAGTCTTAGCAGCTAATGCATCTACCTCTCAGGCAGCAGTTTGTTCAACAACTTTGGCGCTGCTTAATGCAGGTGTTCCTTTAGTCAATCCTGTTGCAGGAATTGCCATGGGATTATTTTCAAACGACAAAAAAACTCAGGTTGTGACGGACATGAGAGCTGTAGAAGATTTTTACGGGGAGATGGATTTTAAAGTAGCAGGAACAAAGGTTGGAGTTACAGCAATTCAAATGGATACCAAACTGGAAGGATTAACTTTTGAGGTTATCGAGGAAGCGCTAAGACAGGGCAAGATTGCCAGAGTAGAGATTTTGAGTCAAATGGAAAAAGCAATTCCTGCTGTTGGACCCTTATCTCCTCATGCTCCAAGAGTAGAAATACTTCATATAAAACCTGAAGAAATTGGAATGCTTATTGGACCAGGTGGTAAAAATATTAACGGCATAATTGCTAAAACTGGAGCTGGAATTGATATTGAAGATGACGGAACAGTAATGGTTTCAGGAACTGACTCAGATGGGGTCGACCGCGCCATTGAGGCCATTCAGGGAATGTTTAAAACATTCACAGTTGGAGAAGAATTAACAGGTAAAGTTGTCAGGTTAGCTCCATTTGGAGCATTTGTGGAGCTTTCTCCTGGAAAAGATGGGTTAGTCCACATTTCTCAGATGGCCCCAGGGCATGTTGAGAAGCCGGAAGATGTTGTATCAGAGGGACAAGAAGTTAAGGTTAGAGTGACAGATGTTACACCTGAGGGAAAAATTGGTTTATCAATGCTTTTTGGAGCAGACATTAAACCTGAATCTGAGAACAGACCTTCAGGTGGAGGAGCTGGATTTAGACCTCGCCCTTCTTTTGGAGACAGACCTCGAAGACCTTTTGGTGCTGGTGGAGGTAGATCCTCTGGTGGAAGATCACCAAGTGGATTTAATAGAGATCGTAGTGGTGGAAGTCGTGACCGGGGTGGAAACCGCGGCGGATTCAATCGCTAACTGCTTTCAGTAAGTGTTAAAATAATTACATAATGGATGTTTCTGCCCAAGCAACAATTGAAGAGCTTAAGGGAAAGGTTTCAAGAGCTAATTTACCTCCTGAAATTTCTGAAAAAATTTTAAATCTTTTAAGATTTCCAGGAACAGTGGCTGAACTTGCAAGTTTAACTTCATATATAGATTTTGTATCCGGACTGCCTTTTTCGAAACATTCAGAAGATATTTTAGATATACAAAGGGCTAAAGAAATTTTGGATAAAAATCATTACGGTTTGCAGGTTGTTAAAAATAGAATTTTGGAATATTTATCTGTCTTAACATTGCACAAAAAAAAGGGAGGCAACACTCCTTTTCATGCACCAATCTTAATTTTTATTGGACTTGTGGGTACAGGTAAAACCTCTTTGGCTCTGTCTATAGCTGAATGTTTGGGAAGACCAATGCTTAGAATACCCTTTGGAGGATTAGGAGATCCTGCAACTTTAAGGGGTCAATCCAGAATGAAAGGGGAGGCAGAAGCAGGAATGATTATTAAAGCAATAAAACAGGCTAAAGTTTCAAATCCTGTAATACTTTTAGATGAAATTGACAGAGTAGCATCGGAGTATAGAGTAGATATTATGGGAGTTTTAGTTGAGCTTTTGGATCCTGCTCAAAATCAGGCATTTACTGATCATTATGTTGATTTTCCATATGACCTTTCTCAGGTTTTATTTATAGCCACAGCAAACAACACAGGAAATATAGCAACAGCAGTCATGGATAGATTGGAACCAATACAAATGCCTAGTTATTCTGATGAAGAAAAATTAGTAATAGGCAAAAACTATCTTCTTCCAAAATCTTTGGATGAAGCAGGAATTGATAGGAATTTAATTCAAATAGATGAGGCTATTTGGCCTAATCTTATAAGACCCTTAGGGTTTGATGCAGGTATAAGATCTTTGCAAAGAACTCTGCAAGGAGTATCAAGAAAAATTGCCAGAAAAATAGTAGAAGGTAATCCAGGACCATTTAAAATAACAGCAGAAAACTTAGGAGAGTATCTTACCCAATAAGCAGAGCTTGAAAATATGAATTTATGAAATCATTCAAACCGAAAACTAATTTACCAAAACCAATCTTGCCGCAAGTTGCTGGAGGTCAATCTTTAAAGCTTATCCCCTTAGGCGGGGTGGGTGATGTTACCAAAAATATGTATGTATATGAATATGGCAACGATATCATCCTTGTTGATTGTGGTGTTGGATTTCCTGATGAGGGTATGCCTGGGGTTGATTTGGTTATTCCAGATATTTCATATTTAAGAGATAAAAAGGAAAAAATCAGGGGAATTTTAATAACACACGGCCATGAAGATCACATAGGGGGCCTGCCATATCTTTGGCCGGAACTTCAGGTTCCAATATATACTCAAAAACTAACAGCAGGATTTATAAGGGCAAAATTTACAGAACATAATTTGCCTAAAGAGAAGATTAATGAGCTTAAAATTACTGATACTCTGGAATTAGGAGTATTTAAAATTTCTTTTTATCAGGTCTCTCACTCAATTCCTGATTCAACAGGAATTGTTATTAGAACTCCTGTGGGAACAATTATTCATCAGGCAGATTTTAAAATTGACTGGACTCCTGTGTCAGGACAAGTTACAGATGTAGGAGCAGTTGCATCGCTGGGTGAAGAAGGGGTTTTACTGATGATGCTTGATTGTCTAAGAGTAGAAAAACCAGGCTTTAATAAATCTGAAAAATCCATAGAATCCTCCTTTGAAAAAGCAGGACTTGAGACTCCGGGAAAGCTTTTGATAACCATGACCTCCTCAAATGTATCCAGAATGCAGCAGGCTATAAATGTGGCAGAAAAGGCAGGTAGAAAAGTAGCAATTGTAGGACGGTCTTTTGAAAATAATTTTCAGGTAGCCAGGGATTTAGGATATTTAGATATTCCCCCAGGAATCGTGGTGGCGCCTGATGCTATAAATTCATTTGCAGGAGAGAAGATGCTTATTTTAATTGCAGGAGCTCAAGGTCAGGCTGAATCATCTCTTTCTCGGGCTGCCAACGAAGACCATAGATTTGTCAAACTTAAAGAAGGAGATAGCGTTGTTTTTTCTGCAGATCCAATTCCTTCAACAGAATCTGCTCAAAGTGCATTGATAGACAAATTATCTAGGATTGGTGTGAATGTTTATTATTCAGCTATTACATCTGACTTGCATGTCAGCGGTCATGCCGCTTTGGAAGAATTAAGACTGATGGTTAATTTGGCCAAAGCTAAATTTTTATTCCCAATTGGAGGGACATTTAAACACATGAGAGCCTTTTCCAAAATGGCACAGGATTTGGGATACGCTCAGCAAAATGTATTATTGCCGGAAGATGGAGATATTTTAGAGGTAAGGGCTGATTCAATTAAGCTTACCGGCAGAGTTGAAGTTCAAAATGTCTATGTTGATGGACTGGGTGTTGGCGATGTGGGACATGTAATTTTAAGAGATCGAACAAGATTAAGCGAAGAAGGGCTTGTGGTGGTTGTAGTGACAGTGGATCAACATAGTGGAAAATTAACTTCAGATGTGGATATTATATCTCGTGGATTTGTTTTTGAAGAAATGGCTAAAGAAATAATGGACGAAGCAAGAGACTTGGTGAAAAAATCAGTAGAAAAACATGCTAATAAATCTCCTGACTGGAGATTTTTGAGAAAAGTAATTGAAGATGAATTAGGAAAATTTTTATATTCTCAAACCGAAAGGAGACCGCTTGTATTACCAGTGATAGTAGAAAATTAATCTAATATCCCATAGTTTAATATGATATAATACAAATAAGATATGGCAAGAAGAGGATCGATTTATAAATTACCGAAGTTAAAATTAAAACAAAAAACCATTACTGCTATTGCTTCTCTTATTGCTTTTGGTTTAGGTATTCTATCTATAGTTGCTCTTTCAACTGATTCTGAAGTTTTATCATTTTGGAGAGAATTTCTATCACAAAATTTGGGTTGGACTGAAATTGCCGCCCCAATTATATTTGTTTTATCAGGGTTTGTACTAACAAGAGTTAAATGGAAGTTTGCCCAAATGAATGTACTTTTAGGTTTCATTCTTTTGATCCTATCAGTTGTTGGTCTAACAGCTTCTGTCAGATCAGAAAGTGCCGGCTCTTTGGGGGTTAATCTTTGGGGTGAGCTTTCCTCTTTTATAACGGCTCCTGGGGCAGCTGCTTTACTTTTGCTTGTATTTTTGGTGGGGCTGGTGGTTTTATTTAATACCTCTTTGGGACAAATATTTGCAATTTTTGCAAGCATTTTTAAATTCATAGGAGACCGTCTTTTAAAGCCAATCTTTAATAGACCAAGAACCTTTGAAGCAAAAAATATTCCAATTAAAGTTTCAGGAGTTGATGATAGAGCTAAAGTTAAAACAGCCATAGTTCCTGTTAAGGAACCTGTTATCGCAGATACTTTAGTACAAAATGTGGCTGGGCAAAGTAAGGTTTGGAAATATCCTCCGCTTTCACTGCTTTCAGATAAAGTTGGATCACCTGCAGAGCGCGGTGATGTTAAAAAGAGTGCTAATATAATAGAAAAAACTTTAGATTCTTTTGGTATTCAGGCAAGGGTAGCTGAGGTTAACGGAGGTCCGGCTGTTACTCAATATGCTTTGGAAATATCAGCTGGTACAAAAATTTCAAAAATCGCCAACTTGCAGCATGATTTAGCTTTAGCTTTAGCCACTCCTACAGGAACTGTTAGGATTGAGGCTCCAATTCCAGGAAAATCTTTGGTGGGAATTGAGGTGCCAAACAGATCTTTGGAAATTGTTGGGTTAAAGCATGTGTTGGCATCTGATGATATGAGTAAACATAAATCAAAACTGGCTGTAGCTTTAGGGCGGGATACATCTTCAAAAGCAATGGTTGTTGATATTGATAGAATGCCTCACTGTTTGATTGCAGGAACAACCGGGTCCGGAAAATCTATCATGCTTAATGCCATTATAACTTCCCTTCTTTTTAGAAATTCTCCTGATGAGTTGAAATTAATTTTGATTGATCCAAAAAGAGTTGAACTGACAAATTACAATAACATTCCGCATCTTTTAGCTCCGGTTATTACAGAACCGGAAAAAATTCTCTCATCCTTAAAATGGGCAATGGCAGAAATGGATAGAAGGTATAAACTTTTTCAATCTGTTGGGGTCAGAAATATTGCTGGGTACAATGAAATGTCAGGTTTTCAGGCTTTGCCTTATATAGTTATTGTTATTGATGAATTGGCTGATTTAATGATGTTTGCACCTGTGGAAATTGAGGATGCCATAACCAGAATTGCTCAACTGGCCAGGGCTACTGGGATTCATTTAGTTGTTGCTACTCAGCGTCCATCTGTTGATGTTATTACAGGTTTAATCAAAGCCAATATTCCATGTAGAATTGCTTTTAATGTAAGTTCCATGATTGACTCAAGGGTTATTTTAGACGGTCCTGGAGCAGAAAAATTGCTGGGGCGTGGAGATATGTTGTTTCTTCCTCCAGATGCAAGTAAACCTATGCGTATTCAGGGAGTTTTTGTACAGGATTCAGAGATTAATAATTTAATAAAATATCTAAAGGAACAGGGTATTGCCCCACAATTTACAGAAGAGGTTACAGCTATGCCTTTAGGTAGAGTTGGAGGTAGGGGTGGAGACAGCGGGGATAGAGATGAGCTTTTTGAAGAAGCAGTTAGGACTGTTTGTCAGTATGATAGGGCTTCAGCATCCTTACTTCAAAGAAGATTAAAAGTAGGTTATGCCAGAGCAGCCAGAATTATAGATGAGCTGGAAACTGCAGGAGTAATTGGAGTAGGTGAGGGAAGTAAACCAAGAGATGTTTTGGTTAAAAATCCAGATGACTACTTTGCCTCCCAAAGTGCAGAAGGAACATCAGAAAGTTAGAATATGCCAGGGAAAACAATTGCTACCATTTACTTCTATATTATTTCAGCAGCATCTTTGGCATTAATTGTTATTGGAATTTTTAATGCAGTAAATTTTTTAATAAATTCTACCCAATATGATAAATATCCCTTAAGATATCCTCAAGCTGATTGTGAGAATAGTGTTTATCCTTATGCAAAACCAATCACTTTAGATGATGTTAATGGTGCCACAAGATCAGCTCAAGATATTTTAGATATAAAAAGACAGAGACAACTTTGTCTTAATCAGCAGGAAGAGGATAGAAAACAACACAAAATTGATGATTTGAAAAATAGCATAACGTTTACATTAGTTGGTCTAATATTATTTGCAATTCATTTCCCCCTGGCCAGAAAACAATCAAACAGTTAGAATAGAGTATCTTTATGGATGGAAAAATTGGAGTAATACCTACCGATACTATATATGGAATCGTGACCTCAGCTTTTGATGAAAAGCTGGTGGAAAAAATATATAAGCTAAGAAAAAGAGCAGATGATAAACCTTTTATAGTTTTGATTGGGTCCACGGAAGATTTGAAAAAATTTGGTGTTCAGCTGACAGATAAACAAAAAGAGTTTCTTCAAAATCACTGGCCTAATCCACTAAGTGTGGTGTTACCTGTTTTAGATGAAAAATTTGCCTATCTTCACAGAGGAAAAAAATCTTTGGCTTTTAGAATGCCAAAAGATGAAGAGCTTTTAGAACTTTTGAAAGAAACAGGTCCCTTAGTTTCCCCAAGTGCCAATATTGAAGGACAAAAACCTTCAGAGACAATAGATGAAGCAAAAGAATACTTTGGTAATTTTGTAGACTTTTATATTGATCGCGGTAGAATAATTTCAACTCCTTCTACCTTGATAGAACTTAGTGATGATGGATCAGTGAAAATACTTAGAGAAGGAAGCTATAAAGTTGAAGTATAAAGCATTAATAACAGATTTTGACGGAACTTTAGTAGGGTTAGGTTTTACACCCTCTCCTCAGGTTAAAGAAGCAGTCAGAAGACTTTTAGAGTCTGATATTAAAGTTTGTATTGCCACAGGTAGAACTTATCACGGAATAATAGAAAGTGTTTGTCAGCAGCTCAACCTCACTGATCTTCAAATAGCCAGTGCAGGCGCTCAAATTATAGATCCAAAAACCAACAAAATTATTTGGGAAGAATATTTACCAGAAAAGGAAGCAAGATCAATAGTTGAATTTCTAATAAATGACAGTCACCCATTTGCACTAGAGAT
>MFCV01000030.1:19206-40255 GCA_001777015.1 Candidatus Daviesbacteria bacterium RIFCSPHIGHO2_02_FULL_36_13
AAAATAAGATATGGAGCCGGAATCTTATTTAAAGAAATTAAAAAAGCAGATTTAAGCAAAGTTTCAAAAGTATTTGTCCCGGATATATCTTTGGAGCATTCTTTAAGGGAACTTTTTCCTAATTTAAATGTTATTGTGGCTGGTTTAAGGATTAGGCATGCCCTAGATATAACTAGTAAAAAAGCATCAAAAGAACTTGCTGTCCTAGAACTTGCAAAGATATTAAACATAGATCCTGAAGAAATGATTGGTTTGGGAGATGGATATAATGATATTCCTCTGCTTTCTGTTTGTGGGTTTAAAGTGGCTATGGAGAATGCCCCAGAGGAACTAAAAGAAATAGCAGATGTTATTGTACCAATTGTTGAACAGGATGGGTTTTTAACTCTTACTAACCTCTTACTCCAACCTAATGGAGATTTACTCTCTAAAGAATAAAATTATAAACAGGAGGTGGATTTTTATGGCTGATATAAATGCGGCTCAGGCTCAATTGGCTGATGCTCAGAGAAAGAAAGAAGAAGCACAGAGGCAATTAGATGCTGCACAGCAGGCAGCTGCTCAGGCTGCGGAACAGGCAAAGAGAGAAGCGGAAGAAGCTCAAAGAATTGCAGATGAGGCGGCACGACAAGCCAACCAATAGTATAATGTCTTCTTATGAGGACTGTAGGCCAGCTTCTGAAAGAAGAAAGAGAAAAAAAGTTTTATACTCTTGATGAGATAGAGAAATCTACCAAAATTAGAAAAGAACTGCTTGAAGCTTTGGAGATGGGAGAATATGAAAAACTTCCTCCCCAAACTTTTGTTCAGGGTTTTATCAAAAATTATGGAAAGTTTTTGGAACTAGATAGTGAAAAATTACTAGCTGTTTTTAGAAGAGAGTTTTCAGAAGGAAAAAATCCTCCAAGGATTTTAGAATCCTTTAAAAATCCAATAGAAAAAAAATGGTTTAAACTTACCCCCCCAAAGGTTTTAGGATCTGTTGTTTTAGGTTTAATAATAATATTTTTTGGATACCTCTGGTTTGAATATAAATTTTTAGTAGGTTCTCCATTTTTGGAAGTTATAGAACCAGAAGATCAACTCAGTATTTCTTCATCTAATATAACTGTTTCAGGAAGAACAGATCCTGAAGCAAAAGTATCAATTAATGATCAGCAGATTCAGGTTGATCAAAATGGAAAGTTTGCTCAAGAAATTAAACTTTCAGATAATTCTTCCAGTATTACTGTTGTGGCAACGTCTCAATCAGGTAAACAAACAAAGGTTGAAAGAACTGTTTTTGTAAAACGTTAATGTTAGAATAGTAAACATGGATTTATTACAAGTAGCTCTAATATTTTTAATACTACTTTTGTCAATATTTTTGGCAATAACAGGGGTGCAGGTTTTTTTAATTTTAAGAGATTTAAAAAAAGCCTTAGATAAATTAAACAGAGTGCTAAATTCAGGGGAAAAAATTGCAGAAGATATTGAAAGACCAATAACAGCAGCATCAAACTTAGTGACTAGTTTAGGGAATAGTGCTAAAGCTGCCACAGATGCGGCAACAAAAGCTATCTCGGGCGCAGTCAAAAAATCCCCTCCAAAGAAAAGATTCTATAAACGAAGTTTGTAAGCGTAGCTTTCAAACAAATTTTTAAGCTTTGCTTATGAGCGAAGCTTAAAGCTTGGCTTATAAAAAGGTCCGATATATAATAGCTTCATGACATCTAAGGATATAAGAGATAAATATATAAAGTTTTTTACAGATAAAAATCACAAACAAATTCCTGCTAGTAAGTTAGTTCCTGAAAATGATCCCAGTACTCTTTTTACCTCCTCTGGTATGCAGCCTTTGGTACCCTATCTTTTGGGTCAACAACATCCTGAAGGAAAAAGATTAGTTAATTCTCAACCAAGCTTTAGAGCAGAGGATATTGAGGAAGTTGGAGATAATCGTCACACCACTTTTTTTGAGATGTTAGGTAACTGGTCTTTAGGGGATTACTGGAAAAAAGAACAGTTAGAATATTTCTTAAAATTCTTAACTGAAGAATTAGGTTTAGAAAAGGAAAGACTGTATGTTTCTGTTTTTGAAGGAAACTCTGATATTCCCAAAGATGAGGAAAGTCAAGAAATTTGGAAAAGTTTAGGAATTAATGAAGATCATATTTATTTTTATGGAGCAGAAGAAAATTGGTGGAGTAGGTCCGGACCCCCAGAAAAAATGCCAGAGGGAGAAATTGGAGGACCAGATTCTGAAGTATTTTATGATTTTTTTCCAGATGATGAATTTAAAGAAGATTTAAAAGTATATTCCCATAACGGCAGACTCCTAGAAATTGGAAATTCTGTATTTATGCAGTATCAAAAAACAAAAGATGGATTTAAGGAACTCCCTCAAAAGAATGTAGATTTTGGAGGGGGGTTAGAAAGACTTACTGCTGCTGCAAATAAAAATCCAGATATATTTAAGACAGACTTATACGAAAATATTATCAAAGAAATAGAATCAGCTTCTGATAAAAGTTACGAGGATGAGGTAAACAAAGCGTTGATGCAAGTAATAGCCGATCATTTGAAGGCTGCTGTTTTTTTAATTGCAGATGGAGTTTTACCAAGTAACAAATTGCAAGGTTATGTTTTAAGAAGATTAATCCGACGTTCTGCAGTGAAAATGCACCAACTAGGTGGAGGGCTAACACCTTTGCCGGGATTTGGTGGAATAGCAGAATCTGTATTAACCACTTACGACGGAGTCCTATTGGATAGACATACACTAAGAGATAATGTAGACAAAGTTATAAGAGAAGAGCTTAATAGATTTGGAGATTCGTTAGACAAAGCCTTAAAAGAAATAGAAAAAATTCAAAATATTGATGGTAAAAAGGCTTTTGATTTGTATCAAACTTTTGGATTCCCATATGAGGTAACAGAAGAACTTTTCAGACAAAAAGGACAAGAAATTGATAGAGAGAGTTTTAAAGCAGAATTTGAAAAACATAGAAATTTATCTAGAACTGCTTCTGCCGGAATGTTTAAGGGAGGGTTGGCAGATCATTCTGAAACAGTAACTAAATATCACACAGCTACTCATCTTTTACACCAGGCCTTAAGGGATGTATTAGGACCAGAAGTTTTTCAAAAAGGATCTAATATAACAACTGATAGACTTAGATTTGACTTTTCTTTTCAAAGAAAAGCGACTGATGGGGAAATTAAGAAAGTTGAGGACCTGGTCAATCAAAGAATTAAAGAAGATTTAAAAGTTGATCATATGATTATTTCTTTGGAAGAAGCTAAAGGAATGAATGCCATAGGTCTTTTTAATGAAAAATATGCAGACAAAGTTTCTATATATGGAATAGGGCCCAATTTTACTTTGGATCCTGATGCTTTGGATCAGAGGAATAGGAGTGGCTATTACTCTGCCGAGTTTTGTGGTGGACCGCATGTTGAACACACCAATGTAATTGGTAAAATAAGTATAGTAAAGGAAGAGGCAATTTCTGCAGGGATACGTCGAATCCGAGCGGAGATTGTGTTAAACTAAATCTACTCATGAGTTTTTTTGATAAACTCTCTGCCCTCAATCCTTTTTCTAAAAAGGAAGAGGTCCTGGAGTACTTTTTTGCCTTAGATATTTCAGAAGAAAGCTTAACAGCTGGTCTTTGGACAATAGAGGGCAGACAACTTAAGATCTTAGAATCAGAATCTCAGACTTATTCCTCTTTGGATGAAGTCCCAAAAATAACAGATAAGCTCTTGGATCAGGTTTTAGGGATAAGAGAACTTGATGTTGAAAAAATTCTTTTTGGAGTCCCAAGTAGTTGGCTTTCAGATGAAAATTTAAAAGGGGAGTATCTAAAAATACTTAGGGATTTGGTTAAGGAGCTTGAACTTAAGCCTATGGCTTATGTAGAAACTGCCCATGCTTTGGTTCATATGTTAGAAAAGAAAGAGGGTATTCCTCCAACTGCAGTTTTGGTCGGGTTTGAAGAACGCCACCTAACAGTAACTGTTGCTAGAGCTGGAAAATTAGATGGGGTAAAAATAGTCGTTCGGGGAGACAATTCTGCGGCAGATATAGAAAAAGCTCTTTTGCAATTTAGCGCCATTGAAACCCTGCCCTCCAAAATTTTAATTTATGGTGAGGGAGTTTCTGAGCTTAAGGATCAACTGCTTTCTTTTCCTTGGATGAGTAAACTTTCTTTCCTTCATCTTCCAAAGATAGATATTTTAACCGAAGGATTAGAAATTAAAAGCATTTGTTTAGCTGGTGCATCAGAGATAGTGGAAAATGTTACATATACTGATGCTCCAATAAATCAGGCAGTCAAAAAATCAGGAGTACTCTCTACAGCCATGGAGGAAGAGGTAGAAGAAGAGATTGTTTCGTCGTCTTCGACTCCTCGTAATGACGAGGAAAGTGAAGATGAAAATTTTGGATTTATGGTTGGAGATATAGCAGATCAAAAAGAAGCAGAATTGGACGATTCAAATCTGGAAGTACCTGAAGAAGATGAAATGCCTGTTAGGCAGACAGCTCTCTCTGAAGTGGATGATTTTGAAAGAGATCTTGACACTCCCAAGCCTCAAGCTTTTCAAGAAACAGAATCTAAATTTTCCCCAAAGAAATTTCTTACTCCTATTTTAGGACTGTTTTCATTTAAGAATTCAAAAAGAACAACAATTTTTATAAGTGTTATTGGAATCTTGCTGTTAATATTTGCCCTTTCCCTATTTTTACCAAAAGCAGAGATTAAAATATTTGTAGAGCCAAAGATTTTAGAAAAAGATACCCAAGCTATTGCTGACCCAAATCAAAAATTAGTTGATGAGGATAAAAAAATAATCCCAGGTATAGTTATTCAAACTGAAGTAAGCGGATCTGACAAAGAAACAGCTTCTGGTAAAAAACAAATTGGAGATCCAGCAAAAGGAATAGTTATTCTCTACAATAAAACAAGCGATAGTAAAACTTTAAGCAAAGGAACGACCCTTTCTTCTGGCAGTCATAAGTTTATTTTAGATACTTCTGTTACCATTGCTTCTCAATCAGCTTCAGATTCAGGTATAACTTATGGAAAATCAAATGGGAATGTAACAGCCTCTATTGTTGGGGCAGATGGGAATTTACCTTCTGGTACAGAAATGTCGGTGGGAAGTTTTTCTACTTCCCAGGTTTCTGCTAAAGCAGAAGGGAATTTTTCAGGAGGAACTAGCAAAGAGGTGACAGTTGTTTCATCTGAAGATCAGCAAAGATTACTGGCAAAATTATCCTCATCTTTGAGACTGCAAGCACAGCAAAAACTGCAAGAGTCTAATCCGGATAAAAAAGTTTTAGAGGAAGCCTTAGCTGAAACTATTTCTAAAAGAAGCTATAGTAAAAATGTAAATGATCAGGCTTCTGAATTTTCCTTGAACTTAACTGCCAGCTATAAAGGGACAGCCTATGATGATAAAGATTTAAGGTTGATTGTTTCAAGATTAGTGACAACAGATGTACCAGAGGGTTTTAAGTTGAATTTGGAAGATACAGAAACTCAGGCAGATGTATCAAAGCTTGAAAAGGATGGAAAATTAATTTTCATTGCCCGCTTTAAAGCAAAACTTATGCCGAGTATTGATACAGAAAAAGTTAAAAAAGAAATTCAGGGTAAAAGTATTTCAGAAGCAGAAGAAATTATAAAAAACATGGAGAATGTTTTAGGTTCAGAGATTAAAATTACACCTAGTTTGCCAAGCTTCCTTCAAAGAATCCCCTTAATTGGTGGAAATATAAAAGTTGAAGTGGGACTTAAATGATAACGATTTCAAAGATCATTCCCCTTACCTTTTTACTGGTTGGTGTATTTTTATTAATGCAGATAATTATGCCCATTGTTTCATTTCAGCTACTCTGGTTTGGACAAAAATATAATAATGTAACTTTAATAAGCCCAACTGAGGAAAAAGAAATTTTAGGAGTTTCTATTGAAAACAAAGATAATTTTCCAGCTTTTATTTCTTCAAATCAAAGGGAAAATCTGCCGAATTATGAAAAATTTAGTCTAACTATTCCAAAACTTAAAATAGCAAATGAATTAGTAAACGTTGATAGCAACGACTTATCTTCTGGTTTAATACACCTTCCAGGTGCATCTTTGCCAGGAGAAAAGGGTAATGTTTTTATTTCAGGTCATTCGGCCTTAAGTCGGATTTTTTCCTTAAAAAATGCTGTCTTTGCCAGTCTTCCCAACTTAAAAAAGGGTGACGAAATTGAAGTTTCCGCCCGGGGAACCAAGTTTAAATATCAGGTAGTTGAAACTAAATTAATAGACCCAAAAGACACCTCAGTTATAAATCCTCCAGATAATAAGGGGAGGTATATCACTCTTATGACCTGCTACCCGCCAGGCCTAAACTTTAAAAGATTGATTGTTTTAGGTAAAATGATTTGATTGTGAAATATCTAGGTATAGACTTTGGGTTAAGGCGAGTTGGTTTAGCAACTTCTGATGGTGAACTAGCTTCCCCCCTAAAAATTATTGAAGGCAAAAATTTAAAAGAACTGATTAAAAAAGTTTTAGAAGAATCAATGGGTTTTGATAGGATCGTTGTGGGAATGCCGGAAGGAAAAACAGGCAAGATGGTAAATGGTTTTATTAATAATTTAAAGAAACATGGACTGGAAGTAGTCGAAGCAGATGAAACTTTATCAAGCCGGGAGGCACAGAGTATTGCTGTCATAAGCGGAGTGTCCAGAAAAAAGAGAAAGTTTAATGATGATAAAGCAGCTGCTATAATTCTTCAGAATTACCTGGATACCCTATGAGAAAACTTATATTACCGCTAGTCATTATTTTAATTGCAATATTTTTAATAGGAAAGGGATTTTGGGATAGCCAGCTTACTGCTGTCTCTGATAAAAAAGAAACAGAAGTATTCGTGGTAGATAAAGGAGAAAGCTTTTCTTCTATTGCAGAAAATTTAAAAAAGGAAAATTTAATTAAATCTACCTTTATATTTACAACTTTTGCTAAACAAAAAGGATTAGCAGATAAAGTTTTAGCAGGAACTTTTAGGCTTTCCCCCTCATATTCTTCTGAGGAAATTTTAAAAGTATTAACTGATCAACCGCTTGATAACTGGGTAACTTTAATTGAAGGATGGAGAGTTGAAGAAATGGCTTCTAAATTAAACGCCAGCTTAGGGATAAATGAAAAAGAATTTATAAAGCTTGCTAAGGAAGGATATATGTTTCCTGATACCTATCTTTTTCCTAAAGATTATTCTGCAGAACAAATAGCAAAAAGATTAAGAGATACTTTTGATCAAAAGTATTCTGATGACTTAAAAAGTAAAATAAAAAATTTGGGTTTAACAGAAGCTCAAGGAGTGATACTGGCCTCTATTGTAGAGAGAGAGGGAAGATCTTCTAAGGTCAGAGAGGAAATAGCAGGCATTTTGCTTAAAAGATTAAATATAAACATGGGTCTTAATGCTGATGCCACTTTGCAGTATGCCTTAGGCTATCAGTCTTCAGAAAAGAGCTGGTGGAAGAGGCATTTAACAAAAGATGATAAAAAAATAGACTCCCCGTACAATTCCTACCTTTATAGAGGTTTGCCCCCAAAGCCTATCTGTAATCCATCTTTAGCATCTCTGACTGCTGTGGCCAATGCCAACCCCAATACCCCTTATCTTTATTATTATCATGATTCTCAAGGAAACTCTCACTATGGTAGGACATTGGAAGAACATTTATCAAACGTAGCAAACAACCCATGAAATTCTGGGGGAAGGTTAGGACATACAATAAAAGGGGTAAGGATTTAGGCTTCCCTACTGCTAATGTGAATCTTTCTAAAGATATTCCTGAGGGTATTTATATTTCAAAGACTAAAGTGGGTGGTATTGTGTATAAATCGCTAACCTTTATAGGGGCTGCCAAAACTTTTGGGGAAACCAGATTTCATTCTGAAACTTTTATTTTAGATTTTAAAAAAGATATCTATAAAAGTTGGATTTCTGTTGAACTTTTAAAGAAAATAAGAGGTAATAAAAAGTTTGATTCTGCCACAGATTTAGTTGCTCAAATGAAGAAAGATGAAAAGGAAGCTAGGGTCTACTTTGAAGCTAATTTGACATATTGACAGATCATTTTGGTTATGTGAATAATGATTAAAGAGTTAAAAATTAAATGAGAAAGTTTCTGCCCAAAACATTAAATAATCCTTCAGGTTTTACTCTCATTGAACTTCTTGTTGTTATCTCAATTATTGCTATTTTGTCAGTCTTAGGTATTTCTCTTTTTGGAGGAGTACAAAAGAAAGCCAGAGATACAGAGAGAATATCCGAAATTAATGCCATCAAGGATGCTTTAGAGCAAAGATTTGATGCTGCGTCCGGTACATATCCTGGACCTTTGCAAGCTACCTGGTTTGCAAATGGTGTAATTCCAGAAGATCCAACAGAAGATGGCGATCCATTAACTGCAGACGATTATACAGGTGTCCCAACAGCTCCAGCTACAGGCTTCACAATCTGTGCAACTTTGGAAGCTAACACAACACCTTCCTGTGTTTACAATCAGCAGCAATAATTTCTAAAACTCTATTTTTTTATTTTACCTTGTTAATTGCCTATTGACGAAGTTGATTTTCTATGTTAAATTAGGTTCAACTGAATATAAAAAATAGAGGCGTACGGGTACGTATGCTTCTTTTGGTTGTCCAACACCGCCCTTGGACAAAAAGGCCATCTACTAATGTTAGCAAATACTATACAAAGCGAGCGTAAATATTGGACCAAAACCCCCTCTATTGTTCCTGAGCTCAATTTAATCCAAATTCAACTTGATTCATATAACTGGTTTTTGAAAGAAGGCATTAGAGAAGTCCTTATGGAGATTTCTCCTGTTGAAGACTTCACAGGAAAAAATTGGACCCTTGAACTAGGGTCCTTTTATTTTGGAAAACCTAAATATATCTCTGAGCAGGCAAAAGAAAAAGGTGTAACTTTTGATGCTCCACTTAAAATTGAAGCTACATTAATTAATAAACAAACAGGTAAAAGAAGTAAGCAGGAAGTATTTTTGGGAGATATCCCGCAAATGACTGATAAAGGCACCTTCATTATTAATGGAGTTGAAAGAGTTATTATTAATCAATTGGTTAGATCTCCCGGAGTTTTCTTTCAAGCAGTTGATGATCCAATCACAGGTAGAAGACTTTATTCTGCAGAAATTAGACCATATAGAGGATCATGGCTTGAATTTTCAATCTCAAGAACAGGAGTTTTAACTGCAAAAATTGACAGAAGAAGAAAATTTGCAGCTACAACGTTTCTTCGGGCAATAGGGATTTCAGAAACAGAAGATATTATTAGTCAGTTTAAAGACGTTGAAAGTAATTCCGAAGGAAAGAGTTTGATAGAAAATACTCTTTCAAAAGATCCAACTGCCAATACTGATGAAGCTTTGCTTGAAATCTTTAGAAAAATGAGACCAGGTGATCCTGTTGTTTTAGATAATGCTAAAGCTTTATTGGATGGAATGTTTTTTAATGCCAGACGTTATAATTTAACTAAAGTAGGCCGCTTTAAGATTAACAAAAGATTAGGTTTAAACCTACCAAATACAGAAGAAAGCTGGATTTTAACAAATACAGACATCATAGAAGCATTAAAATATCTTATTAAGTTAAGTAATGGTGAAGGAAAGCTTGATGATATTGATCATTTGGCTAACAGAAGAGTTAGATGTGCAGGTGAGTTAGTTCAGCAAAATGCTTTCAGAATTGGTGTATTAAGACTTGAGAGAATTATCAAAGAAAGAATGAGTTTGACTGCTGCCGATCAAGAGCCAACCCCCGGGGGGTTGATTAATGCCAAACCTGTTATTGCGGCTATCAATGAATTTTTCAGATCATCTCAGCTATCTTCAATTTTGGATCAAGTAAACCCCTTATCTGAGCTTGATCACTTAAGACGTCTTTCTGTTATGGGAGCAGGCGGGATAACCCGTGATAGAGCATCTTTTTCAGTTCGTGATATTAACCACTCTCAATATGGAAGGATTGATCCTATCAGATCTCCTGAAGGACAAAACATTGGTTTGGTTACCTATCTTGCTTTATATGCAAAAATTAATGAATATGGATTTTTGGAAACTCCATATAGAAAAATCTTGCAGCAAAAGGGTAAAACAAAAATTTCTGAAGAAATGATTTATCTTTCAGCTGATGATGAAGAAGATTTCCATATCACTGAAGCTACAGTTGCTCAAGATAACAAAGGTTTTATTTTAGATGATAGAGTTCCAACAAGGTATCAAGGGTCATTTTACGAAGGTAAAACATCTGAAATATCACTCATAGATATTTCACCTCAACAGATTTTTGGAACTTCCGCCTCTTTAATTCCATTTTTAGCAAACGATGATGCAAACCGAGCTTTGATGGGTACTCAGATGCAGTGTCAGGCAGTACCACTTCTTCGTCCTAGTGCTCCTATTGTAGGAACTGGGATGGAAAGAGTAGTTGCCGATAATATGGGAAGAACAGTGAGAGCTCCTGAGGACGGAGTAGTTATAAAAGCTGATGGTAATGAACTTACTCTCAAAACCTCCAAAAATGAATTTAGGTATGAGATTAAAAAGTTTGTTCACTCTCCACAAGGAACTTGTTATTCTCAAAGACCTATCTGTACTGTTGGAGATAAAGTTAAAAAAGGCGATCTGTTAATAGATGGAGCAGCTACTCAGGGTGGAGAACTTGCTTTGGGGCAAAACTTAACAATTGCTTATATGAGTTTTGACGGACTTGGATATGAAGACGCGATTGTTATTTCTGACAGATTGGTTAGAGAAGATCTTTTGACATCAATTCATATTGAAGAATACGAAGTTGATGTTGTTGAAACTAAACTTGGACCAGAAGAGCTTACCCGGGATATCCCAAATGTATCTGAAGATGCGTTGGGTAATCTGGATGAAACTGGAATTGTCAGGATTGGAGCAGAAGTTGGTCCTAATGATATTTTAGTTGGTAAAGTTCAGCCTAAAGGTGAAACAGAATTAACTGCTGAAGAAAGATTGCTGCGGGCAATTTTTGGAGAAAAAGCAAAAGAGGTTAGAGATACATCTCTAAGAATTCCACACGGAGAAAGAGGAACAGTTATAGGAGTTCAGATTCTATCAAGAGATGAGGGAGATGAATTGGATACAGGAACTTTAATGAGAATTAAAGTTAAAGTTGCTCAACTCCGTAAAGTAACTGAAGGAGATAAACTTGCAGGTAGACATGGTAACAAAGGAGTTATCTCAAGGATTGTTTCAGCTGCAGATATGCCGCATATGGAAGATGGTACAGTGATTGATATTATTATATCCCCACTGTCTGTTTTATCCAGAATGAACTTAGGTCAATTATTGGAAACTCACTGGGGTTTTGCGGGCTTAAAGTTAGGATATAAAGTTGCAGTGCCCGTTTTTGAAAAAATTCCAGAAGAGTTGTTAATATCAGAACTTCAAAAAAGTGGTCTTCCGGCTGATGGAAAAGTTAGACTTATTGACGGACGAACTGGGCAAGCTTTTGATAGGACAATAGTTGTCGGTAAAAACTACATACTAAAACTTATTCATATGGTTGAGGAGAAGATTCATGCAAGATCAACTGGACCTTATTCTCTAGTTACTCAACAGCCGCTTGGTGGTAAAGCTCAGATGGGTGGACAAAGACTTGGAGAAATGGAAGTTTGGGCTTTGGAAGCATACGGAGCTGCGCATATTCTACAGGAAATGTTGACAATAAAATCTGATGATGTTGTCGGACGTGCCAAAGCTTTCGAGGCAATTGTTAAGGGAATAGAAATTCCACAAGCCTTAATTCCAGAATCATTTAAGGTTTTGGTTAAAGAGCTTCAAGCGCTAGGTTTAGCAGTCGATACTTTGGGTGCTAAAATTATTCAAGCTCCAGAGGCAGAAGAAACACCAGAAGTAATAGCTGAGGTAGCTCAACTTGAAGAAGCTTTGGATATGAAGCCTACTGTAACTGAGGGAGAATTGGAATCAGAAACCAGCTCATTTGAAGTGGTTGATGTAGCTACTGAAATAGCGAAGGAGGCAAAAGGCGATGAATGATCTTTTAGATTTTGAATCCTTAAGACTTACTGTAGCTAGCCCGGATCAAATCAGATCCTGGTCTTTTGGCGAGGTTACAAAACCAGAAACTATAAATTATAGAACTCTTAAAGCTGAAAAAGATGGACTTTTTTCTGAAAATATCTTTGGTCCAACTAAAGACTATGAATGTTACTGCGGAAAATACAAGAGAATCAGATTTAGAGGGGTAATTTGTGATAAGTGTGGAGTTGAGGTTACTCAATCTAAGGTCAGGCGAGAAAGAATGGGTCATATCAATTTGGCATCTCCAGTAGCTCATTCATGGTTTGTTAAAGGTGCACCTTCAAAATTATCTTTAATTTTGGATATTTCACCTAAAAACTTAGAAGCAGTTGTTTATTTTGCTTCATATTTGGTGATAAATACTGACTCAGCTGCAAAAACTCAAGCTTTAGAAAAGCTTGAAAAAGATTTGCAAAGTAAAATTTCCGAATATAAAAGCGCTTTGGAGAAAAATATTAAAGACATAGAAAGTCTTCTTAAAAAAGATTTGGGGGAGTTAAAGAAAAAGTTTGATAAGGAAAAATTTGAATTAGAAGCGCAGGAAGCTGAACTTAAGAACAGACATGAAATTCAAAAGCTTCGCGATAATCATGTTGTTGAAGTAACCCAGCTTGAAAATATTTATAAAGCAGTTTCAGACTTAGTAAAATCAGTTGCTCCCTTAAAACTATTATCAGAGGAAGAATATTATAAACTTTCTGAATATGGTGTTTCTGATTTTGTATCTTTGGGAATGGGAGCAGAAAGTATATTGGAGGTTCTACAAGGCTTAAATTTAGATAAGCTTTCAGCTAACTTGCGTGAAGAAGTCAGAAAATCTACAGGTCAAAAACACATTAAAGCTACAAAAAGACTTAGAGTTATCGAGGGAATGAGAGGAGCCTCAATCGCTCCTGAATGGTTAGTGCTTCGAGTCTTGCCGGTTCTGCCGCCTGACCTTAGACCTATGGTTCAACTTCCAGGAGGAAGGTTTGCCACATCTGATTTAAATGATTTATACAGAAGAGTAATAAATAGAAATAATAGATTAAACAGGCTTATTAATTTAGGTGCTCCTGAAATTATTTTAAGAAATGAAAAAAGAATGCTGCAGGAAGCTGTTGACTCACTTATAGATGCTTCAAGTAGAACCTCCAGAAGAGGTGGTCCTGCTACAACTCATGTTTTAAGATCACTTTCTGATATGCTCAGAGGAAAACAGGGAAGGTTTAGACAAAACCTTTTGGGTAAAAGGGTTGATTATTCCGGAAGATCAGTTATTGTTGTTGGTCCTAAATTAAAATTAGATCAGGTAGGTCTTCCAAAAGAAATGGCACTCGAGATGTTTAAACCATTTGTTTTAAGAGAAATGATTACAAGAGGTTTGGCATCCAATGTTAAAGGAGCTAAAAATGTTTTGGAAGAAAGACCTGCAGAAGTATGGGATATCTTGGAGCAGATAATTGAAGGTCATCCAATTATGATAAACCGTGCCCCAACTTTGCACAGATTAGGTATTCAGGCCTTCTTCCCTAAACTAGTTGATGGCAATGCTATACAAATTCACCCATGTATTTGTGCAGGATTTAATGCTGATTTTGATGGAGATCAAATGGCTGTTCATGTACCACTTTCTACAAAAGCTCAGGAAGAAGCAAAGAATTTGATGATGGCCAGAGAAAATATCTTTGGTCCAGCTAATGCTCAGCCAATCACTGTTCCAAACAGGGAAATGGCTTTGGGTTGTTACTACATAACATCTCTGGCACCAGCAGTTGAGGGTGAGCAGAAGAAATTTTTTGTCTCCGAAGAAGATGCTATAAGAGCGTATAGAATTGGAAAAGTAGCTGTTAATAACAGAATTGAAATTAAAATCAATGGAGAAAAAACTGAGACATCTATTGGAAGAATACTTTTCAATCAGGTCCTGCCACCTTCTATGAGATTCTTAAATGCAGTTGTTTCTGGAGTAACTATAAGAGATATTATTTTAAGGGCTACAGAAACTTTAGAGAGAGAATTAGTTACAGATCTTATAGATAGCATTAAAACTATCGGATTCTGGGGAGCAGGTATTGCCGGAATATCTATTTCAATATTTGATGCCAAGATTGTTCCTGACAAACAAAAATATTTAGATAGTGCACATGAGGAAATTAAAAAGATTGAAAGCAATGTTGCTAAGGGTCTTATTACTCCACAAGAAAAATCACAGCTTTCTCAAATGGTTTGGATTAAGACAACTGAAGATTTGGCAGGAGCAACCTGGGACTTCTTAGGACTTGATAACCCAATTAGGATGATGGTTGAGGCAGGAGCTCGAGGATCAAGAGATCAGGCGAAGCAACTCTCTGCTATGAGAGGACTTTCAACAGATCCAACAGGAAAAATAGTGGAACTGCCTACCAAATCAAATTATAGACAAGGTCTTTCAGTTTTTGAATACTTTACATCTGCCAGAGGAGCCAGAAAAGGTGTTGCAGATAAAGCTCTTAAGACTGCTGATGCAGGATATTTAACAAGAAGACTTGTTGATGTTGCACACGATGTTATTGTCAGAATGGAAGATTGTGCAACCAAAGAAGGCTTGGATTACGATGTCTCAAAATCCTCATTCAATAATGCCAGAGAAAAACTTTTAGGGAGAATGGTTTTAGAAGAAATAAAAGAACCAGGCACTAGAAAAGTTTTAATTAAAGCAGGAACTCTTTTAATTGAAGAGCATATCTCAAAAATTCTTAAAGCACAGGTACAAAATGTTTTGGCAAGATCACCATTAACTTGTGAGGCAAAATATGGAATATGTGGCTTTTGTTACGGCCTTGATTTAACAACTAGAAAGTTAGTTAATATGGGAACACCTGTTGGTGTTGTAGCAGCTCAAGCTATTGGTGAGCCAGGGACTCAACTTACTATGAGAACTTTTCACACCGGAGGTATTGTTGGACTTGATATTACTCAAGGATTACCCCGTGTTGAAGAGCTTTTTGAGGCTAGAACTCCAAAGATTGTAGCGCCTTTGTCTGAAATTGCAGGTAAGGTTGCTATATTAGAAACAGAGCTTGGAACAAGAGTAAGAGTTAGAACTACACAGAAGCCTCATGAAGAAAGAGAATATGTTATTCCTGCAACATCAACTCTTTCTGTTGAAGAAGGACAATTGATTGATGCAGGAACAGTTTTAGCAACAGGACACATTGATGTTAAAGAAACCTTAAGGATACAAGGCTTAAAGGCTGCTCAAAGATATATTGTTGATGAGGTCAGAACTGTTTATGAATCACAGGGTGTTCCAATTAATGAAAAACATTTTGAAGTAATTGTTAGAAAAATGTCTGATAAAGTGAGGGTTGAGTCCCAGGGAGATACGAACCTTCTTCCAGGTGAAATTATTGATAAACTTAGATTTGAAGATGAGAACAGAAGAGTGTTGGCAGGTGGTGGAGAGCCGGCAACAGCAGAAGTAATAGTGCTTGGTATTACTAGAGCATCACTTCAGACAGAAAGCTTCCTGTCAGCTGCATCTTTCCAGGAAACAACATCAGTATTATCTGATGCAGCTATATCCGGAAAGACAGACAGATTAATCGGTCTTAAGGAAAATGTTATAATTGGACGTCTTATCCCAACTGGGGAAAGAGCAAAGTTAGAAAATTAAGGTATGCCAACTATAAATCAATTAGTAAGACATGGTAGAAAGAAAATCTCTAAAAAGATTAAAGCTACATCTTTAAGACGTAGTTTTAATGCAAAAGACAGAAGGTTTGTTGCCACATTTTCTCCTCAAAAAAGAGGAGTAGTAACTTTGGTTAAAACAATGACTCCAAAAAAACCTAACTCAGCTTTAAGAAAAGTTGCCAGAGTACGTCTTTCCAATAGATCTGAGATAACAGCTTATATTCAGGGTGAAGGACATTCTCTGGCAGAACATGGAATTGTTTTAGTAAGAGGTGGAAGAGTGAAGGATTTGCCAGGAGTTAAATATCATCTAGTCAGAGGAAAACTGGATTTAGCAGGAGTTGTTGGAAGAAAAAGAGGTAGAAGTAAGTATGGAACGAAAAAAGGAGCAGGTGGAGCAGCACCTGTCCGCAATGCTAGCGCAAGCGTGGCAGGCGGGGCTCCAGTAGCAGAAGCACCAACACCTGTGGAGGCAGCAGCATAATGAGATCAGGGAAAGTTGAAAAAAAATTATTAGAACCGGATCCAATATTTAACTCAAGACTTATTACAAGGTTTATAAATAAAATAATGAGTGATGGAAGAAAATCCACAGCACAAAGGGTTATCTATGATGCTTTAAATGAAATAAAAGAAGTTTCTAAAGGGGATCCTGTTGAGGTTTTTGAAAGAGCTTTAGCAAATGTTTCCCCAAAAATGGAAGTTAGACCAAGAAGAGTGGGAGGAGCATCATATCAAGTTCCTGTTGAAGTTAGAGGAGATAGAAAAGAAGCATTAGCTATAAGGTGGATAATTGCAGGGGCCAAGAGTAAACCAAATAAGGAATATCATACCTTTGCTAAAAAATTAGCAGCAGAACTTATGGATGCAGCCAATAATGCAGGAATTGCTATAAAAAAGAGAGATGATATGCAAAAAGTAGCTAATGCTAACAGAGCCTTCGCCCACTTCCGCTGGTAACCTCTGAGAGAATCTGAAGGACTTGCTTAAATTAGTAATTTGAACACCTAATCATCTTATTTTTTTCAGTAACATTTTACTCATATTTTTAGTATAATTGAAGGATTAAAAGGAGGAAATTATAAAAGATTTTAGGAGTGTGCAAGGCTTATTAAGCAAAAATCCTTCTAGAATACTAGAAGTTGCTTCTAATTATGACTTAAATACATATCAAAATTCTGAGGGCTTGACATCGAATTAAGTCATGGTTTATACTTACTCATAGTATGGGACCAGTAATAGAAGATAATAGAAAAAAGAATATAAACAGAAGTGCCGCTTACCCTTCAGCTTCTCTGGCTGAAGCCTTGGAGTATGCCGCTACCCTAAAACAACAACTAGGTAAAGGACCTTATGATCGAGAAACCGCAGCCAGGGCTTTAGGACATGGTGGAGTTAATGGAGCTTCTGCAGCGAAGATAGCAGCCTTAGTACACTTCGGTCTATTAACTAGAGCGGGGAATACTTATAGCCAATCAGCTTTATCTGATAGGATTTTTCTATCAACTTCAGAAGAAGAGAAAAATGATGCAATACTAGAGAGTGTTAAAACTCCGAAACTATATAAAGCGTTAATTAATAAGTACTCAGGTTCTGCTTTACCAGGATTATTAGAGAATATTCTAGTGAGAGACCATAAGATAGCTGAGAAGGTAGCCAAAAAAGCGACAGACGATTTTAAAAAATCTTTAGAGTATGTAGGATTGCTGAAAAATGGTGTTGTGAGTGAATCTCCAGAGGTGTTGGATGATTCTCAAAATCCTCAAGGATTAGTTTCTAGGGAAGAAAAGGATGCGGTAGGCTCATCTAACCCTCATTCGCAAAACCAATTGAACTTGGGGAATTATTATCCAGTGGAGCTACCTTCAGGAATAATAGTACAATTTCCATCAGAAATGAGTTATCAAGTAACTATTGGAAAGTTTGCAATACCGATTGAACAGCTTGAGGAAACAGCTCAAAACATCATATCTAAACAACAAACACAACCTTCCCAAGAAAAATTACAACAGGATAATGGTGGGGTGGCACGAGAGGCTGAAGGCAATAGGGTGACAGACTATTAAGCGCGTTGTGATGATGCGTTCGTGGGTTCAAATCCCATCCCCACCGCCATGAAAAAAGTAAGCAGAAAGACACATCTAATAACTGGTGTTATCTGGATAGCATTAGCAATCATACTTGTTAATTTATTCCCGACTAGCAAAATATGTGCCATTATTGGAAGTGTATTCAGTTTATTAGCGTTTATACAATTTTATTCCTTTTTCTTTTATAAAGAATAATTTGGAATCTCGGAAAAAGATTGTAAAGCAAGTAACTAAACGGTTCCAGACCCACATGCTCCGCAATATTATCCTATAATAGATTTCTTGCGAAAAATATGATATACTAGAAATACATCACAACGTACTTAAGACAACAAGCTCCTAAAAGGGGCTTTTTGTTTGCTATAATTACGCAGTGGTAAATATTACCTTCGAAGCACATTCAACTACCTTAGATAACGAAGCTCATTTATCTTCTGGGCATAATGATGTAGAACTTTCTCCACTAGGTGAAAAACAAGCAAAAGAATTAGGGGAAAGATGTAAAGATTTGGATGCAATCTTTTGTTCTGATTTACAAAGAAGTTATAAAACTGCAGAAATTGCATTTAATGGAAAATTCCCGGTTATTAAGGATAAAAGATTAAGAGAATGTGATTATGGAGATTTAACCCAACATCCATCAGAGGAAGTTGAGCCACTTAAAGTGGAACATATCAGTATTCCTTTTCCAAATGGAGAATCATATAAGGATTGTATGAAAAGAATGAAAGAATTTTTAGATGAGTTAAAGAAAAAATATGATGGAAAAAGAATAATGATTATTGGTCACAGAGTCACTCAATATGGATTAGAGCATTCAATAAAAGGAAAATCCTTGGAGGAATTAATAACTACCCCCTTCAAATGGCAACCAGGTTGGACTTATTCAATTTGAGTTCGTTACGTAATCTATTACGTAATTAGTTACGTAACTCTGCATCTTAGTTGACTTTTGGGATCAAAATCATTAATATTGACTTGTTGCCTCCCAAGTTTGAGGGAGGTTTTTTAAAATCTATGGATCCAAAAAAACTTAAAGTAGAAAAATTGAAGATGTGGAATGAGAATCTAGCTAAACTGGAAGAGCAGTTGGTGGTTGTTCAGCACAAAAAAGGTGCTGCTGCACAAGAAGGTGATTTATCTGAAAATGCAGCTTATACCATGGCTATTGAGGATGCAGAAACATTGAGGGTACAAATTGATCAGGTCAAAAAAATCATTTCAGATATAGAAAAATCCTAATATGCCGGTTCAAAAGACAAAACGTGATTTTCCATTAGATAGGATAAGAAATATTGGTATTATTGCCCACATTGATGCTGGAAAAACCACTACAACTGAGAGAATTTTATTCTACACAGGTAGAACTTATAAAATTGGGGATATTGATGAAGGAACTACTACTACTGACTGGATGGATCAGGAGCGCGAACGAGGCATTACTATTGTTTCTGCAGCTATTACTACTTTTTGGATATCTCAAAAAGAACAAAGCTTATTTAAAGATGCTGAAATAAGAATTAATTTAATTGATACACCGGGTCATGTTGATTTTACAGCAGAAGTTGAAAGATCTCTTAGAGTTTTAGATGGAGGAGTTATTGTTTTGGATTCATCTTCTGGTGTTCAATCTCAAACAGAAACAGTTTGGAGACAAGCTAATAAATATAAAGTTCCTTTGATTGCCTTTTCCAATAAAATGGATGTTATTGGGGCTGACTTTTTAGGCACAATTCAGAGTGCTAGAGATAGGCTTGGAGCAAATGCCCTGCCTTATAATCTGCCTATTGGAAAAGAAAATGATTTTAAAGGGGTTGTAGATTTACTGACTAAAACAGCCTATATCTGGGAAGGTGATGAGACAGGAGCTAAATTTCACGCTACCGATATGCCGGCAGATATGGTTTCTGAGGTTGAAAAACACAGAGAGAAATTAGTTGAAGAAATTGCAGGTACAGATGATGTTTTAATGGAAAAATACCTTGGGGGTGAGGAGATTTCTGTTGAAGAGTTAAAGCAGGCCCTAAGAAAAGCAGTTATTGCCAATAAAATAGTACCTGTCTTAGCAGGATCATCCCTTAGAAATAAAGGAGTACAGCTAATGCTTGACTCAGTTGTTGAATATCTCCCATCCCCTCAGGATATTGGGGAAGTTATTGGTCTTAAACCAGGATCAGAGGATCAAGAGATTAGAAAAACAGAGCCCACTCAACCTTTAGCTGCCTTAGCTTTTAAAATTCAGGTAGATCCCCATGTTGGAAAGCTAACTTATATCAGGGTTTATTCTGGAACACTAAAGTCCGGCACTTATGTTTACAATGTGACAAAGCAAATTAAGGAAAGAATCGGCAGACTCTTGCTTATGCATGCCAATGACAGAGAAGAAATTGATGAGGCATTTGCAGGGGAAATTGTGGCTGCTGTTGGACTTAAGGATACTATAACTGGAGATACTCTTTGTGATGAAACCCAACCTATAATTTTGGAAAATATTTCCTTCCCAGAACCAGTTATCTCCTTGGCTATTGAACCTAAAACAAAATCAGATCAGGAAAAATTAGGTTATGCGCTGCAGAGACTTTCTGAGGAAGATCCAACATTTAGGGTAAAATCCGATCAAGAAACAGGACAAACAATTATTGCTGGAATGGGTGAACTTCAACTTGAGATTTTGGTTGACAGGATGAAAAGGGAGTTTAAAGTTGAGGCCAATGTGGGTCAACCGCAGGTTGCTTATAAAGAAACAATTCAAAAATATGCTGAAGGTGAAGGAAAATATATCAGACAAACAGGAGGTAAAGGACAATATGGTCACTGTCTACTTAAGATTGAACCTCTTCCCCGCGGATCTGGCAGAGAATTTGAGTCTGCAGTAGTTGGAGGGGCAATTCCAAGAGAATTTATTGGTCCTATTGAAAAGGGAGTTGTAGAAAAAGAAGATACAGGAATTTTAGCAGGATATCCTGTGACAGATATTAAAGTTACAGTGTATGATGGATCTTTTCATGATGTTGACTCGTCTGAGATGGCCTTTAAAATTGCAGGTTCATTAGGTTTATCTGATGCTGCCAAAAAAGCAGATATGATCCTACTTGAGCCCATTATGAAGGTGGAAGTGACCACACCTGAGGAATTTTTGGGAGAAATTATT
>MFCV01000031.1 GCA_001777015.1 Candidatus Daviesbacteria bacterium RIFCSPHIGHO2_02_FULL_36_13
CCTCTTTACAGCTTCTGTTAACTTGTGAAAGACAGGATAATGTGGCTGTTAATCTTTTAAGATTAGCCGGCCCGGGTATCGGTTACCGAATTTATAGTCCTGTTTTAAAGTGTTTTATGATCAATGAGTTAAACTTGATGGATTTGACTACAATTCCTCTGGCACCTTTTTTGAAACAAATTTTTAAAAAAAATGGTCTGAAACCTTTATTCCAATACAGGTCTGCCATGATTTTTTACGCAAGAAGCCTAAAAGACAATACTATTCACTTAGTAAATAATCATTTACTTGCCTATTTTTTGGAAAAGAAACAATTAAAAAAACTCAAAGAAATAAGCGTTGAGGTGGCGCCTGACATTGCCACTTTTGTGGCACTTTTTGACAGAGGATTAATCCCAACAAACTTTTATAAGACATATTTGCATCCTAAGTTTAAAATTGTTAATCTCAATGGGTTTGATTTCGAAAAATTAAATCAGGATATTTTTTTTACACCTATCTTTTTTAAGCTGGATAAAATAAGACAAACGTTTAAACAAATAAGTCCAAACATGCGCAAGGACTTTTTAAAAAAAGGCTCCAGCGTGACTGCGCATATAAAAGGAGACTTTCTGGTAGCCAAGGTTGCCAATGATATAGACTTTGAAATTGATAAAAAGGGCAAGATGATTCCCAGAATGACTTTTAGTATTTTTACGATCTAATATGGCTGCTACACTTACTTTTTTTAAATTTGATCGGGTTATTCAAGTAGATTCCTTGAATAATACTCAAATCTCGGTAAGTGTTCAAGATTTGGTTGATGAAATCCGTGATTACGAAGATGAACTTGATTTCATGGATTATGAAAAGATGATGGAGGCCACCGGCAAGCAAGACTTGGGCGGCGGTGTAACAGTAGGCATCACTTTGGAGTTGATTAACGATTGGCGGCTGTCTTTTGAAGCTAGAACTGCGCTGGAAGGTATGACTATTTGCACGGTTACCGGTGGGAATCTGGTTGCCACAAATCAATATAGCAATAACCCAATCAAGGCTACAGACTTTGTCCAGGTTACAATTGCTCAATCCTCATCTGCCACCATCATAGAACCGCCATCAGACACTAATCTTTTATATCTGGTGGAATCTTTAAGGGGGTCTCATGCCTCAATTGGTAATGTCTTTTACTGGGATCCAACATCTGGCATTGATACAAACGATGGCACAACTCCTGCAAAGGCCACTCTCACCTTTGCTGCTGCACAAACTTTAGCAGCTGCCGGCAATAATGATATTATTTTTGCCCTTTCAACTGCTTCCAGTGGTATCACAACAGTGACTGAGACTATTACCATCACTGTGCCTACTCTTAAACTCCGTGGCCCAGGTTTTCCTTTTCAATTTGTACCAGGAGCCGGACCTACAGCAGACACTATAACCATTTCTGCTGATTCGGTGGAAGTTAGCGGCTTTTATATCAAATCAGCTACAGGTGGAACATATGATGGTATTTCTATTACTGCTGGTAGCGATAATACCCTTATTAAAGACTGTTGGATCTCGGAAGCCACTGGTAATGGAATCAACATACCTGGCGGTTCTATAACCACCCGGACTGTCATCGATACTTGCGCCATTGAAGATTGTACTGGAGATGGTATTAATATAGGCGATTTCACCACCAGAGCCAAAATCAAACAATGTATCCTTTCAGGTAATGATAACGGGGCAGTTTTAGCCGGTTCAAACTCCAGAGATAATATATTTGAAAATAATTTAATCTTTAACAACACTACTTACGGTATTAATATTGGGACAGGGGTTACTAGAACCGGAGTACGTATACATCATACTTTTGCTGACAATGGTACTGGGGCCTCAGATAATGTAAACGACGGAGGAACAGACACCTTCTTGGAATCTGCTGGTGCAGTTTCAGATCAAAATATAGTCGATATCGTGGATGCTGTTTGGGATGAAGTGCTAACAACCGGACACACTACCACCAACTCCGCAGCCAAAATTCTGCGTGATACAAAAACCAGAGCCACCTTGGCTTCACTCAAGTAACTTTCCACATTAAAAATGCACTTAAATTTGACTGCTTTTCATCAGATGTACTATACATTACACTTGCTCCATGTTTTTTGTAAAAATTAAAAGAATTTTTGTTTGTATCAGAAACAAAAGCATAGATTGCTTTGATATTGGTTTTTTTAGCATAATTTAAAACTTGATTAAATAACTTACTTCCAAAACCCTTTGCCCTAAAATAAGGCTTTACATACAAATACATCAGTTCAAAAGATGAAATATTTATTTGAAAATCTTTCTTTACCCAACTTTCTTCTTTAAAAGTTTTCTCCCATTCTTTCATCTTTATAGGCGATATTGATATTACACAAAAACCCACGTCCTCTTCTTTTTCATCTACAAAAAATGCTTGCATGGCAACAGGTATTCCTTTGTCTTGGCTTTGATTAAAATCCTTGGTGATCCTGGAGATAAAACCGGAATATTTCTTTTCCCCATCCAATATTTTAATAACTCTAGCCAAGTCATCCTTAGTCACTGATCCCAAAGTAACATCACTACTTAAGTATTTCAACTATATCAAAATATAAACTAGTACATCAGTTAAATCACTCCCCTTGCAATTTTTAAGAAAATTGATCTATGATATTTTTACTATGCCCTTTTTAGGAAACATCGGTACAGGAGAACTGCTTATTATAGGAATTGTCTTATTCCTCATGTTTGGAGGCAAAAAAATGAATGAGGTAGCCAAAGGACTGGGACAATCCAGTAAAGAATTTAAAAGAATAAAAAAAGAAATGGATAAAACCCTTAAACAAGAAGAAACTTCTAAAGAAAAGGCAGGCTGATGGCCCAGCAAAATTACACTAAATTTGTGCCGTATTTGGCAGAAATAAGAAGACGGCTACTTTTCATTTTTTCTATTTTTATTATAGCCTCAGGACTGGGCTTTTTTTATTATGAAAAAATCATTGGCTGGATACTCAAAATCTTTGAGCTGGAGGGAGTCAACATTGTCTTTACCTCCCCTTTCCAATTTTTCAGTTTAGCTTTAACCATTGCAATTTGCGCAGGATTAGTTATTGTACTCCCTCTTATTTTATATCAGGTATTTTCCTTTCTAAAACCTGCTTTAAGCCCTAAGGAATTTAAAACACTTTTATCTTTGCTCCCCTTAAATATCTTGCTTTTTATAGCCGGATTCGGATTTGGAGTTGCCGTAATGAGATATGTAGTAGTACTTTTCTATCAAAAATCGGTTGAATTAAATATTGGAAATATTTTGGATATAAGCCTTTTGCTTTCACAAATCCTAATCACTTCTGTTTTAATGGGGATAGCTTTTCAATATCCTGTTATTTTAACCATACTTATGAGGCTTAAAATTTTAGATTATAAATCTCTGCAAAGAAAAAGGTGGCTTGTTTATGGAATATCCTTAATTTTTTCAGCTCTTCTTCCTCCAACAGATATTTTATCACTTGCTTTTCTGTTTATACCCCTTGCCTTGCTTTTTGAACTGACTTTGATATTAAACAGATGGCTTTTTAGAGTCTAGGAGATAGAAAAATGGGGTGCTTAAGGCCCCTGCAAAAACCTTCAGTCCATATCCTATAAGCATAACTTGTACTAAGGTAGGAAATGGTATTACACCAAAAAAAGCTATTGAGAAGAATATAAGACTATCAATTGCCTGACCTACTATATTTGTAAGATTAACCCTAAGATAGAGATATTTACCCCCTGTTTTGGCTTTCAGATAAGAAAAAAGGGATATATTAACTGCCTGGGAAATAATATAGGCAAAAATGCTTGCTATAGCCACTCTAGGGGCCGCCTGAAACAAATCATCGATTGCAGAATTAACCACCCTTGTTTCCGGTATCCCAATTGTAAAAATCACAAACTGAGCCATTAATATAAAAAAGACTACAGAAACTACACCAAGCCAGATAGTATTGTATGCCTCTTTTTTGCCATATCCTTCAACTAAAAGCTGTGCAGCAAAAAACACCGCCGCATAAAATACATTTCCGATATTGGTTGTGAATCCAAAAATCTCTATAAGTTTGGCCCCGAAAACGGAAATTAGTAAAATGTTTAAAATAATAACGGCAAATACATACGGTTTACCGAATCTGAATACTACCTGGATAAAAGTAAAATCAATAAGCGCTATCATAAAGAAAATAAGTTCGTTGGTCATTGTTTTTGGGCCTTTAAGTGCTTGTTTAAATGACTAATAAAATAAACAAATAAACTAATTTGAGTAATAAGTACGGTGGCAATCATTGCCATGGCAAGCGCTGAAAAGTTTTTAAAGCCTGCAATTAACGGGTCTTTATCTACCTGATTAACAATCTCTTCAATAGGTATCATCACAACAACTGCCCAGTGTCGGTCCTCTAAAATCTCAACCGGATGATATGCAGCAATCATCTCCGAATTTGGCTGGTAATCGGCAGTGCCTGCTACATTGTGTCTTATGCTATCTAAAACCTGTTCTAATTGTCTTTTATAATCCTCCCTATCCAACTCGGATAGCTGATTTACGATTTCATCGGAGAGAAGATTTTTCCCCACAAGCTCAGGAGAAGTAGGATGGTACAATACATCGCCGTTATCATCAATCAACATGACTCTGCCGCTTTCCAGAAGCGTAAAATCTTTAAAATATTTATTCTTAAGCTCATCAAAGTAGACTACCCCACCGATAGAACCTCTAAAATGCCCCCCCCCACTAAAAACAGGAACATGGATGCCTGCAACATACTTATTACTTACAGAAGACAATACCACTCTATGCAAAACAGGCTTATGTTCAGGAGCTAGAATGATTTTTTTAAGATCTTCGTTTTCCAGGACATTAATCCCGATAGACTCTCTATTAATTGCACAGTATAATTCCCCTTTCTCATTAATCCTGACCAAATTGGCAACCTTACCCTCAACAAGAGGAAATACCTGATCCAGTTTTTTATTGCAGGATTCACTGCTGCCTGTCTGAATTTCAGGAAAAAGAGCAATCAGGGATAGTTTATTCTGCACTGCTTTAAGATCTTGTTCAAGACTTTTGGAGATTTGAGCAGCTAATTGTTTATCCACTTCATATGCGTTCAGAATCAAGCTTTGGGAAATTTTGTTTTTAGTGGCATCAACAAGAAACATTATAAGAAGGAGTTCGACAATAACAATAATAAATGCTATAGCTAAAAGCTTTTTTTGACCCATATATAAATATACTAGTAAGACCAGCTATTGTGTCAAGTAGGAAGAGGTATAATACATAAATGGGCCTTCTAGTTCCTCTTTTTGCTGCTATTACTCCATTTATTCTTTGGCCAATAGAGATTATTCTTCCCTATCCTTATATAGTAGAAGAAATCTCAAAAGCCATTTTAAT
>MFCV01000032.1 GCA_001777015.1 Candidatus Daviesbacteria bacterium RIFCSPHIGHO2_02_FULL_36_13
TTTATCATTTATGCGATACTATCACACCTTCAGTTGGGTATCCAGAGGGTATCCTAACAGGTTCCATGCCTTTTGTTTTCCAAAAAATCTCAGCTATTTTTTGAACATTTTCTAAAAGCTCATTAGCTGCCTCTATATTTATTTCTTGTCTAACTTTTCCAGAAAGTTTGATAGTTTTTAAGATTAAATCAGAAAGCTCTGGATATTCTTTTAAATGTTCTTCCTTAAAATAATCCGCCCAGAGAGTTTCTATCTCCTCCTCTACTTTTCCGCCGTGTTCTTCTTTAACATGAGTAATCCTAGCAATTTTGTGAGCATCAGATCCTGCTTCCTGCAGTAATTTTGTCATCCTAATAATAGTATGAGCTGCTATTTGTGCTGGATATGGATCATAAATTCCGCAAGGAATATCACAATGAGCATAAACTGTTCTTGTGGGAAGAAGTTTGATCAGTGTATCCAAAACTTTCATACCTTCATTATATAGCACTTCTCAAGATTACTTGTAAACATCCAGAAAGATTTTTGCTATATTTAACACATGAGTCCTGATAGAAATATTGAGGCTGTTTTAGTTGCCAAGGACGCTCCTGTGCAGAGGGTGGATCTAAAACTTTTGCTCAAAATATGAAAGATAAACTAGAAGAGTCTGGTAGCAATATTAGAGTTGGATCAAATTACTGGTGTTTAGCTGGCTGTGGTCGTATTAATTTAATCTGCTGGCCTAACGGACCAATATATAAGCTTGTGGATAGACATCCAATCGATGATGTAATAGCTCTCATTACTGATGGCACACCAATTGAAGGAATAATAACTAGTACAGGTGCTGAATGGGACTATATTTTACGCATGCTAGGAAAAAAGTGATTCTAAATATTCTTCTGCTTACCCCGCGGAGCCATACGAAGTGGGGCATCAAAGGCTGGGTTTTTTATCCTTATTATCTATTGTGCTTGTTAGGATTACTAAGGGTTTTCCTGATCTTGTAACCATGATTTTCTCTCTGCCAAAATGAACCTCATTTAAAATCTCGGAAAAGTTTTGCCTGGCATATTTGGCTGTCACAGTTTTCATCTACTTAATAGTAGACAAACCATAAACAGAATGCAAATTGTGTACATTTGATACACTTTGTACATATTGACAATATGTTTATTTAGTTCTATTCTTATAGAGTATGTTAAGAATTAATATCAGCGATGGGAATAACCAACCTAATGAAATGAATTTTAGATCCATTTGTTTCTTCAGATAAGTTTTTCCTAAAAAATATTGTGGGTGTCTCTTATCAGCTGAAGGAGATTAAATCCAGTAATGGTAAGCGCCGGTAACGCGAGGTTACGCAAAACATTATGGTATGTACCGAGAAACACAGACCATATAACAACCAGCCCACAAATTAACTCTTTAATAATTTAACAAACTCTGCTTTAGTAATTTGCAAGTCCTTTTTGATAATTTTTGTTAGCAGTCCAATCCCCATAGTTTCTGTGGGATGAATTGCTATTGTAGTTTTTCTTCCATCAGAATGCACATATACTGCATGAGAGCCACTCTGAGTTCTAAAGGTAAACCCGAGTTTTAATGCTATTTTCACTAAATCTCTGGCTTTAACTTGAGGAAGTTTTGGCATCTAAATAGCAACTTCTAGTGAAGTCATGCTGACTGGCGTTAGATTCGGGATGTCTTGTTTATCTTCTTTGAGAATTTTTAAGTGAAGTTTGATAACATCTCTAATATTAGAAATTGCTTCCTCGATAGTTTTCCCTTGTGCATGAGCGCCCTGCAAATCTGGACAATCAGCCACAAAAAATCCATCTTCGTCTTTTTCAACAATTACTGGAAAATTATAGGTTTGTGTTTTAATTTTTTTCATAAGTTTAATTATACTACTTTTTTTGTCTGAAGATTTTCTAAATATTCCTCAGCATCAAAGCTAGCTTTACATCCTGCTCCTGCTGCTGTAACTGCTTGTCTGTAATGATAATCTGAGACATCTCCTGCTGAAAAAACTCCAGGAACACTAGTTTTTGTTTCATCATGAACTACTAAATATCCTTTTTCATCCAAATCAATTTGCCCCTTTAAAAATTTAGTGTTTGGTATATGTCCAATGGCTACAAACACCCCATCTATATCCATTTCAGAGCTAGATTCATCCTGAGTATTTTTTAACCTCACTCCAATCAGTTTTTCCTGTCCCAGAAACTCTTCTATGGTGGTATTAAAAAGGAATTCTACGTTAGGTTTTGATTTAACCAGTTCCACCAGCGCTGGTTGTGCCCTCAAGCTATCACGACGATGAACAACAGTTACTTTGCTGGCCAGTTTTGATAAATACTGAGCCTCTCTCATGGCAGTATCTCCCCCACCCACCACAATAATGTTTTTGCCTTTGAAGAAAAATCCATCACAAACAGCACAGCTTGAGATTCCCTTGCCAATTAATTTTTTTTCTGACTCCAATCCCAGCCACATGGCTGAAGCTCCTGTTGCCAGGATCAAGGCATCAGCAGACAGATCAGAGGTTTCAGTTTTAATCACAAATGGCTTGGATTTTAAATCAACAGATAAAACATCTTCACTTACAAAACGGGTCCCAAACCTTTCAGCCTGCTTTCTCATCTTATCCATCAAATCAGGGCCTTGTATGCCCTCAGGAAAGCCTGGAAAGTCATCAACATCAGTTGTCAGCATTAATTGTCCACCGGCTTCTCTGCCGGCAATCACCAGAGGATTTAGATTACCTCTGGCAGCATAAATACTGGCGGTTAAACCAGCAGGACCTGAACCAATAATTACCAGCTTATTCTTCATTACTGCTTAACTCCTGAAGAAGTGGAAGTCTTGGGTTTAGCTGATCCAGTTGCACTTGCTCCCGGGGTAGCAGATGGTGAAGCTGTTGGTGTAACTGTTGGAGTAGGTGTAACTTGAACTGCCTCCGGTTGAGGAGTAGCAGATGGTTCTACCTTACTTCTAAGCCATACCAGATAACCGGCGATTACAACCAAAACTAATATAACTATAACTATTGCAACATTTCTGTTAATAAAAATCACCTCCCCCGGGCATCATCCAGTATCTTAGCTTTTCCCTCTTTCAAAATCAACAGACAAGCAAAAAATGCCGCTCCTGCTCCAAGCAAAGCCCCTCCAATAACATCTGACAGCCAGTGTTCCCCTAGATATACCCTTGTCATAGCCATCATAAATCCCAGAAAAAAAAGAGGGCTTAAGGCAACAATTTTAAAAACAAAACTTTTTTTAGAAAAGATGATCAGAACTGAAAAAATTGTAATAATAAAAATAGTTCTGGTGACGTGTCCTGAGGGATAAGAAAAATCAGTATGAACATAAAATGAAGGCAAGTGAGTAGCAATAAGCGTCCTATGCATAAAAACAGGCGGACCAGGGTGAAAAAGGACTAACTTACCAAAAATTTCTGCAACAGTTGCAGGAACTATCATCAGCCAGCCAAAAATTTCCAGCAGCCTTCTTCTGGCAAGAGCAAATAAAGACAAGGCTAAACAAATAGCAACCGTCACCTCAGCTGATCCTAAAAAACTAAAATAGGAAAAAAATTCATCATATCTTCTTGGGATACGGTCCTGAATCTTGACTGTTGTATCAAAATCTATTTGAAGAAATCTTTCTTTGGCAACTATATAAGAAAAAAGAGTAAAAGCGGATAATAAGATTATAGTTGCAAGGAACAGTTTAACTCTCACAGATTATTATTCTACAGTGACAGTGCCGGTAAGTGAAGGGTTTAAATGATCATGAAATGTATATTGACCTGTTTTTTCAAACATAACAGTTTTTGATTCACCTGGTTTGATAAGTCCTACATTAAGGAAAGAATACATTGTATGAGTTGGGTGAGGATCAGAGTTAACTATGTGATTAGCACTATCCATATTTTCAAATATTACTGATTGACCGATCTTTACTGTAATTGCTTTCGGAGAAAATCCTCCTGCAGTAATTGATACTTTATCAACAGGTACAGCTGCATCAGATGCAGTAGAAGGAGCGCTAGATTCTGGGATGGTAGAAGTTTCAGCTGGAGTTTGAGATGTTTGCTTATCAGATCGGGTTAAAAACCAAACACTCACTATTAAAAATAAAATTACAACTGCAGCAATAACTAAATTACGAGGCATAACTTAAATATTTATATACTTTTTTTTGATAAAAGTCTAGAGGTGGAATAATCCCCTACCACTTTAGATACATATTTTAACTCTGCTCCCACCAAATCAGCAGATCTTTTATGGAAAGCGTCATCAGTATAGCCTTCAGTTACAGCTATCACATCAGGTTTAATCTTTTTTACCAGATCATCATATTCAATTTCTGTTTCCATAAAAGGAAGGGGAATAACTTGATCAACAAATCCCAATTCTTCCAAAGCTTTTGCTCTTATCTTTTGGCTTTGAATAGGTCTTCCCTTACCCTTAAGTTTTCTAATCTTCTCATCAGATTCTAAAAGTACTATTAGATAATTTCCTGCTTCTTTGGCCTTTTTAAGAAAAATTATATGACCCTCGTGCAAAAGATCAAAACATCCTCCCACTAACACTTTTTTCATAATTTATAAATCTAAAATAATCTGATAAATAATCACTAACCCAAAAATAATGCTTAAAGATCCGGATATTAGGCGTAAATTTGTCTCTATTTTTGGAAATCTGGAAGAAGAATAAGAAAAAGGAATTCCTATTAAAAAACTCATTAAACTCATACCTATGATAGAACCTATGCCAAAAAGTAAAATGTAATATAACCCAGTAATTAATTCAGTAATTGTAGAAAGCACTAAAATCATCAATACCCCACTCCCTGCCAGTCCATGGATAAGTCCAATCAAAAATGGAGTTGTGTGTTTATGGTAGTTGACTGAAGATTTATTTTTAAAAACTCTTATCCCTAAAATGATAAGCATCACTCCAGCCAAACCTTCTAATAATAACCCTAGACTTTCAGGAATGGATATTCTTAGAAGAAGAACCATAATGCCTATTATAAAAAGTGTTGTTGTGTGCCCAATTCCCCAAAATGCTCCGACAACGGCGGCTTTGAAGGGATTTTTTTGCCCTGATGCAATTGTAGAAACAGCCAATACATGATCTGCCTCAAAAGCATGTTTTATTCCCAAGAGAAGCCCTAAAAAAAGAGTAAATAACAAAGGCGGCATATTATTCATCGACAATAAATCCTTCTACCTGATGATCCCACATAGCTTTAAATACTCCATTTTCCTTTTTCATAAGCTCGGAAGGATCACCATCTTCTAAGATTTTACCGTTTTCTATAACAACTATCCTATCCATCTTCTTTAAAGTTGATAATCTGTGAGCAATTGCAATAACAGTTC
>MFCV01000033.1 GCA_001777015.1 Candidatus Daviesbacteria bacterium RIFCSPHIGHO2_02_FULL_36_13
TGCTATTTCATAATCATTCCCAATTAGTATGGTGGCTCCGTTTATCATGGATTTGAGATCTTGGGCATCCAAAGCAGGTAGCTGCATGCCAGGATCCATCATATAGGGAATCTTTTTTTCCTGGCATTCTTTAGTAAAATTAATCATAGCTTTTGGATCATTTGGGGAAATAACTACAAATTGAGGATTTCCTTCAAGGATAAGTGAGGAATTTTCAGACATAGCCCCAGGATAAAAAGCTGAAATCTGATTATCAGCTTTATCTGTCATGGCAAAAACAGAGGCTGTTGGTTTATCAGATACTGTTTTTATATAAGAGGTATCAACTCCAGCGCCGTCTAGAAATTTTTTATAATCTGAAAAATCATTTCCAGCAGCTCCAACTATGGAAACATCAGTGCCCAGTAATGCCAGATTATAGGCGATATTTCCTGCAGTCCCTCCATTTTTTTTGGATAAATTATTAACCAAAAATGATAAATTAATCTGATGGATTTTATCAGGCATAATATGATCACCAAACTTGCCATCAAAATCCATAATTGTGTCAAAAGCTAGAGAGCCGGTTACAATAATCATTATTGTGTACCAATCAAGTATACAGCCTGCCAGGGTTTGTAGGAAGAGTTCCAGGTTTCTTTAGCTATAATTTCACCATTTCTGGTAACAGTTCTATTAAAAGATACTTTTGCTCCTGATGCTGCCCAGTCCACTTGCTTAACTACTCCTTTTGGTAGAGTTGGATCATCTTGTCTTAGTTCTGGGGGGGCAGGAGTTATATTGGTGACAACAGGTTTGCTTAGAGAAGCTATTCTTCCATCAGATGTGCCATATAAATCTACATAAAGGGTAGTTCCAGCAGTATAGGCCTGGATTAAAATGTGACTGCCAGTATCATTTTTAAATTGAAAATCAACAGATGGATAATAAACTGTAGCATCTAATCCTGGGGGAAAGCCCTGCTCATAATACCCAACTCTATAAGCATGAGCTGTTCTTTTTATCACAGGCAGCCCTGCATTTAGAACAGCCCTAAAAAGGGTGGTGGAATCCTGACAAACTCCGCCTCCATCATCCAAAACTGTCCTGCCTTCTTTAATAACATAGGCTTTTTTAAAACCTGTTGCTTCTGTTATGTCTCCTACAGTTCTATTAAAGGAAAAAATTTCACCTGGAGGAATCAGCACTCCATTTATTTTGGAAGCTGTGAGACCAATATTATATATTCTATTTGGAATAGACCCTCTAAAATGAGAAATACCCTGACCAATCAGCTCATTAATTCCAAGCGAGTTAACATCTGATGTTTGTATCTTTGGATTAACAACTTCTACCGGCAAATCAATATTTTTTGAATTACTACTCAAGCTTTGAGTAACCAGCTGAAAAGTTTTCTCTTCATCTAATTTTCTTCCAACCTGTGAAGGCTTAAAACTGGAAACCCTTTTGCTAATAGGATTAAATTCAAACAGTCCCTCTTGTACTTCCTGATTAATTGCTCCTGCAATATTTTCTATGTAGGAGTTAGTTTTTTCTTTATCCAAAAGACTGGTCCCTTCTGTTAAATCAAAAAGAGTCAGAAGTTGTTTTGCATCAATAGTCCAAGAAGAATCTTCAAAGTTTAGATTAATTGGTTCTTCTATAGTCTTTTCTAGAGTGAGTTTTGCCAATTTGACGTGTTCTGTTGTAACTTTTGGAGGAACTGTTTTTATTGGCAATAGATTTGCAAATCGTCCTGTCAGCAAAAACTGGGAAATTATTTCAGTTAATCTATCTTTATCAAGGCCTATACCATCCGAACCTTCTTTTATTTGAATATTAGCAGAGGGAGAACCTTCGGGAGTGGTTATTTCGTTGTAAATGAGTTGGGCGTTAGTGTATGGTTGTTCAACAGCTTTGCCAATTGGATCCAGTTGATTATCTAAAGAAAAATTAATAGAAGGAGAGATCTTAAAGGTTGATATCAGAGCTTGGAGTTGTTGAGTTAAATTATTAAAGAAAGAGCCGGCCCGCCCATTATTAAAAGCTTTATCAAAAGAGGAATAATCTAAAGATGCACTAGAGGTTGAAATATCAACCTCAAATGAGCCTTGAGCATAGGCAAATTGCAGTTTTTCTTTTGAGCGTTCATCAAAGCTGGATTGAAATTTTCTTACAGCTTGACCTTTAGATAGAAAAGAAACATTAGTATCTCCGATAAAAGTTAAGGGATAATATTTATCTCTCATAACAACCTGATAAGTCACAATAGTTAGGGTAAAAAGAATAATTGTTAGGATGATGGGCAGGGTAGGTATTTTAGGAAAATGGAATTTAATCTTTCGTTTTGACATCGGCGCTATTATAAGGTTTTAGAGTATAATTTAATAGTGACGTTTACCGTCATCCTGAGGAGCCATATAGGCGACGAAGGATCTATTTATGAAGCGTACAATTATTATTGTTTTGGCAGTAGCAATTATTTTAGGGCTTATATTTTGGTTAATTGTTCCAAGATTTTTTGGTAAAAAAGCTCCTGATGGTCCAATAACTTTAACCTATTTTGGACTTTGGGAAGAAGATAGTTTAATTAAACCGGTTATTGATGAGTATCAGAAACAAAATCCCTCAATCATCATAAAATATGAAAGACAATCCTCTATTAATTACAGAACCAGGGTTCAAACACAGATAAGATCAGGGGTAGGTCCTGATGTTTTTAGAATTCACAATTCCTGGCTGGCTATGTTTAAAGATGATTTAACCCCAGCCCCTCAGGATATTTTTACTTTGACTAACTATAGAAATCTTTTTTACCCAATTTCAATAGAATCTTTTGTTTCTGATAACAAAATATATGCAGCTCCCATTGAAATTGACGGACTAGGACTTTTTGTAAATGAAGATATGTTAAAAGGAGTGGGAGGAGAAGATCCTATAACTTGGCAGGATTTTATAGACACTGCCAAGCTGATGACTGTAAGAGATGCAACTGGAATTAAAACTGCAGGAGCAGCTTTAGGTACTGCCTCAAATGTTGATCATTTTTCCGATATCTTAGGATTGCTTTTACTGCAGCAGCCTGAGGTTGATTTTAATAATTTAGTGAGTGATAAGGCTGCGGAAGTATTGGATTTCTATACCTCATTTGTAACAGATCCAAATAGAAAAACTTGGGATGTAAATTTACCTGATTCAAAAACAATGTTTATTCAGGGAAGATTAGGTTTTTATTTTGCTCCTTCCTGGAGAGCTCATGAGCTAAGAGTGGCTAATCCTAATTTAAATTTTAAAGTAATACCTGTTCCACAGCTTAATACCCAAAGAATTGTAAATTGGGCAACCTTTTGGGGAGAAGGTGTTTCTAAAATATCTAACCATCCTAAAGAGGCCTGGCAGTTTATTAAGTTTTTAACATCTCCTGAAGCAGAAAAATTAATGTATCAAGAGGCCTCAAAAATAAGACTTTTTGGAGAGCCATACTCTTTAACTAGTCTAAGACCTGAAATAGAAAATGATCCTATTTCAGGAGCGTTTGTTAAAATGGGTCCAAATTATAAATTCTGGTATCTTGCATCAAACACTTTTGATGGAGGGATTAATGACAATATGATCAAATATTTTGAAGATGGAGTTAATAGTACTTTAAGGAATGGAAATTCGAAAAGTGCTTTAATAACTATAAATCAGGGGGTAAAACAGGTTTTAGACCAATTTCTTGGTCCCGCAGCCTCACCCTAAAGGAGGTAAGTTAAGAAGTTGTACTTCTGGTTCTAATTTTATTCCATATTTTTCATAAACTAAATCCTCATATTTTTTTGCCAATTCATAAAAATCTGAAGCTTTGCCATTGCCTTTATTTACAAATAAATTAGCATGATAAGTGGCAATTTCTATATCTCCTAAGCTGTCTCCTTTAGCTCCAACTTCCTCCAGCAAAGATCCCGCGGGGATCTTACCAAAAACTATTTTTTCTTTAGGAATTCTTTTTAGGATACCTAAAGGAAGCTCTTCAGCCACTAGGTTTTTGAAAAATGATCCCGGGCATTTTATTCCTTTAGGATACTTAATAAGTCTTTTTTCTAAAATCTCATCAGCCTCTTTTCTTAATTGCTCTGTTTTACCAGAATTTAATTTAAAAACAATTTCTAAGACGATATAGTATTTTTTTTTGAAGAGGCTGCTTCTATAGGCAAATTCACATTCTTCTTTATCAAAAGTTATAATCTGGCCATTTGGATCTAAAGCTTTAACTTCAAATATAAAATCTGAAATTGTTTGGCCGTAGGCCCCAGCATTTCCATAAACTGCTCCACCGATAGATCCTGGAATTCCTGATAATTTCTGAAGTCCTTCTAAAGAGTGAGCAATAGAATAATCAACTAGGTGCTGCAATATAACTCCACTTGCAACTTTCAGAGTTTTTCCTTGTTTTATAATTCCTTCCATTTCATTCTTGATGATTAATTTATTAACCCCACTATCAGATACAAGTAAATTAGATCCTCCGCCAATAACTAAATATGGAATATTTTTTTGACTGGCATAAATTAAAGTCTCTGTTAGCTCACTTTTATTACTAACAACAACAAATTGTCTGGCAGGCCCACCGATTCTAAGCGCAGTAATTTCTTTCAAAGGGAAGTTATCTTCAAACCTGAGCATGTATTGCATTTTAACAGATCACTGATACACTTGTCGCAAATGGAAAAAGCTATTTTAAAAACTTTAATTTATTCAAATATTTTTGATTATCCCTTAACTTTAAGTGAAATACATAAATGGCTAATTGAAAAAAAGGCCACTCCTAGGGATATAGAAAAAGCCTTAAAGGTTTTAATTTTAAAAAGAAAAGCGAAAGAAAAAAAAGGATATATTTTTTTAAAAAAAGAGGGGTTGGTTAATAGAAGAATTCAAAGAGTCAGACAATCAGATCTTTATATAAGAAAGGTTAGGATTATCTCTCAATTTTTAAGAGTGATCCCCTGGGTTAAACTAATTGGAATTTCAGGAGGACTGGCTATGGAAAATGCTGACAAGAAAGACGATATAGATTTGTTAATAATTACATCCAAAAAAAGACTTTGGCTATCAAGGTTTTTTGTTTTGGGATTCTTACAAATAATAGGACAAAGAAGGAAAGTGGACCATTCTTTAAAAGAAGCCTCAGGAAAAATATGCTGCAATATTTTTTTGGAGGAGGATAATTTAGAACAAAGAAGACATGATTTATATACAGCTCATGAGATTTTACAGATGAAAGTGCTTTGGGAAAAAGATAATATTTATTCAAAATTTTTAGAAGACAATGAGTGGGTTTTTAAGTTTTTACCAAATTGGGTAGGGCCTGATGCGTCATTGCGAGGAGCGCAGCGACGAAGCAATCTCAGAAAGGAGATTGCCGCGCCCTTCGGGCTCGCAATGACGATGGAGGATTTAGCAAAGAAAATACAGATGAAAATAATGCAAAAGTCTAAGGGTATGGAGAGGGTAGAAGAGGGAGCTTTATATTTTCACCCCAATGATTTAAGAGATAAAATTCTCAAAGAATTTAATAAGCGAAGTTCCCTGATAGGTAAAAGGGCTAGCAAGACTTGACATTAAGTGCTAACTTCTGGTATATTCCAAACCTAGTTCCGCCAAAGGCGGACAGGTCTGCCCCTATTTATATTTCATATGCCAAAAACTAAATTGAATACATCTGTAAAATTATCTGTGAAACCTTTGATGGGTTATATTCTAGTTGATCCTCTTGATGCTGAAACAAAAACAGCTAGTGGAATAATCCTTCCGGAATCTGCTCAGGAAAAACCAGCTCAAGGAAAAGTTGTAGCAGTAGGAGATGATTGGATAACAGAAGGAAAAGTAATGAAAGCCCCAGTTAAGGTTGGAGATATAGTAGTTTATAAAAAATGGGGCGGAGATGAAATAAAAGTAGAAGGGAAAGAGCTAAAGATTGTTAAGTTTGATGATCTGATGGCAATACTAAACTAATATGGCAAAAGGCGGAGCAGAGAGACAATTAGAGGGAATGAAGAGATTCTTGCAATTAGCAGAAGAGGGGGCAAACTGGCAACTAAGAGTAGCAGTTGGGTGGCAAGGAACCAGATTCCAAAGAATAGGAGATCCTGATTGCTCAATTCTCCTTAGTAGGAGAGAAGCAATTCAAGGAGATAGAAAATTTTTGGAACAGAATGGTGAACAGATTCTAGCTGGGGAAGAACAAGTGATTGGATTACCATCAGGTTTAGCAGTAGATTTGATTCCAGAATCCAGATCATTAGCTCAAAGACTATTTTTCAGAGAATCAAAGCAAGAATCATTAACAGGATTAGCGCCCTGGATGTTTTTGACACCAAGAGGACAAATATAATATGGCTAAGATTTTAAAAACTAAAAATAATAACACAGAAACATTAAAAGCCTGGATAAGGAAAAATGGAGCTTGGAATAATAGCCACACAATTTTTGTTTGTATCACTTGTAAAAAATCTTTTTCAGGTTCACCTTCAGAAGAGGCTAAATTCTGTTCAAGAAAGTGTTACTACCAAAGCATCGAACAACAGACAGGAGAGAATGCCCGCAACTGGAAAGGTGGTAGATCTACAAATAATAAGTGCATAGATTGCAAGAAAGGAATTAGTTTTGCCTCAAAGAGATGTAAAAAATGTGCAGTAAAATTGATGCCTCATATGTTTATTAAAAACAGACCTTGGTTAAGAACGAAAGAAGTAATTAAAAAGGCATTAAGAAGACGTTTACCCTCCTCTTTAGAAGTCAGATTTCAAGAGATTATAGATAAGTATCAGTTACCTTATAAGTTTGTAGGTAATGGTGAATTCCTAATTGAACGCAAAAATCCTGATTTTATAAATATTAATGGAGAAAAGAAAGCAATTGAAGTATATGCCAGGATACATAAGGAGAAAATGAGAAATATGAGTATTGAAGATTGGAAAAAGCAAAGACAAGAGATCTTTGCAAAATATGGATGGGAAATTATTTTCTTTGATGAGGTAGAACTTAATAATGAAGATAGTGTTTTAACTGTTTTGAAGGGAGGATATTACAATTCCTAAAATACTTAAGTTTAATCAGGAAGCTAGAGAGAAGTTAATGAAGGGGATTAATACCCTAACTGATGCTGTTGCTACAACTTTGGGTCCAAAGGGAAGAAATGTAGCCCTAGATAAAAAGTGGGGAGCACCAAGCGTTGTTCATGATGGAGTTACTGTGGCTAAAGAGATAGATTTAGAAGACCCTTTTGAAAATATGGGAGCTCAGCTTCTAAAAGAGGCAGCTAGCAAAACTGCAGATGTGGCAGGTGACGGAACAACTACTGCTACTATTTTAACAAAAGCTATAGTAACTGAAGGGTTAAAAAATATTACAGCTGGAGCTAACCCCATGATTTTAAAAAGAGGCATTGAAAAAGGGACAGCTGCTTTAGTAGAAGAGCTAAGAGAGATGAGTAAGAAAATCTCCACTACTTCTGAGGTTGCACAAGTAGCCACTATCTCTGCAGCAGATTCTATTATTGGAAAGATGATTGCTGAAGCCTTAGACAAAGTTGGTAAAGATGGAGTTGTTACTGTTGAGGATGGTAAGACTATGGAGATGACTGTTGATTATAAAGAAGGCATGGAATTTGATAAAGGCTTTGTTAGCCCTTACTTTGCCACTGACAGCGATAAAATGGAGGCCTCGATAGAAGATGCTTATATATTAATCACAGATAAAAAAGTTTCTTCAGCCTCAGATTTAGTACCATTCCTGGAAAAGTTTGTGGAGGTTTCCAAAAACTTAGTTATTTTGGCTGATGATGTAGAAGGAGAAGCATTGGCTCTTTTAATAGTTAATAAACTCAGAGCAACATTTAATGTTTTAGCACTAAAAGCTCCAGGGTTTGGTGATAAAAGAAAAGAAACGTTAGAAGACATAGCTATTCTTACAGGTGGAAAAGTAATTGCTGAAGATACTGGGGTAAAATTTGAGTCAGTTGAAATTACAGATTTAGGAAGAGTAGGCAGGGTCACATCAAATAAGGATAATACCCTAATAGTTGATGGAAAAGGTAAAAAATCTGCCATTGAGGCTAGAATTGCGCAAATTAGAAGAGAAATTTCTTCATCTGATTCTGAATTTGATAAAGAAAAACTACAGGAAAGATTGGCTAAACTAACAGGTGGAGTAGCAGTGATAAATGTTGGGGCAGCCACTGAGGTGGAGCTTAAAGAGAAAAAAGAAAGAGTGATAGATGCAGTAGCAGCCACCAAAGCTGCCATAGAAGAGGGCATTGTGGCAGGTGGGGAAGTAGCATTACTCCGTGCAGCCAAGGCATTAGATAATGTCAAGGTAGAGGCAGGGGAAGAAAAAATTGGAGTGGAGATATTAAGAAGAGCTTTGGAACAGCCTTTCAGGATTTTAGTTAGAAATGCCGGCATGGATGAAGGAGTGGCTTTGTCAAAGGTAATGGATCTTGGGGCTAATATGGGAATTGATGTAATAGATGGAGAAGTTAAAGATTTGGTAAAGGCAGGGATTATAGATCCAGTTAAAGTAACTAGATCAGCTTTACAAAATGCTGCTTCAGTGGCAGTGATGGTTATGACAACAGAAGTTTTAATCACAGATGCTAAAGAACCTGAGAAGCCTCAAATGCCCTCTGGTGGAGGAATGGAATATTAAAGATTAATGGGTCTACAATAAGGTAAAGAATTACGTAAGATTAAATTATTTTTTACCTCATTTAATTCATTTATTTTATTTTTATGTTTATGGTATGGGGTTAATAGTTTTATAAAATCCCAAAGTGATTGTTTACGATTAATACTCAATCTCCACATTTCTTTTTTGTATATTCTTTTCCCTTTTGTTTGATAAAATTTATGTTCAATTCCAATAGATTGGAGTTTTTGAGAGATATGTTTGAGTATTCCTTTATCATAGCTTTGTATTTCGAAAACTCCCCAGCCTGATTTAGCATGTTTATAATATGGTTTCCTTAAATAATAGGAGCCTTCAGCATCAGCGTAACCTGCTAAAAAAGAAAGAAAATATTTCTCTTTTTTTAAAATCCAATGCTCAACAGAATCATTTTTTGGCAACAGGAAACTAAAGGAATCGTTTAAAAGAACTATCATCTCGTATGTTCCTCTCTTTGCTATCGTAATATTTACGTAGCCATATCTTCTAAATATATTTTTGAATAAATTAGCTTGTTCCTTTATTGTACTGGAACAACGGGCTTGGATTAGATAATGTACCTTATAGATATTCAAATCACCTAAACGAAAACCAAGAAGATAGGCCTTGTCTTCTAAATTACCGCTAAAATCAAACTTTGAGTATTTCGTATGAAATTCTGAGTCACTTTTTGACTTTAACCCATACGTTTTCATTAGGCTATGAATTCCTGTAGTACTTTTGTTACCAAAGTTTTTAGCGATTTGTTTCTGGGTAAGCTTTTTATTGTAATAAAGATCGATGAGGGTTTCTTTACTAATATTTATAGATATACGGTTTCCTAGTCTTGACCGTCTAGGAATGTTGTATTTTTTCAAATAATTAAGAATAGTTACATGGCTTTTACATTCTAATATTCTAGAAATAGCACTAGTGGATAGCTTTTGATCTAAGTAGAGATTAATTAAAGTTTTTCTAAGGATATTTTTAGAGCTAATCATTTTAACAACTAATGTATAGATCAATTTTAACAGAAAAAGAAAGTATACTTCAAGAGGTCAAAATGCCAAGTTGCGGAATGCCAGAATATTAATTAACCTGAGAAAATTAGGCCTGTATAGGAAGTGGTATAGGATCAACTGAAGGGGTTTTTGATCGTTGAGATTCTAATAATAAAGCTTGGGTGAGTTGGTACATCTGTTGTGTTCTTCTTAAAAATAAGTCTAATACTCCTGTTTCAGCTTCCGTTTGTTCTCTCGGGTGTGTATAATCAACTTCTACTTGGGTCCAAGGTAGCCCATCATTAATAATTTGTAATTTGGGTACATGTATAGAATCCCACAGATCATCAAAAGGACTTTGATATCTTAAAAAATAATCTACACCTTGATGGCTTAGTGTTACAGGGCCGAAGAAAAAATCAGTTTCAATTCCAGCAATATACCTTATAGCCAGATTGCCCATTTGGTAAGAATGCATTTGTTCTGGAGGGTAAGACTCTAAACTTTTTCTTCTAAACATTACCATATCAAAATTTCTACTATTAACATAATCTACTGCTTCGTCAAGAAGAGGTACCATAGGGTATTTTTCAGGCTCTAACCAGACTATGGCTCTTTCATCAGCTATATCGTCAGCGGTCTTGAGTGCCTGACGTCTTGCTCTTCCCATTCCTGGAGTTTCTTGGGGTAGAACTAGAGCGCCAAGTTCTGTCATCTGATGTATATAATCAATAGGAGAGCCCCCATCTATTACTATGATTGAATGATTATGTTCTCTTGCTTCTGCAAGAGTTCTTAAAGTAAGATCCGCTCTTACTTTTTGATATCTTAGCTCGCTTTGGGCATAAACCGTTGTAGCGAGTACCGCTTTGCTTTCTAGACCCATAATAATTTGATTATATGACTTTGCATGAACAAATGCAATTATGTAAGTTATGCTAAACTTATTGTAATGTCTAAATTTCACTATGAAGGAAACCTTCTAATGAAATTATAAGAACCCTATTTAGAAATATGAGTAAATTTCATTATAAAGACAGCCCTTCTGAAAAACAGAAAAAAGCTTTTAAGAAGTTTTTATCTGAAGATGAAGAATTAATTCTAGTTACTGGTTTATCCTCAGCTTATATAAGATCTAAATTTATCTGGTATTTAATATTTCCAGGCCTTATATTTTTTGGAGCTTTAGGAGGTATAGCATTGCTTTTGGGATTTTCTCAATCAGGGGCTTTGACTATAGCATCTTTAGGAATGATTGCAGCAGCCATTTTAAAAACCATGCATCTTTATCATTCCAACAGATATTTGTTAACTACCAGAAGAGTTGTTATCAAAAAGGGAATTTTTGGAGTAAAACTATCAGCTACTTTATTTGATAAGATTACTCATCTGGAGGTTGATCAATCATTTACAGACAGATTGCTTTTGCATCACGGAACTATAATTATAAACACAGCTGGGATGAGTAAAGGTGAAATAAGTTTAAAGTACGTAGATTATCCAATGGAGCTTAAGAATCTTTTAGAAAGACTGATTAATCGTGAAAGGGAACAGTTCGGGCTGAGGGGAACTACCCTCACTGAGGTTGAAGGGGAGATTGTTTCTTGACTAGATTAACTGGCTGAGGCATACCAGGAATTTCAGGTAAAAGTTTTAAAGGATCAACAGACTGTCCATTATGAGTTATCTCAAGATGTGTATGAGGACCGGATGTTCTACCTGTTAATCCGACTTCACCCAGAATACTTTCTGAAGTAACTTTCTGTCCTTGTCTAACATAGACCTTCCCCATATGTGCATATGTGGATTTAAAACCATTTTCATGAATGACTTCTACAAAATTTCCCAACCCAAATATATTACGACTTGCTCCAGTGATTTCTCCATCAGTAATTGGATGAATTGGCATTCCTAAACCAGTTGCTATATCAATTCCAGGATGCCAATTAGAAAATTTTGTTGATAAATATCCTGGATGAGGCAGGATTAATGGTTTAGAAAAAGAGGCAGGAATAATTTCTCCTACTTGCTGTTGGGTTTGAGCCAGGACCTCAGATTTCTTAAAAGGAGGAATCCCAAAATTTGGATAGTACCCCAAAAAGTTAAGTAGGATAAATGTAACTATAGTAAGCCAGACAACCTTTTTAGGGAACCCTAGCTTGATTTTACGTAACTTTAGTTTTGGGGCGACCCCATCTAAAATTACGCTAGGCAGAAGGTTTTTGAAACCGTTTTTCAAAACAAAACCGCCTGCATTTTTGTACAGTCGGAGAAGGGAAATTATATCAAATTTAAGCTCATCTGTCAAAGAAAGTAATGTATAATGGTAACTTAGTGAGTGGAGATAAACTATGAAAAAGACTTTGTTTTTGACTTTAATCTTAGTAAGTGTTTTGGTTTTTCTTATCCGCTACAGTGGGCCTGCAGCAGAATTAATCTTAGGTATTAAAGCAAGAAGCGGCATCTCAATTATCTCCGATCCTGAAGGAGCAGTTGTTTTCATGGAAAGCAAAGAAGTAGGCAAAACTCCATATGAGGATAAAAATTTAGATGTCAAAGAATATAATGTTAAATTAGAAAAAGATGGAGTCTCCTGGCAGGGCAAAATAAAACTTACTCCTAAAACCTTAACTATAGTAAACCGGGATTTGGCAAAGTCTCAAGCTTCTCAATCCGGTGAGATATTAACTTTAGAAAGAGGCAAAGGAATGACAGTTATCTCAAATCCATCTGATTCAGAAGTTGAAGTGGATGGAAAAATTTATGGTAAAACGCCTATTAATATTGATGTAGCTGCAGGAGAACACACAATTGTCATTTCTCATACAAGTTATTTAAAAAGAAGCATTAGGGCAAATTTGCCTGAAAATTTTAATTTAACAATATCTGCAGATTTAGCTCTATCTGAGGCTGATCTAACTTCAGTTTCTGCACCTGTTATTACTCAGACTCCAGAAGTAGAAGTCATTGATACTCCAACTGGATTTTTGAGAGTTAGGGATAAGGCTTCAACTGCCGGAAAAGAAATAACTAGGGTTAATGTCGGAGATACCTTAATTCTTTTGGAAGAATTATCTGGATGGATGAGAGTAAGATTATCAAACGGAACAGAAGGATTTGTATCATCTACTTATGTTTCTAAGAAGTAGAAACGAGAAGAAAACTCCTTAAACACCCAAGTAGTAAATTATTCCGATAACCATAATAAGCCAAACTACAACTGATACAAGCATAGGAGTATCTGAAAGCAAAACTCTCTCAGGTGACTCACCCTCTTTTTTCTCATATATAATATATAGGTATCTCATGACTGCATAAATTACCACAGGCACTGTAGCCATTAAATATTTTGCCTCGGAAAAAGGTAATTCAAGTCCCCCTAAGAGATCATTGAAGGCTTGTTTTGCTTGAATAGGAGGCTGTAGGAAAGCAAAGAAAGCATATGTCAGCCAGGCAGAGGTTGCAAACATAGAAGTTAAAATATCCAGTAAATTTTCTGGGTAGTGAAGGAGAGTTTCTCTGTGTGCAGAAGCATTTGCCTCCATTAAAGTTCTTTCAGACCTTCTTTTTCCGATTGCTAAAAATAGAGCAAAAGAAGATACGGAAAGTAAAAACCAAACATTTAAGTGAGCATCAATTGCCCAGACTCCGGCATATACTCTTAAAACAAATCCGGCTGCAATCACCAGTACATCAACCAAAATTATCTGTTTAAGATAGCTTGAATAAAAAAGCTGTAAAATTAAATAGGCCACAGAAGCAAAGAAAAAAGCAGGAGATAAGATATAAGAGATAGGTAAAGATATAATAATTGCTCCAAGGGCAATTGAAACTGCAAAGGGGACAGGTAAAACTCCTGAAGCAATAGGACGTCTTCTTTTAAATGGGTGGAGTTTATCGCGTTCTATATCAAAAACATCATTTAAAAGATAAGTGGAGCTTGAGAAAACACAAAAAAGTAAAAATGCCTGGAAAGCTTTAAGTTGACTGATTGGTTCCAGAAGAGAACCTGAAAAAATTAATGCAGCAAAAACAGCAAAGTTTTTTATCCATTGCCTGGGTCTGACTGCTTTGATAAGCCCCCAAAGAAATTTAACCATAAAATTATTCCAAGTATGCAAAGTCCAACTAAAGCTGCTGCAAATAATTTACCCTGCGAGGAAAGACTAAGAGCAGCTGAACCAAGAATAACAGATCCTAAAATGTAAAACAAGGATATTTGCTGGTGAGATAAACCTGCATCTATTAGTTTGTGATGAAGGTGGCCTCTATCTCCCCAAACAGGAGATTTGCCCTGCATTATTCTTCTTAAAAATGTATAGGTAAAATCAGTTGCAGGAATTAAAAGTACCAACCCTGCAGTTGCCAATTTTGCTCCAGATAAAATAGCCAAAATTGCTATCATAAAGCCCAGTATTGTGGAGCCGGAAAAACCCGGAAAAATTTTTGCTGGATGCCAGTTAAAAATTAAAAGTCCTAAAGAGGCGCTGGACGTTATAAATGAGAGTTTAGCAACCTCGTTTAAGTTTAAATTAAGAGATAGGAGGCCTAAAATAAAAGCCGCCACAGCTGCAATACCGGGCATTTGTCCATCAACTCCCTTTGACCAATTTATCATATTCATAACCCAAACAATCCAGATAACTGCTAAAACTGTTGGAAGATAGGCAATTGCGTTAAGGTCAATAATTCCACCCATCGGGTTTGTAATAAAGTGTATGCCAACACCACTTAATACAAAAACAAAACTTGCAAAAAATTGGGCAATAAGACGAAAGTAGGGAGATAAGTTTTGATATTTATCATCCAAGAGCCCAATAATAAGAAGAATAATTAAGCCTAGTAAAATTGCGATAATAGTTTTTGTCAGAGGAATAAAAAGTAAAATGCATATTAGAATTGCAATAAAAACAGGTAAACCTCCCGCTCTTGGGACTGTTCTTTCTTGGGTATGGGCGGGGTGAGGTCTAAGTTTAGGATTATCAATCAGTTTAAATTTTTTGGCAAATGAAATAGTGGGCGGCAAAGCGATAAGAGTTATTAAAAAAGAAGTTAAGCCAGGTAAAAACATGTTAGTTGCACTAAGAAAATCCATTAGATAAAAATAAACATTACCTTAAAATATGTAGCTGCCAATATTAAAGTCATCAGCAAAGATGAACAAATTAAGGCTCTTTTAAAAAATATTTGGGATGGATGAAGCTGCCAGGCTAAAAACATATTTAACAGAGCAACAATTGTGATAATTGCAGGAACTATTAAAATCTCCATTTGAGTTACCAATTGGTTTTCTCCCCAAGCCAAAGAGTAAAAAAGAGGCAGTTTGGGTGGCAGGATTTTTCCAAAAATTAAAATGAACAAAACCATAATTACTGAGACAATGAGAGGAGTAATGTTTAACCATTGATATAATTTGAAGGATTGAAACACTTTTAGACTTCCTCCTTAAGAAGCCTGGCTTTATTTGTGACTCTAAATTCTAACTTTTTCCCAAACATTAAGGAAGTTTGGGCATCAATTGCAGGAAGAGATGAAATAGTAATCAGGATAATAGGCACTAAAAGCCACTGAATATAGGACCAGACTTTCTTAAAAAAAGACCATCCCTCAGGTCTCTTGGGAGCTGTTTTTTCATGAACATAAATGGTTGCAAAAAGACCAAAAAAGGCGGCAGTTAAAATCCAAGATGAAACTATAGGTAAATTTATGGATATCACAGACTCCCTAAAATTAGGATTAATAATGGGAATAAGTAAACTGCCAAAGGTTACAAAGATTGCCAAAAATCCCCATTTTAAATCTCCCCAAATTTTAAAAAGCACCTTATCTGTTTTATCCCAAAAATCCATATCCTTTGTAAAATATTGTTTAATAACAAAAGGAATGTGTTCAACTCCATAAGCCCACCTTTTGATTTGTAAATATTGGTTTTGAAAAGTTTTTAAAAGCGTTGTATCCTGAACAGCATCACCAGAGATTGGAAGGAAGTGAGGGATAACTTTATAGTCTCCATTAAAATGAAAATATGCTTTCCAATAAAATCCATTGTCATCATTTACTTTATCAGGAATCCACCCGCCAATATCCATCAGAGCTTTTAGAGAAACAGACATCGATGAATAGTTCATATATTTGTCAGATCCTACCATTTCAGCAAGCTGCCAGAAACTGGTACCGGTTGCCATCAGTCTCATTGGAGTTGGAGTTTGCCAGTAATTATTGTGGTATAAGAATACCCCTGTAAATGTTCTTTTGTCTCTTTCTTTTTCCGGTAACGAAAGATATTTATGTAAGGCGCCGGATAAAAATTGTGGGTGAATTACAAAATCTGCATCCAGGGTAGTGACAAAACAATCTTCAATTTTTATGCCTCTTTTTTGCAGTTCTGGAATAAGATGCTTAATCATCCAATTTTTATTTGATCCTTGTCCTGCTACTTCTCCAGGAAGATTGTAGGGGTGATTGGTAGTAAAAACTCCGGCTATCTTTTTCTCAATTTTCTTAAGATAATTTTCAGTTTCTTTTATTTTCTCCGCATCATCTCTTTCTTCAAATCCCACTGCTATTAATATTTTATCCTTAGGATAATCAGAATTTGTAATGGCATCAAAAGTTGGACCTAAAACATGAATAGATTCTTTAAATGTTGGAACTAAAATTAAATGATAATATTTACCCCACTGATTAGGGTAATCAGTGGTAAGCATTTTTGACCAATTCTGTTTCTTAGCCCATTCCATCTTCTTATAGCCTGCAATAATTAAAACTCCAATTCTCAGGGCTGTCAGGAGCCAATAGACATCAGCTATGAGTATTAAATAAGCAACAGCATAAGGAAGAGTGAAGGATAGCCAGATAGGGGAGGTTAAAGCTATCCATGTCATCAGGCCTGGCAATATTTCCAAAATTCTTTCGATTTTAGTTTCATGTTTTAAAACAAATTCTTTCTCAAGTTTTGGGAAAACAATGAAACGCTGGGATAAAAGATGGTGAACAGTCAGTCCAAGTCCAGAACCTATTAAAAAGAAGGCGGTTAGGACATTTACTCCTTGGGGCAAATATATTTTTCCAAAGATCCCAATAAATAAACCAGTTAAAATTACTAGTATTCCCAAAAGAGAATAGCGGAAGCCTTTAAAAAGACGTCTAAATATTTCAGCAGAATAAAAAAAGAATAAAAATCCTGCAAAAAAAACTAATATGATACGCATTATTTAATCCTTAAAATCTTCTGGGCAGTTTCTGTTGTTTTATTGGCCGCATCATCTAATGATACTCCTTTTATTTCAGCTATCAACTTGGCAATTTCTAAAACTGAAGCAGGTTCGTTCCTTTGGCCCCTTATAGATTGAGGGGGGAGGAAGGGGGAGTCTGTTTCTAAAACAAGCCTATCCAAAGGCATAAGTTTTACAGCTTCTCTTAAATAATCATTTTTTGGATAGGTAAGTGTGCCTGCAAAAGAGACAAAGAGGGTAGGGGAGGCAAGTACTTTTTGGGTGGTTTTAGCAAGGCCGCTATAACAATGAAGGATTGTAGGATGTGTATCAATAATATCTAAAATTTGATCCCAAGCCTCAGAATTTTCTGGGTTAGTAGAGCGATCATTGCGACAGTGTATAAGTAGGGGAAGATCTAGCTTTTTTGCCAGTTCAATCTGAGCCCGAAGTAGCTTTATTTGGACAGCTTTCTGTGAGAGATCAGATAGGGAATTAAAATCTAAACCACACTCTCCAACTGCTACAATCTGATCTGGTAGGGATTGATATAGTTTTTCTAATTCCTCTATGTCCTTATGTATGGATACATCTGTAGGATAATTCACAGACTCATGGGGATGAATTCCAATTGTAGAATATGCTTTGAAACCTGGGATACTCGCCAGTTTACCCTGAACCTGTTGAAGGGCTATTTTTGATAATTTCACATCAACACCGACATTAATAATAGTGGTTACCCCTGCACTAATGGAGCGCTGTATAATCGCGTCTAAATCTTCCTGAAAAGATTCCCAATAAAGATGTGCATGTGTATCGATTAAGGTCATATTCTAGGAAACAAGGAGGCAGATGATTTAATAGATCCAGAAAATTGTTTAAGAATTTTTTCTGAGGTTTCTGGTAAGAAAGGTTGTAGGTTATAGGCAATATGTTGAATTCTTTTGACTAAATCTTCTAAAACAGTTTTTGCTTTGTCCCCCGATAGCTCCCAGGGCTTTTCTAAATTTACTTTTTTATCTGCCTCAGATATTTCTCCCCAAATATGAGATAAGGCCTCATTAAATTTATAATCTTCTAGATGGGTTGTCATCTTAGGATCTAGAGATTGCTTCGTTTTACTACTCGCCGCGCCTTCGGCTTCCGCAATGACGGAATGAGATTCACAAAGCTTGGCCACTCTGGCAACTAAGTTGCCTAAACCATTTGCCAGATCTGCATTATAACTTTCATGAAGTTTATCTTCTGAAAAGTCTCCATCTAAAAATGGAGATATTTTGGATAAACAAAAATATCTAAGAGCATCAGCTCCATATTTTTCTATAGCAATATTTGGATCATAAACATTGCCCAGAGTCTTAGACATTTTTTGTCCATTAACTGTGAAATACTCATGGACAAATAAACCTTTAGGTAAAGAAAGTTCTGCTGATAAGAGTATGGCTGGCCAATAAACTGCATGAAACCTAATAATTCCCTTTCCTATGACATGTAAATTAGCAGGCCACCATTTTTTGTACATATCCTCATCCCAACCAAATCCAATACCAGATTGGTAAATATTTAGGGCATCAAACCAAACATAGATTCTTTGGGAATTATCACCTGGAACTTGAACCCCCCAATTTTTAGCTCGTTTATTACTTCTTGAAATAGAAAAATCTTGTAAACCACTTTTTAAAAAGGCCAAGACTTCATTTTTTCTAAACTCAGGAGTGATGGGATATTGTTCTGATTCAATAATTTCAATTAGTTTCTCTTGATATTTTGATAATTTGAAAAAATAGTTTTCTTCTTCAACTTCTTCTAATTTTTTTCCCGGATGTTCAAAACACTCACCTTTTTCATTTAATTCCTCCTTGGTATAAAACTGTTCACAACCAACACAGTAGAGACCTCTATAAGATTTTTTATAAATATCCCCTGATTTATTACAAAGTTCCCATAATTTTTGAGCAGATTTATGATGTTGTTCGCTGCTACCTTTTTGAAAAACATCAAATTGGACATTTAATTTTTTGGCCAGTTCTTCGAATAGTTTGGCATGTTTGTCTATAAAAACTTGTATATCTTCCCCTGCTTCTTCAGCTGCCTGGACATTCTTAATAGCATTTTCATCTCCACCACAAAGCAGAGTCACATCCTCCCCTAAAAGGCGATGGAATCTAGCAATTGTGTCTGATTGAATAAATTCTAAAGCATGACCGATATGGGGTTTGGCATTAACATATGGTATGGCATTAGTTATATAAAATTTCATTGTCTTTTCCTCCGTAAGGAATGTAGTTTAGGTATTTTTGAGTTTAAAGTCAAACCTGATGAACCACCTTTCTTAAAATAACTTACCAAAAGATAAACAGATACTAAGATTAAAAGTCCTGTCACTAAATTTAAAGAATCTAAAGCTTTTAAAATAAGTAAAAAAATTAAACCTAAAG
>MFCV01000034.1 GCA_001777015.1 Candidatus Daviesbacteria bacterium RIFCSPHIGHO2_02_FULL_36_13
AGCAAAACAACAGATCGTCTGCTAACTTTTTAAACTACAACGCTAATAATTTTTCCGGGGATATACACGGTTTTTTTCACGGTTTTTCCTATCAAAAATTTTTGAACCTTTTCAGATTCTTTTGCCATTTTTTCTACGACGTCTTTGTTATTTACTAGATCTTTTCCAATCACAAAGTTATCCCGAACCTTACCATTAACCTGTACAACTATGATTACTTCATCTTCTTCAAGGTATTTATTATCAAACACTGGCCAAGACTGCTTATGTATAGACCACGATTTTTCGTTTTTCGTTTTTCGTTTTTCGTTTTTCACGATTGACGAATCACGAATGACGATATTCCACAACTCCTCAGTCATATGAGGGGCAAATGGGGCTAAAAGAAGCAGAAAAGTTTTGTATTCTTCTTTACTGATAGTCTCTTTCCTTGATAAGTAGTTTATATATTCCATCATGCCTGCTACAGCTGTATTAAATTTACTGCCTTCAATATCTTCTGTTACTCTTTTTATTGTTTTATGCATCATTCTTAAATCTGCTGTCCCCTGTACCCTGTCGCCTGTTACCTTTTCAGAGAGTGTCCACACTCTTTGAAGAAAATGATACACCCCATTTAACCCTTGACTATCCCAAGGAGCCACGGTTTCTGCATAAGGACCAATAAAAGCCAGATAAAGTCTAACTGCATCAGCACCATAGTCTTTAACCTGATCATCTGGATTTACTACATTCCCTCTAGACTTACTCATCTTTTGACCATCAGGACCTAATATTAACCCTCTGTTGACTCTTTTTTTGGCATATTCACTTGCCCTGCGAAGTCCGGAGGACGAAGTGGGGTCAAAACTTATCACTCCTATGTCAATTAAAAACTTATAAAAGAATCTTGAATATAGGGTGTGTCCCAAAGTATGCTCTGCTCCTCCAAAATAAATATCCAGAGGCATCCAATCCTGTACTACTTTTTTACTAAAAATCTCTTTGTCATTTTTAGGATCCAGATACCTCAAAAAATACCAGGATGAGTCAAAAAAGGTATCCATAGTCTCTACCTCCCTTCGTGCGGGCTTCCCGCACTCAGGGCAAGCTACTCGAACCCAATCTTCAGCTGTTGCTAAAGGTGGTTTACCCTGAGGTGCATAGTCCACTTCGTAAGGCAATTCCACCGGGAGATCCTTCTCAGGAACAGGCACTACTCCATCTATATCACAATAAATCACAGGAATAGGTGTTCCCCAATATCTTTGCCTACTTACAGACCAATCATGAATATGATACTGCTGCTTTCTTTTACCAAAACCTTTTTCCTCCATCCAATCTTTAATCTTATCTCTGGCTGGATCTGGAGTATGTAAACCATTAAACTGTTCTGAATTAACTAATATTCCCTCCTCCAACACATCTGATTCATTCTCAACTGTACTGACATCGTCAGTACTTTTACCTATTACTCTAATAACTTCCAAATCATATTTTTTCGCAAAAGCAAAATCTCTGTGATCAGAGCCTGGGACACCCATAACAGCCCCTGTTCCATATCCACCAATTACATAATCAGCAATCCAGATAGGGAATTTTTTTTCATTAACTGGATTTATTCCATATGATCCTGTAAATACCCCTGTTTTTTCTTTTTCCAGACTGGTTCTTTCTAGTTGAGTTTTCTTTTTAGTGGTTTCCAGATACTGCTTAACCTCAGATTCCTGCTCTTTAGTAGTTAACTTCTCTACTAATGAGTGCTCTGGAGCCAAAACCATATAAGTTACACCAAAAATAGTCTCAGGAAAAACAGTATAGACAGTAATGTTCTTCTCCACTTCGGTCGAAGAAGATTTTTGTTCGAGCTTGTCGAGAACTACCTTAAAGCTAATTTCCATTCCTTCAGATTTTCCTATCCAATTATTTTGTCCAACTTTAACTGGTATTGGCCAGTCAACTCCATTACTGAGATCACGGCTAAGAGGATTCTCCCAAAGAAGCTTATCAGCGTATTCCGTTAACTTTAGGAACCATTGTTCTACCTCTTTTTGAATAACTTCGCTGCCGCATCTCCAGCATTTTCCAGCCTCAACATTCTCATTGGCCAAAACTGTCTGGCAATTAGGACACCAGTTTGCTAGCGCTTTGCCTTTATAAGCGATACCTCTCTCTAACATCTTTAGAAAGATCCATTGGTTCCACTTATAGTACTCTGGCAGGCACGTTATGACCTCCTGCTCCCAATTAAAACTAGCACCCATGGTACTAAACTGCTGCTTCATTTTTTCTATATTTCCTAAAGTCCAATCTTTTGGATGGACTCCTTTTTTGATAGCTGCGTTCTCTGCAGGCAGGCCGAAAGCATCAAAACCATTAGGAAAGAAGACGTTTAGGCCTTGCATACGCTTGAAACGGGCTAGAATATCAGGTACAGCAAAGGCAAACCAATGACCCATATGCAGATCTCCTGAAGGATAGGAAAATTCAATAAGAATGTAAAAACGCTTGGCTGCATCAGATAGATCAACTTGATATAACTTATCATCAAGCCATTTTTTCTGCCATTTAGGCTCAATATCACTAGGTATATACTTACGCATAGCCTGATTGTAGCATCAAATAATAAAATTGTCATTCTGACGAAAGTCAGAATCTATACAAATAATTCTATGGATCCTGAAATGAATTCAGGATGACTAATCGTCAGTTTCACAGACTTTTCACAAGTTCAATTTATCATCCACTCTGCATCCATTGATATAGTTTAGTAATATTCTGATCTCCACTATAACCTATACCCTACCTCCGCAGGAGGGGCGTGTTACCCCTATACCCTTTCTCCAGGCTATTCGGTAATTATCATGACTATATTTGATATAGATTTAAATATTAATACAAACCGTCATTTGTTGGTTTGACCTTTCTCCCATTTTATTGTAGTGTGAAATTATGAGAAAAATTGTTGTCTTCTTATTTGTCTTATTTCTCTTTCTATACCCTATACCATATACCCTATACCCTGTTTCCGCTCAAGGTATTGAAGGAAGTGCTGTTTATGATATAGCTGATAATGAGGCAGTTGATGGAGATATTGTTTCTATTTCTGATAATGGTCTAACCCGTTCTACATTAGAATCTGCAGAAAATATTTTTGGAGTGATTGTGGATACCCCCTTAATAGTTTTCCGCCAGGAAGCCAATAATGGAAAACCTGTGGTCAGGGCTGGAATTGCCCAGGTTAGCATTACAGGAATAAATGGAGCTATTGCCTACGGAGATAAAATTTCTGCATCCTCCATTCCTGGAAAAGGTCAAAAGAGCAATCCAGGAACAACTACTTTGGGAACTGCATTAGCCGCATTTGAGGGTACAACTGAGGCTGACAGCGGTAAAATCCCTGTTGCCATAGATATAACCTCAGGAGTTCAAAATAATGTGGCAAATTCCATAGGCGCTGCTTTTCTTAGAAATCTTTCCGATCCTGAGCAATTTACCAACTTTATCCGCTATATTGCAGCAGGATTGGTAGTACTTTTAAGCTTTACATTTGCCTTTCTTACCTTCTCAAAATCAATTACCAAGGGTGTTGAGGCTTTAGGAAGAAATCCGCTTGCGAAATCAACCATTCAATTCTCAATAATCATCAATGTTATTCTGCTTGTTATAAGCGGAATTATTGGAGTTACAGCCTCCTATTTCATTATCAATTTTTAAATGTTATTATGATTGTATGTTTACTCTGCCCATAGAAACAATTGTTTTAATAGCCTTAGCGATTACAGGCATAGCTATACTCCTTTACTTGCGTGAATATTTCTTCAGGAAAAAAAATGAAGAAATTCAATTTAAGCTTTCCCAACAAACCCGCGAAAAAAGTATGCAGCTTTTAACAGCTGCTGAGGCTGCAGAAACTCAAGTTTTAGCAGAAGGTAAATATGCTACCCATAAGCTGGAGGAGGAATTTAAAACTAAACTTGAGGAAATGCTTCAGATGTCTGGAAAATCAATACAAACCTCTCAAAACGAGCTTACTTCTTTTATGGAAGATCTGAAAAAAAGAAGTGTTGAGTTTGAAGATGCTTCTAGAAAGGTATCTGAACAAAGAATAGCGGCTCTTTTAGAAAAGCTTGAACAAAAACTTTCTGATTTTTTAATCCAAACAGAACAGCAAACCACCTCCTCTATTGAGCTTGAGTTAAAATCAACCAGACAGTTAATTGAAACTTATAAAACTCAACAACTCAAGCTGATTGATGAAAACATCATTGCCATGATGGAACAGACTCTAAATACTGTTTTAGGTAAAAAACTACCTCTCAAAGATAATATGGACTTAATTTATGAGGCTCTGGATAGGGCCAAAACAGATAAATTTATAGCATGAATGAAGCTATTTTAAATACTATTTTAGAAAATACCTACACTCTCTCTCAGCTCAAAAGGAGGCTTTCTGCTCTCAAACAACTTCTGCTTAAGGAGTTTTTTAAATCAGATAGCAATCAGCCTGCACCAGCTATTGATACCGAGTGGCTAAAATCCCTACCTTCTGAATTTTTAAAGCAATTTAATAAGGACAATGTATATAAAATCTTTGAAGATATAGAAAGTCAAATCATTAAACTGCCCATAGTTACTATATATCTTACTTTTGAGCCAGATGAAGCCACTCTCTCTCAAATCGGCCAAAGAGCTAAAAAAACCTTTAACAAACTTTTAATCTTTGATATCAAATATGATCCCAGATTAATTGCAGGCGCTGCCTTAGTCTGCAAGGGTGTTTACCGGGATTACTCCCTCCGTTCCAAAATTGAAGAAAAAAGGTTGATAATCTTAAATAACTTTAAAAAATTCCTCAAATGATAAACGATCAAACCCCCAACAACACAGAAGAAATTGGCTATGCAGTAGAAACCAGAGACTTTTTAGCTCAGTTGGATGGATTTCCCTCTATTAAGATCAATGATATGGTTGTGACAGATCAGGGAGCCAGAGGATGGGTTAATTCAATTAGCCGTGATTTAGTAGAAGTTTTAATGCTTGATGAGGCAAAACTTACCCCCAAACAGCAATTTAAAAAAACTCGTACAAGACTTGGACTAAATGTTGGAAATTTTTTAATGGGAAGGGCTATAAATCCTGTTGGTGTGCCTATTGACGGCAAAGGTCTGTTATCTAAAACCCAAATTTCTTCTGTTTGCGAGCTTGAACAAATTGCCCCGGGCATGGAATCAAGAAAATTTATTTCAGAACAATTTCAAACAGGCATAACTTTAATTGACACATTAATTCCCATTGGAAAAGGACAAAGAGAGTTGGTTTTAGGCGATGCTCATTCTGGTAAAACAGGCTTTTTACTGGATATAATTATCAATCAAAAAAATACAGGGGTTATTTGTATTTATGCCTCAATTGGCAAACCTTCTGTGGTTGTTAGAAATCTAATTGATGTTTTAAAAAGCAATGGCGCCCTTTCTTATACTATCATTGTGGCAGCCTCCTCTTCTGAACCAGCTCCCCTTATTTTTCTAACTCCTAAAGCTGCTTTTACTGTGGCTGAATATTTTCAAAAACAGGGAAAAGACGTCCTTTTAATACTGGATGATTTAGGAAATCATGCCAAAATTTACAGGGAAATCTCACTTTTAGGCAATAAATCTCCTGGAAGAGAATCCTATCCTGGTGATATTTTTTACCAACATGCTCATCTTTTAGAAAGGGCAGGTAATTTTTTACCTGCATATGGGGGTGGATCAATTACTGCTCTGCCTGTAATTGAGCTTAATTTAACTGATTTTACAACTTTAATCCCCACTAATTTAATGTCTATGACAGATGGACATTTGCTTTTTAAATCATCCCTGCGCTCACAGGGTCAAACCCCTGCTATTGATATATCTTTGTCTGTTTCCAGGGTTGGCAGACAAACTCAAGATCCTCTCTCAAACTTCCTCTCAAGTCAGGTCAGACAGATGCTCTCAGATGCCTCAGATTTAGAAACTGTGGCTAGATTTTCAACAGAATTGCCTCAAGAAACCCAGCTTACCCTAAAAAGACGTGAACAGATAATGGAGCTTTTAAAACAGGACCCCTTAACTGTTACCCCCAAGGCAATCCAATTAATCTTTATGGCTTTACCATACACATCTTTTTTAAAGGATAAAAGCAAGACATTTTTGGAAAATAATAAAAGAAACATAGCAGATGCTTTTATGAAAGATGCAAGGCTTTCTCAAATTACTAAAAAAATACCATCCCTAAAAACTGCTGAAGAGCTAATTAAACTATTGGAAGGAGCAGGAGGAATTTTGGAAAAGTTTTTCCAAAATTAGATACTAGATAACTAGAAACTAGATATTAGTTAAAATAACTAGCCATCTAGTACCTAGTATCTAGCATCTAAAAATTATGACTATTAAAGAAATTGATACTATAGTTGATGAAGGCGTATCTTTAAAATATATAGCTCAGGCATATTCTGAGATTGCCTCTCTAAAAGTTAAAAAAATAAGAGGAGCTGTTGAAAGAAATAGACAATTTTTGGAAGAAATTTCAAAAGTTTACGGCATAATCAAAGCTTTTGCTATAGATAAAAAAATAGCTTTGGTAAAACCTAAAAAAAGGCTGTCTATTGTTATAACCTCAAATTACAAATTCTACGGCAATATAAATACCTCTTTAATCAATTACTTCATTGGTTCAACCCAAGAACTGCCTGATATGGACAAAATTATATTGGGAAGAGGTGCTGTTGATTATTTCAGAACCTCAAAACTTCTATCTAACTATAATGAGGTCTTATTAAAAGACGATCTGCCTACTCCTGCCGAGCTTGCCAGTCTGGCTCAACAAATTTCACAGTATAATCAGGTTTTAGTTTTTTATTCAAAATTTAAAAGCCTTCTTCTTCAAAGAGCCACTTTTGCAGATATCACAGCAGTATCATTCTATATCAAAGCATTCCATATAGCACGGCTTGGCAGTAAAGCTCAAAATAGTAAAGACAAAGATAAATTTTATGAATTTTTATTTGAGCCTGAACTGCCAAAAGTCCTACAGTTTTTTGAAACTCAAATATTAACCTTGCTTTTAGAACAAACCTTTTTAGAATCAGAGCTTTCAAGAACAGCTTCAAGATTTATCTCAATGGACACTGCTCAATCAGAGGCTGATAAATTCATTAAAGAATATCAAAAACTTAAAGGATATACCAAGAGAAACTTAGAAAATAATAAAATTTTAGAAAATTATTCATCTTTATTTGCTAGAAAAGGAATTCATGACTCAATCTGAAGGCTCAATTTTATCTATTAAGGGTCAGATTGCTACAGTTGCCATAGAAAGTGATGTTTTTCCTCAACTTTTTGAAATTTTATCTTCACCTGAAGATGAGCAAAGCTCTCCTTCGGATAAAGAGGTAATTTTGGAAGTCTTTTCTCAAAGTCAAACTGAAATATTTTGTCAGATTCTTTCAAATCCAGATAAACTTTATAGAGGAATGAAGATT
>MFCV01000035.1:0-4747 GCA_001777015.1 Candidatus Daviesbacteria bacterium RIFCSPHIGHO2_02_FULL_36_13
CTTTTTTCCCTTTATTGGCAAAGGATTCCCTGATAGGGAAATTTATGATTTATTATAATGTTCCTCATAATTTCACTCCGGAAGAAATTGAACTAGCTACCATCATGGGAAGACATATTAGTTTCGTAATCAATAAGAGAAAAGTTTCAGAAGAATTTTTAAATAGTATAAATGACGGAATAACTATACAAGATATTTCAGGAGGATTGGTTTTTGTAAATAATACTGCAGCTATTACCTCAGGTTATAAATCAGCGGAAGAGATGCTAAAAAATCCAAAGAAATGGGTAAATAGATTCGAGCTGAAAGATGAGCAGGGAAATCCTTTTGAATTGGATGATTTACCAGGACGAAAAGCCTTAAGGGGAATTAGTTCTCAGGCTTTGATTCAATACAAGGATTTAAAATTAGGAATAAGTAGGTGGGTAGTGATAAAGGCAAACCCTGCTTTTGATGAGGAAGGAAAGGTAAAAATGTCTATAAACATAATTCACGATGTTACAGAAAGAATGGAGCTTGAGAAAAGAAAAGATGAGTTTATCTCAACTGCCTCACACGAGCTTAAAACACCGATCGCTACTCTAAAAGGATTTGCACAAATTTTAGAAATGCAGGTAAAAGATCAAAATTCAAAGTATTATCTTTCCAAAATTAATGGTCAAATAGATAGGCTTTCAATGTTAGTCAATGACTTACTTGATGTATCCAGAATTCAGTCCGGAAAACTAAGACTTAAGAAAGAGAAGTTTAATATAGGTCAACTTGTGGAGGAAGTTGCCTCTGATTTTCATCTTGTTAAAAATAGTCATAAAATTGTAGTCAAAAACGGCATTCCAAAAAAATACATCTACGGTGATAAATTTAGGATTGATGAAGTTTTAAAAAATCTTCTGTCCAATGCTATTAAATTTTCTCCAAGATCAGATAAAATAATTATCACTTTAAAGTCTAACCCTAAAGATTTGGTTATTGCTGTCCGTGATTTCGGCATTGGGATAACAAAGAGAAATATTGAGAGAGTTTTTGAGCCTTTTTTTCAGCCAAGCAACAGAATAAGACAGAGTTTTTCAGGATTGGGTCTTGGACTTTATATATCATCGCAAATCGTAGAACAGCATAGAGGAAAAATCTGGGTTGATAGTAAAAAAGGAAAGGGGACTACATTTTATTTCTCTTTGCCGGTAAATTGAATACAAAATGAAAAAAATCCTGGTCTGCGATGATGATGACGGAATTTCGGAAGTTATAAAAGTTATACTGGAAGGGGCAGGCTATAACGTTGGGGTATTAAACAATGGGCGGTCCATTCAGAAAAAAATTACACAATTTAAGCCTAATTTGGTACTATTAGATCTTTGGATGCCCGGTATTGATGGAAAGGAAATAACCAAAATTCTAAAAAAGAATAAAAACTTTTCTAAAATACCTATAATTGTAGTTTCAGCATTAAATGATACGAGAAAAATAGCCCTAGATTGTGGGGCTGATGATTTTTTAAGTAAGCCTTTTGAGATGAATAGTCTTTTATTTATGGTTAAAAAGTATACCTCTTAATCCTTCATTTGTGATATTCTTAAATTAGAGGGGGTGATGAAATTGACACAAAAAAATTATCTTAAGTTTAGTGGACTGATTTTTGCTGTAGTAGCCTTAATGCATTTGCTTAGAATATTTGGAATTCTGGAGGTAAATGCCAACATAGGAGGCTGGGAAGTTCCAGTGTGGGCAAGCTATATTGGAGTTTTGGTAGCTGGCTACCTAGCTTACAGCGCTAACAAATTAGGAAAGTAGGCAGATGAAATTTATTGATAAATTTTTAAATTCTATCAGCATGTATAGGCTGATGCTTTACTATCTTGTCTTCCTTGTATCCTCAGCTATAATTTTATGTTTTTTAGGTATATTGCCATATATATGGACTGATATTTTAATTTCTGCAGTATATGTTTTAGTAATCTGCTGGATAACAAATAAGCTTTTTGCAAAACTATTTAAGGCTTCGTATAACCCTGAATCAACACTAATCACAGCTTTAATTTTGGCTCTTATATTGGGGCCAGATTTAATTATTCTTACAGTGGCTGGAGTTTCAGCAATTGCTTCAAAGTATTTGCTGGCTTGGAAGGGCAGGCACATATTTAACCCTGCAGCTTTTGGAGCTGTTTTTTGTTACTTTACTTTAAACTATGGAGCTACCTGGTGGATAGGAAGTTTAGAAACGCTCCCTTTTATTTTTTTGGGGAGCATATTAATCCTTAGAAAAATTAAGAGATTCCAGCTGGCGGGGATCTTTTTTATCCTAACTCTCATTCTCTCAACCATAAGAAGTGCAGAATTTGGTTTAAACACTTCCTACTTTTTTGACCTTTTTTATTTCTTAGTTCCTCCTATTCTCTTTTTTAACTCAGTTATGCTGATTGAACCATTAACTTCTCCTTATAAATTTAGACATCAGGCTATATATGCAGTTATAGTTGCTGGCGCATATTATTTTTATGGAACAATCCCTTTGGAAATTCCACTTGAATTAGCTCTTTTAACAGGAAATGTTTTTGCCTATATTGTAAATGGTAGTTTTAGAAAAGTTCTAACTCTAAAAAGTGTTAAAAAAGAAAGTGCAGATGTAATTTCCTTTTCCTTTAGAGTGCCTGATAAATTTAAATTTGAGCCAGGACAATTTTTAGAGTGGACTCTAGCTCATAAAAATCCTGACAGTAGGGGAGTCAGAAGATTTTTTACCATAGCTTCATCCCCAACTGAAGACGAGATTATTCTTGCGAGCAGATTTGCTGATAAATCGAGTTCTTTTAAAGAAGCACTTAAGAGTTTGAGAACTGGAGATCAAATTATTGGATCCAACTTGGCTGGTGAATTTACCTTACCTTCTGATCCATCTAAAAAATTTGTTTTTACTTCTGAAAGAAGGAAGCTCTGCTTCATAGCAGGTGGAATTGGAATAACCCCTTTTAGGAGCATGGCAGAATATTTGATTGATAAAGATCAGAAAAGAGATATCATTTTACTCTATTCGAATAAAACCGAAAAAGATATTATTTTTAGAGATGTTTTCGAAAAAGCCGGCTGGAAAAATATTTATGTAAATACAGATATAGATGGGTATATAGACGAAGAATTGATTAAAAATAAAGTACCTGATTATAAAGATAGACACTTTTATCTTTCTGGACCTCCCTCTATGGTAGATGCTTTTGCTGACTTGCTTTCTAAAATGGGCATTCCCGGAAATCAAATTAGAACAGACTTTTTCCCAGGTTATAACTAACTCCTACTTGTTTCTTACTCAATATTGCTATAAGATATGACACTCAATCTTTATGATCTATATTATGTTTAAGAATATTACACTTTTTTCTATACTTTGTTTAACCTATTATCTCCTAGTTTTTAAAGGAATTTCTATCAGTTCAGAGTCAAATGAGATTTTTCAATTAAAAGATAGATTTGGAACAACAATTTGGCACACCTCTGATAAAGGTGGGGATGAGGCAATTTACTGCTACTATCCAGCGGAGTTTAAGAATTATGTTTTCAAGAAAGTGGGACATCTTGATGATTGTGAAAATTGGTATGGGGTTGCTGTTTTATACGAAGGTAAATACGCCACTGAGATAAATAAATATCTTTGATGAGGTAATATCGGATTTACTCACTTCTTACCTGTTTTTTTTAGATTTATCATCTGTTTAGACTATTGTTACCTTAAGAAAAAAGGGAGGTGATTTAATTTGAAAAATTTAGCAATGGGGGCAACTGGACTAGCATTAGCGGCTGGTGCTGTGGCGACTGGAGTGGCTCTTTCAAAGAAGAAAAATAGAACAAAATTAGTTAAGGAAGTTAAAAGAGCTTCTGAAAAAGTGGCTGATATTAAGCAATCCTTGCAGGATGCTAAAGAAAGATACCAGGCCTATCAGCACAGAATAGGTCTAGGTAAAGGTAAGAAGAAAAACGCAAAAGGTAAAAAGTGATTATCTTTGAATAAGCAGTATAGCATTAGGAATTCCCCTTCCAGGACCTGCCTTGTATCCACCATGCCAGAGGGCGGTGGAGCCTCCCTGATCTAAATTTAGGGCTGAATCCATGCCTAAGGCTTTCAGGACTTTGGCACTTTCTCCCATGGAGGCCCCATAAACAATACCTATATAAACCATACTGCCTTTTGAGGCTATGAATGTTCTTGATGCTGCTCCTCCGAACTTTGGTTCATTAGGAGCCTCAGTAAAGTTTATATTGCCCCCTGCAATAAGAAGGGGATAATTGGCAAGGACTGCATCCACACTAGTATCCCTACCCCATTCTAAAGATTGGCCTACAAATCTGGCAGAACCTGGAGAAAAAATAGCTGCAGGCACTGTACTGTAGACATTATTGGCAGAATTAAAGTAATACTTATTTTTATTCATAACTAAGGTATCAAATGAATTCTTTTTGCTGGCACAAGAAGCATAGTCAGCAGGACAAAAATAAGATCCATTAATGCCTGCATATGCTCCGTTTCTGCCAACATAATCCCCCAGAGATAAAACAGGACAATCAGCAGAGCAGTCAGAAGATGAAGCTGTATCTACAATAACTTTGGTGGAATTTAAATCTGCTGCTACAATAGCCACTTTATAATTTTTCCCTTCAGCAGAAACAGTTTGGGAGGAAAATCCTGAACCAGGAGGGGCATTATTAACCACTGGAGCTGGAGTTGGCTTAGGTGTGGCTGAGGGAGTGGCTGTGGGTT
>MFCV01000035.1:4764-6060 GCA_001777015.1 Candidatus Daviesbacteria bacterium RIFCSPHIGHO2_02_FULL_36_13
GGTACAAGAGTGGGGGTGGGGGGTACTCCAAGGGTGGGCGGGGCAATATTTGAATTATAGTAGGCTACTATGGCAAGTGCGGCTATTGTGATTACTAATATTAAGTGTTTCAAGCTCTGCTTACTATTTGGGAAACTTTGTCAACGGTTTCTTCAAGACTTCCTTCTTTGTTTTCTACAATAAAATCATAATTTTGGCTGTATTTTTCCCAGATATTTTTATCATCTTCCATTCTTTTTTTAATTTCTTCCTGAGGTAAGTTTCTTCTTTGAAGCCTTTTTAGAATCACTTCATCTGGAGCAGTAATATAAATTACACAAACCTTAAATTCTTTGTTAAATGACTTTTCTAAAAAATCCCTGACCTCACCTGCACGCGAAGGATCTATTCTCCAAAGGACATCACCAGTTAAAGCAATTTCCAGCTCTGATTTGTAGGTTCCATACAGGTTTCCTCCGTACTCAACATATTCAGCAAATTCACCGGTCTCTATTTTCTTCTGAAATTCTTCTCTAGTTAAAAAGTGATAATCCACATCATTGATCTCACCTGCTCTAAGGGATCTGGAAGTTGTGGTGATAACTTTTTTTAAATTTGGGAACTTACTAAGAAGTCTTTGCTTGATTGTATCTTTGCCTGAGGCTGTTTTACCAGTTAATACTACTAACATGTCTTTTTCAATTCTAGCACAGATAAGGTCAGTTCATCCAAGGTTTTGGTATTCATTAAAGCTATTCTTTCTTCAGAAGCTCCATCAAAATTGTTTATATAGCATTTAACAAATTTTTTAACTGACTCAAAATGTTTGCCCTCACCTCTAATCTTCTTATATAATTTCAAATGTTTTAAAAGCAGGGCTATTTTTTGAGATGGGGTAACCTTGAGGGGATCAACTTTACTATCAAATAAATAAACATTTTCAAAAATCCCTCTGCCAATCATAGCTCCATCCAATCCATATTCTTTACACTTATCTTTGGCATCATTTAAGGTCTTAATATCTCCATTTCCTATAATTAAAGCATTGGATTTAAGTTGGTCCCTGACCTTTACAGCCTTACTTATCTCTTCCCAGTGAGCCGGGACTTTACTCATCTCTCTGGTGGTTCTTAAATGAAGGATAAGGGCTGAGATGGGCGTTTGAAGCAGAACTTTAGTCCACTCTTCGGTTTGGATCTTATCAAAACCTATTCTGGTTTTAACAGAAACCGGTAAACCTTCAGCCCCTTTTATTGTAGCCAGAATTATTTCTTCGGCTAATTTGGGATTTTTAATTAAAGCAGAACAAGCTCCTTT
>MFCV01000036.1:0-1703 GCA_001777015.1 Candidatus Daviesbacteria bacterium RIFCSPHIGHO2_02_FULL_36_13
TGCTTGTGCAAACCTTGGATCATTCAATACTCTTTCAAGATATCCATTGGAGGCTCCTGTTGGAGTGGTGTCCAAAGTTTCTGAATTTTTTGGCGAATCTGACATATTATCTATATATCCTAAATTTAGGTTCACAGTCAAGATGTAATATTTTGGATAAGCTCAAGTTTAGGTTTTTCCTGATCTTCTGCAAAATCAATTGATACTAAATCCAACCTGTAAGGCTTATCCTCCCATTTAATTTTTACACAGTAAAAGGCAGCTGTTTTAAGAAGTGCTCTAATTTTCCAAGGAGTAATACTTTCAGAAGGCAATCCATATTCATGTGACCACCTGGCTTTCACTTCCACAAACACTAAATACTCTTTATCCTTGGCCACAATATCAATCTCTCCACCCCTTATCCTATAATTTCTCTCTAAAATTTTATAGCCTAAATCTTTAAGATATTTAACTGCCAAATCCTCACCAAAATTTCCTGAGTTAACCGTAGACACTATGCTCTGATTGCTTCTTTACCAGATAAATTTCTCATGTAGTAAAGCTTTGACCTTCTAACCCCAGAGGATTTTTTCTTAACTTCCACTTTTACTAAATTTCTACTATCCACAGGCCAGATTCTTTCTATTCCTATTCCACCAGCTCCAATTTTCCTGACTGTAAAAGTACAATTATCTGCTCTTCCCTTAAGTCTTATTAAGATGCCTTCAAAAATTTGAATTCTACTTTTCTCCCCTTCCACAACTTTGGAATGGACTCTGATCTGATCACCAATATTTACATCTGTCTCACCAATTTTTAATGTATTCATCTCTTGGGATTTTAACACAAACATGCCCACCTAAACAACTCTAAAGCTATCTGTACCCAAAAGTTTTTTAATTTCATCTTCAAGCAAAGGGTCTGGGCTAATAGTAAATGGGAGATTTAACCTCCTAAGCTCTGTGCCACCATTAGGCAAAAGAAGAGTCACCGGCACCTCCCCAGGATATGTTCTTAAGGTTTTATTTATATTTTGTAAAACTGCAACTTGCGTACCCTTTGGCACATAAATCTCTACAAATCTACTCGGAGAAGGCAAATTATTAGGATCAAAAACTGAAATAGTTTCTATAACCAAAGATATTTCTTCTTCCCTTCTATCAATTCTTCCGTTAACAATCACTACCTCATCTTTAATCAAAAATCCTTTGCTGGATTCAAATGTTTTAGGAAAAACAACTGCTTCAATATCAGACACTCCATCAGAAATTCTAATAAATGCCATTTCAGCAGCAGTTTTTTTAGTTATTACTTTTTTAATATTAGTAATCACCCCGCCCAATACAATTTTCTTGCCAACATGTTCATCAGATAAATCTGCAAATTTTGTAGAGATTAATTCAGAAATTTTTTGAAGTTTAGCAAGATAGGGAGGCTCATGTAAATAAAATCCTAAAAGGTCTTTTTCAAAAATTAACAGCTGTTCTAAAGGCAGTTCCCCCACATCTGGTAATTTAATAACAGAGACTCCTCCCTCCTCACTGTCTGCATCAAATAAAGACACTTGTCCTGATAGTTTATTTTTATTGGCCTTATGAGACTGCTCCAAACATTGATCCAAAATTAAAAGTTGGGCGCTTCTTGATCCAAACTTATCCAAAGCTCCGGCTTTTATTAAGCTTTCCAAAGTCTTTCTGTTAACCAACCTTGTATCCACTTTT
>MFCV01000036.1:1713-4632 GCA_001777015.1 Candidatus Daviesbacteria bacterium RIFCSPHIGHO2_02_FULL_36_13
CAAAAAGTGAGGTAAACTCCCCAGATTCTCTTTCCTTAATAATAGATTCTATTGCCAATTCCCCAACATTTTTAATAGCAGAAAGCCCAAATCTAAGACCCTGTTTGACCTTTTTTCCCACCTCTCCTGACAAACTTCTTTCCAAATCTTCTTTGGATAACTCCTGAAGCTCTTCCAGAGTAAAACCCACTCTGGATTTATTACAATCCGGGGGCAAAACAACAATATTTAATCTTTTACACTCTTCAATAGCAGCAGCAATCTTATCAACATTTTCAGACTCACAAGTCATAACAGCCGCCATAAATTCCACCGTGAAATTTGTTTTCATATAGGCTGTTTGATAAGCAATCATGGCATAGGACGCAGCATGAGCCTTATTAAATCCATAAGCAGCAAATGGAGCAATCAGGGCAAATAATTCTTCCGCCTTTACTCTTCTCATGCCTTTTTTTACACAGCCTTCTATAAATTTTCCTTTTTGCTTTGCCATCTCAGATGGAATCTTTTTACCCATAGCTTTTCTAAATTTATCTGCCTCTTCCCAGGTATATCCTGCAATATTAATAGCCGTCAATAAAACATCATCCTGATAAACAAGCAGTCCCAAGGATTGTTCTGTATACTCTTTCATTCTTGGTTCAAAATAGCTGATTTTTTTAGGATTATGCTTTCTGGCAATATATTCAGGGATTACCCCCATAGGTCCAGGCCTATATAAAGCAACCATAGCCTGAATATCAAAAATATTAGTAGGTTTAAGTTCCATTAAATATCTGGTCATTCCTGATCCTTCCATTTGAAAAACTCCAATTGTCTCACCGCGGGAAAGTAGTTCAAATGCTTTTTTATCATTAAGAGGAATTTTATTTAAATCAACTTCAATGCCGCGGTTTTCTTTCACAAATGCCACAGCTTTTCCCAAGATCGATAGATTCCTGATCCCTAAAAGATCCATCTTAACTAAGCCTGCATCTTCAACAGCAAACATGTCATATTGAGAAACAAGCTTATCTCCATTAGATTCCGGCTGAAGAGGGGTAAAGTTGGTAATATCATCAGGTGCTATGACCACCCCTGCCGCATGAACAGAGGCATGTCTGACAGTGCCTTCAATTTTTGTGGCCAAGTCCAACAATTTCTTTATCTGAGGATTATTTTTATAAAGCTCTGATAATTCAGGTACTTCTTTTATTGCCTCAGAAAGTGGTTTGTGAAAACCCTGATGAGGAGGAGGAATAAGTTTGGCAATCCTGTCTACCTCTCCATAAGACAATCCCATGACTCTCCCACAATCTCTAATTGCAGCTCTTCCCATCATTGTTCCAAAAGTAACAATGTGAGCCACTCTATCTTCTCCATATTTATCCATCACATAACGGATCACCTCATCTCTTCTGTCATCTGCAATATCAGCATCAATATCAGGCAGTGTTGGCCTATCAACTGTTAAAAATCTTTCAAAAGGCAAAAGATAATCCAGGGGGTTTAAATTAGTCACCCCTAAACAATATAGGACTAAGGAGCCTGCTGCTGAACCCCTGGTATTGGTGATAATTCCTCTTAAATGAGCCCATTCCATAAAATCCCAGACCACCAAAAAATAATCTGCATATTTTTTCTTTTCAATAACAGAAAGTTCATATTCAAGTCTTTCTCTATCCTCTTTGGTGAGTTTTAATTTCCCTTCTGCTTTTTGATATGTCATCTCCCTTAAGTATTCCATGGAGGACTTACCTTCAGGTGTCTGAAAAACTGGGAATCTGGCAACTCCAAGGGGAATTTCTATATTAACCATCTCAGCAATTTTATTGGTGTTTTCAATTGCCTCAGGCAAGTCAGAAAAAGCCTCAGTCATCTCATCAACGCTCTTCAGATAATAATCAGGTGTATCAACCATCCGTAGTCTATCTATTTCTGATAAAAATTTACCTGTCTGCACACAAAGCAAAACATCCTGGGCCTCTGCTTCATCTTTTTCTACATAGTGAAAATCATTGGTGGCAACAATAGGAATGCCTAATTTTTTGGATAAAACTTTACCGGCCTCATGAGATAAATCCTGAATTCTGGCTATATTTTCTAAATCTTTTTTAATGCTTGGATCAATTGCCTTCTCTGCACATTCTTGATAGGGATGCTTTTGCAGTTCTAAGTAAAAATTTCCCTCTCCAAAAATATCTAAATAAGTCTTTAAAACCTCTTCTGCTCTTTCTATTCCACTATTATCCAAAGTTTTAATAAACTCTCCTCCAGGACAGCCTGAAAGAGCAATTAACCCTTCTGAATATTGCTTGAGTAATTTTTTATCAACTCTGGGTCTGTAATAATATCCTTCAATATGGGCTAAGGTTAGAAGTTTCATTAAGTTTAGATAACCCTGATAATTTTTAGCCAAAACTGTTAGATGATATGGCTCAGCATCTATCTTTCCTTCCTTATCTTTATAAGATCTTTTAGCAACATACATCTCAGACCCAATTATCGGTTTTATTCCTTCGGCCAGACAGGCCTTGTAAAATTCAATGGCCCCATATAAGACTCCATGATCAGTAATAGCTAAGGCCTCCATACCTAATTCTTTGGCTTTTTTAACTAATTTTGGAATTTTGGAAAGTCCGTCAAGAAGAGAATATTCAGTGTGAGAGTGAAGATGAACAAAATTACCCATAATTTGTCCTATTACGCCGGGCTGTAAAAGTCACCGGAATATATACGACAAATCTACTCTAGAGTAGTAGAGTTAAGATTTCAAGTCCCCTCTTCTTTCATATAATTTTTCCAGGTGTGAAACATAAGCTCCTGTAGCCATTCCTACTGCAACCCCTATAGGTATTGCCAAAAAATTATATTGGGGTTCAAAGGCATTAATTATCAAAGCAGATGCTAAAGTTGTTCCAAATCCTGAAAGAGAGCCTA
>MFCV01000036.1:4643-10146 GCA_001777015.1 Candidatus Daviesbacteria bacterium RIFCSPHIGHO2_02_FULL_36_13
TTCCAAATCCTGAAAGAGAGCCTAAAGAGCAAGCTGCAACTAATCTGTTCCTTCTTGAAGTTGGGAATATATACCCATCCCGGGGTTCTTCTTTAATTTTTTCAAAAAAAGAATCAATAGTAGGGGTAATCGGTTCAAATAATTGATCTATTTTTCTAGCTAGATTTAAAACTTGGTTTAAAAATTTGTCTCCTTTTAATCTACCTTCTTCATCCAACTCAGGTATCACATGTGTTCCAGCTTCCAGGGTTGCCATAAAGGGTGTTATTCTAGCAGTTTCCTCAAAATCTTAACAGTCTGAGCGGCATCTGCTTTACCTTTTGATAATCTCATTACTCCTCCTATTAAAGCTTGGATAGCATTTTCTTTTCCAGCCCTAAAATCATCAGCAGATTTTTGATTTTCTTCAATAGCTTGCTTGGCTAATTTCTCAAATTCAGCATCATCACTTATAAGATTGGAGGTCTTGTCTTGTATATCATTTATTATTTGCTTTGGATCAACTGATAAATCAACCTTCTTGTTAACAATATAGTTGGCAATCTGAACTGGGGTGACATTATTTTGTTTTCCAGCTTCCACAACTTTCTCAAAGTAGTCAGCCATTTCTATGGATTCCACCAAAATTCCTACCTGCTGCTTATTCAATTCATAATCAGATACAAATCTCTCAGTCTTTTTAGAAGGCAATTCTGGAAGATCAACCTTTATTTGATCCATATTTTTAAGCTCAGGTAAATCAGGTTCAGGAAAATATCTGTAATCATGGGCCTCTTCTTTAGATCTTTGAAGGTAGGTCTCTTTCTTATCTTCATTCCATCCTCTGGTTTCCTGGGATAATTTTTCACCTTTCTCATGAGCCTCAATTTGTCTTTTTACCTCATATTCAATGGCAGCCACCATGAATCTAAAGGAATTTATATTCTTCAATTCCACACGATAAGGTGGAAGTTCTGTTTGTCCCTCAGGCCTGACAGAAACATTAGCTTCCAATCTCATGTCACCTCTTTCCATGTCAGCATTAGAAACTCCTAAATATCTAAAGATTTGCTGAAGTTTTTGAGCATACTCCCTAACCTCCTCAGAGCTAGAAAAATCAGGTTCTGTAACTACCTCAACTAAAGGTACAGACGATCTATTAAAATCTATTAAGCTTTCCCCACCTTGATGTGTTAACTTGGCAGTATCTTCTTCCTGGTGAGCTCTATTTACTCTAATAACTTTCCCAGAATCCAACTTCAGCTCTCCCTTAATACACAAAGGCCACCTATATTGAGAAATCTGATATCCTTTTGGTAAATCAGGATAAAAATAATTTTTTCTTTCAAAAAGTGATTTAGAAGAAATAGTACATCCTAAAGCTAGTCCAATTTGAATACATTTTTTTATAGCTTCCTCATTAATAATAGGTAAACTTCCAGGTAAACCTAAACAAACAGGACAAGTGTGAGTATTTGGCTCTTTACCAAAATAATCAGCACTGCATCTACAAAACATTTTAGTTTTAGTGTTTAATTCCACATGTACTTCTATACCAATTACAGTTTCATATTTCATAGTAATTTGTCATTGCGGGGAACGAAGCAATCTCTACGTCCAAAGGACGGGCGTATTGATTAGCCTTGAGATTCTTCGCTACGCTCAGAATGACAGATCGGGCCTCCTTTCATGCCACTCTGTTGCTTGTTCATAGGCTTCACCAACATCCAAAACTGTTTCATCATCCATATATTTTCCTAAAATTTGTAAACCTACTGGTAAACCATCCACAAATCCACAAGGCACAGATAAACCTGGGATTCCGGCTAACGATGCAGGTATTGTATACGCATCAGATAAATACATAGCTAAAGGATCATCCATCTTCTCTCCTAAATTCCAAGCTGTGGTAGGAGAGACTGGACCAACTATCACATCAACTTTTTTAAATGCCTCTTCAAAATCCTGCTTTATCAAAGTTCGTACGCAAGCAGCCTTAGCAAAATAATCATCGTAGTAGCCGGAAGACAAAGCAAAGGTTCCCAGCATAATTCTTCTTTTCACTTCTTCCCCAAAATCTTCTCTGCTGCTTCCAAATCTTATTCCATCAAATTTGGCTAGGTTTGAGGAGACCTCAGAAGACATAATTATGTAATAAACAGCTACTCCATATTGAGTATGAGGCAAGCTAACCTCCACAATTTCAGCTCCCAATTCTTCCAGCTTTTTTATAGCCTCCCTAATAACTTTTTCAACTTTAGGATCTAATCCCTCCCCAAAATACTCCTTAGGCACACCAATTTTAATTCCTTTCAAATCCGTCATTGCGACCCTGAGCGAAGTCGAAGGGGAAGCAATCTCCTGTACATTTGAATCCATTCCATCAGAGCCAGATACCCAACCCATAACCAACCTGGCATCAGCCACAGACTTAGTAAATGTACCTGGAACATCCAAAGATGAAGCCATTGCCATAAGTCCATATCTTGAAACCTTACCATAAGAAGGCTTAAACCCAACAACTCCACAAAGTGAGGCTGGCTGTCTGATAGATCCACCTGTATCTGTACCCATTGAAAATACTGCTAAATCAGCAGCTACAGCCGCAGCTGAGCCTGCAGAGCTTCCTCCAGGAACTTTAGCTATATCCCAAGGGTTTTTAGTATGACCGAAGGCTGAATTCTCACCTGAAGAACCCATGGCAAATTCATCTAAATTAGTTTTACCTATGATGGAAATGTTATTTGAAAGCAGTCTATCAACAACTGTTGCATTAAAAGGAGGAATAAATGTACTCAATATTTTAGAACCTGCAGTTGTTTTTATAAATTGAGTACTAATTATATCCTTTATTGCTGCAGGAATCCCTTTGGAATTCTTTTTGACCTCTAAAAAAACATTTAAATCAGCATTTTTAGCTTCAATTCTATCTAAATAGGCTTTATTAAGCTCTTCTTCACTAAAATCCTTATTTTCTAACGCTTTTATTGTTTCTACCAATGTTAAATCAGTTATGTTCATATTTATTTCATATTAAGGAGCGAAGACGTCTCCACGCGCAGCAAGCCGGATAAGCGATTAGCGAAATGACAAGGCCGAGCATGGGGATGTCGAGCTCCTCTTTACTCATTAAAAACTCCTTTTGTGACAATAAAGCCATCTTTTTTAACTGGAGCATTGGAAATTGCCTCTTCTTGAGGAATTGTGCAGTCACCCACTTGATCTTCTCTCATAGCATTACTTAGTCCAGTAACATTAAAAGTGGGTTCCACATCTAATGTATCAACTTCATTAAGTTGTTCTATGTAATCTAGGATTTTGGATAATTGCTTTGAATATTTCTCTTCTTCAGCCTCTGAAAGAGGTAAACTAGCCAACTTTGCTACCCTCTTAACATCAATCTTCATAATTTTATTATATAAAATTTCAAGGTTCTGCTATTAGCAGGTCCTTATATATACAAGGATTATACTTTAATAGTACTTAACTGTTAATATCTACTTTGATCCCACTCAATTAGCTTAGACATCCAATTTCCAAATTCTTCTTAGTTCACCCTCGGTAAATACACCTTCCATACCAGGAACTTCTATTTCACCAGTATAAGATAAATCTACATACTTTCTAAGTAATTCAATCATGGGACATTCATTCTGCGTATTGTTAGCTGAGTTGATACCCATACACACAAGCACATGATCACCTTTTTCTCTTTTAAGGGGTTCAAAAAGCTTCATTAAACTGCTTCCATCAGTAAGTTCATCTACCCTTGGAGCATTCTCACAAAATTCTGTAGTTTTGCAAAACCTGGAAACCTCTCTACTCACACCTTTCCTTCCATCTCTTTTAAAGCCTTTATTCTAGCTTCCATAGGAGGGTGGGTGTTAAAGAGGGAGGCAAACCAACCAATAGCTTGTTTACCCTTAAGAGGATTAACTATATAGAGATGCGCTGTGCCTCTGTTTGCCACCTCTAAGACTTCCTTATCTCCTGAAATCTTCCTTAAAGCAGAAGCTAGGCCTTCTGGATACCTGGTTAATAATACTCCTGAGGCATCTGCTAAAAATTCCCTTCTTCTAGATACTGCCAGCTGAATAAGTGTAGCTACAATTGGGGCTAAAATAGCTGTGGCTATGGCCAAAATCATATAAAGTTGATTGCCCTTACTGTCTCTATCATTACGCCCTCCATACCAAAGAGATCTCATAAAAAAATCAGCCACGGTGGCAATGGTTCCTACTAAAACTGAAACAACTGCCATAAGCAGGGTATCCCTGTTTCCAACATGAGAAAGTTCATGAGCTGTTACCCCTTCCAACTCCTGTTTATTAAGTTTAGATAAAATTCCTGTGGTAAAAGCAATGGCAGCATGCTTTGGATCCCTACCAGTGGCAAAAGCATTAGGAGCAGAATCATCTATTAGATAAATTTTAGGCAAAGGCAGTCCTGCAGCAATAGTTAAATTTTCAACAGTTCTATAAAGCTCTTTGTGACTGGATTCAGAAATAGGTTTTGCCCCTGAAATTCCTAAGACAATCTTATCTGACCAAAAATATGACACAAAATTCATAAGCCCTGCCATAATTAAGGCAAATCCAACAATCCCAAGTCCCCCTATTTCACCATATCCAAACCCCTGGGCTATTAAATATATAGCTCCCACTGTAAAAATGCTAAAGATAAACATGATTAGCCAGGTCTTAAAAAGATTTCCTGAAACATGATCCCAAGCAGTATTAACCTTTGACATAGTATGCGTATTTTATCATGTAAAATAACCAATTACGAGGGGTGGCACTGGCGAAGTATGAGTCATAAAAGCAATTAGAAAGTTTTGTGTGCAGTCGGTCGGCACAAAACTTTCCCATAGTGAGGTCTCTAACCGAACGGTGCTTTTTGACCATACGAGCCAAGTGACAGGACCCCGAGCTCTGACCACTTACCTTTCAAACCACAAAGGAGTTTTAGGATTTGTAGTTCCCTTGTAATTAAATACTATCTCCTCATCCTTCTTAATATCTTTAATAGCAGTAAAGGTAATTGTTTTTTTCTCTCTATTTATCTTGTATTTACAGTTGGGATTTTTGGAATGGTTATATAAAGATCCATACCCTAAGGCTAAAACAATAAAATCATCCATCCAAAAATAATACTCAAACAGTAAATTCCACTTTGTATCCACTATATCTTTGTAAATTAAAACTAAAATTGGGGCCACCTCTATAATTTCCCCTTTTTTAATATTTTCCTTGGCAAAAACCCCTCTGCCTGAATTTGGAATCTTGGAACTACTTAGGTAAACCTTAGAAGCTAACTTTAACATCAGCTTTTTCTTCTTCAGTGGCTTTAAAGAAATCTTCTTTTTTAAATCCAAACATAGATCCAACTATATTAGATGGAATTTGTTCCAAGCTATTATTTAAATCCAAAACATTAGTGTTGTAAAACTGTCTGGCTGCAGCTACTTTAGTCTCTGTATCAGATAATTCTTCCTGAAGCTGTTTAAAATTTTCTGATGCTTTAA
>MFCV01000037.1:0-296 GCA_001777015.1 Candidatus Daviesbacteria bacterium RIFCSPHIGHO2_02_FULL_36_13
CTTTTTTCTCAAGTGCTTCTACCTCCGGTATACTTATAATCCTACCTATTCCCTTCATATGACCAGGTACAAGTTTGCTCTCATAAGTTAAATACTGGCAATGTCTACAGGCAAAAACATTCGCCCTTAAATATAATGCACCCACACGCCTTTTGCAAAATAAACATTCATACCAATACCTTACACCGCCATAATTACAGGCAGTAGTCACTAAAGGAATTTCATAGTCAAATTTTCCGTATTTCAAACGTATACAATGACGCTCACAAACTCCAGTAGAAACCTCGATTTCCATA
>MFCV01000037.1:316-7939 GCA_001777015.1 Candidatus Daviesbacteria bacterium RIFCSPHIGHO2_02_FULL_36_13
TCCACTCCAATTAGCTCCAAACTCGTATAGTAAAGGTATGTCTATTTTTACAAGATAATCAGCAGAAATACGATTATAGTATTGCATAAATACATTATCCCACGAAACGCCGAAATCATTAAGGATTAGGAGTAAAATATCCACCATTTTTGCAAATGTAATTAGTAAAAATACTAGGTTTTGCTAGGTTCTCAGAAGCTATAAAGTAAATTACCCTACAAACAAGACTAAGGAAATTATAGTAGAATTTAATTATGGATTTTGATTATCAAATTTGGAGAATCAATGATGAAACATTTGAAACTTTAGTAGTCCTAATATGTGAGCAAATTCTAGGTATTTCAGCACAGAAGTTTTCTTCTAGGAATGACGGTGGTAGGGATTCTAGATTTGAAGGAACGGCTCAACATGTTCCATCTGATGCTGCCCCATGGTCGGGAAGATTCATTATTCAAGCCAAGCATACTGTTAATTCAAATGGTTCATGCTCCGACCCGGATTTTAATAGTGAAGTTAGAAAAGAAATTGTAAAAGTAAAAGTATTAAAAGTTAATGGTGAAATAGACAATTATTTAATTTTTACAAACCGCTCGCTTACTGGTAATACTCACTCCATAATTTGCAAAAAAATAAAGGATGAAACTTTAGTTGAGAATGTTGATCTTTTTGGAAAAGAAAGGATAAATCTTTGGTTAAACAAATATGATGGTATAGCTGAAGCTCTTAATCTAAATAAATTAGCAATACCACTTCAATTTTATGAAAAAGATATTAAAGATCTAATCCAGTTTTTTGCTGAAAATGTAACTGAAATTTCAGATCGAGTGAATGAAGCTGAACAAGATATTAAACGAATACCCGTGGAAGAAAAGAATAAAAGGAATAAGTTAAGTGAGGAATATTTTGAACATATCAAAAAGAACTCTTTGAGTTTTTTTGCACAAATTGATAAATTTTTAAAAGATCCAATAAATAGAAATGAGTTAGATAAATACCAAGCTACTATAATGGAATTAAACAGCAAAATTATTTCTCACAGGAATGAGTATGGTAATTTTGAAGAAATCTTTGATTATATTTATGATTACATCCTAAAGAAAGATGATGGAACATTAGATAGTAGAGAGCATAGGATGATTTATATTTTGTTACACTATATGTACTATAACTGTGATTTGGGAACAGCATGATAAAACCAAGTAAGTATACAGATATTAACTTATCAATATTTTCAGTTTCTTTTTCAATAGTTTCGTTACTGAAAGTAAATAGAGTTTTAAAATATGATGAATTACTAGATAAAGTTCTTTTAGTAAAAGGCGAAAGAGCAAAGGAAATGTTCCTGCCCTCCTTAAATTTTCTCTTTTCATTAGGCAAAGTAGAATATTATTCTGAATTAGATATTTTTGAATTAAATTTATGAAACTAAGTCAAGTTTATTCTAATAAAAAATTTAAAAGGGTTAAATTTAATGAAGAATTTAACTTAATTATTGGCAAAGTAACTAAACCGAAAGACAAAGAAATTGATTCACATAATTTAGGAAAAACAACTTTAATTTATGTAATTGACTTCCTTTTATTAAGAGGATTTGATAATGCATTTTTCCTGAGCAAATATAAGATCAAATTTTTTGAATATTCTTTTTTCCTTGAAATATTATTAAACGATGGTAAGTATTTAACAATTAGAAGATCAATAGATTATCCAACTAAAATTGATTTTAAAATTCATGATCAAAAATTCCAGGATTTTACTAAAGAAGATAATTGGGATCATCAAGAAGTACCGATAGATAAAGCAAAAGATATTTTAAATAATTATCTAGAGTTTGATGTTTTGCCAGAAGTAAATTACAGAAAAACTGTTTCTTACTTTTTAAGAACTCAGGACGATTATCTTGATGTCTTTCAGTTAAATAAATATAAGTCATCGAAGGATATTGATTGGAAACCTTTACTATTAGATCTACTGGGCTTTAACGGAGAATTGTTGAAAAGTAAATATGAATTAGAAACTCAAATCAACTTATTAAATGCTGAAATTAAAATACTCGAAACAAGATCTTCAATGAATGAGGAAAAGTTGGATAAGATTAAAGGGTTTATCGAAGTAAAAGAAGAAGAAAAGAAATCCCTTCAAATCGAATTAGACAAATTTAATTTCTACACAAATGATAGAAGAATTGATCGTGATTTAGTAGATAGTGTTGAGGCAGATATAAGTAAATTAAATTCAGAGTTATATGCTTTAGAATTTGAGGAAGATAAAATTAACTCTGCTTTAAACGATAGGATGGAATTTAGTTTAAGTGAAATTGAGAAACTATTTATAGAGATAAAAACTCAATTTCCGGAGGATCTTAAAAAGAATTATGAAAATCTTGTTGAATTTAATAAACAATTATCTGAAGAAAGAAGTAAACACCTTAAAGAAAGATTAACCAGTCTTAAAACTCAAAAAGAAGAAATTAAAAAGGAACTAATCGACTTAAATAATCAGAGATCGGATTTATTATCAATACTTCAATCTACAGATACTTTTGAAAAGTACAAAAAGTGTCAAAATGAAATTGTAGGAATTGATAATCAAATAATGACTTTACAGCAACAGCTTTCAAGTGTTGGGGAAATTGGAAATATTAGCAGCAAAGTTACAGAGCTTAATAATCAAATTTCTAAGTTAAAAGATGCATTAAAAGAAAATGTACTTAAAGAACAGAATGATATTTATTCTAATATAAGAAAGACTTTTAATCTTATTCTAAAAGAAATTATAAATCTTCAAGCTATACCTTCAATTTCCTTTAATAAAACAGGCAATATTGAATTTCATGCTGATATTCAAGAGGAAAAAAATAATGATATTACTGCTATGGGTAGAGGAACTACCTATAGAAAACTGCTTTGCGTTGCCTTTGATTTATCAATTCTGATTACTTATTCTAAAAATTCATTTTTTAAGTTTGTCTATCATGATGGAGTATTAGAAGGATTAGATGATAGAAAAAAGATCAAATTTATCGAATGTGTTAAACGAATCTGCCAGGAAAATGGACTTCAATACGTTTTGACTTCCATTGAACATGATTTACCTAGAAATAGTGAAGGTAATACAATGCAGTTTTCTGGAAAGGAAATCGCCTTAATTTTAAGCGATGCAGGTGATGATGGAAGATTATTTGAACAATCATTTTGACCTAACTTTACCTCGTTCTCTTTTCGTAAGTTTAAAGTGCTTACTGGTATCTACAAAAAATAACTAAGAACAAAAGTAAAATAGAAATGGATATAATTGAAGCTCGGAAAAAACTTGGAAAGAGATCCGAAAATATGTCAGATGAGCAAATTGGAGATTTAGTTACCCAGATGGATGTATTATCTAATTTTATGATTGATTTTATTTTGGAGCAAATAAAAAAGAACAGGCGAGAAGGTGAAACAGCTAATGATTGTTTAAAACGATTAAATATTATGTGGCAGAATAAAAGCTGAAAGATTACAATAAAGATTACAATGGAGTATCGTCAAGATAAAGAAACAGGTTTAAGTTCAAATAATAGAAGCCTGCTTGTTGCTCTTTTTACCATAGTTTTACTCATCTGGGGACCAATTGATCCGTATGGAATGGTTGTCCGAATTATTTATTTAGTGGCATTACCTACAGTTCTATGGTTTAGTCTTGGCTATTTTGGAAAAAATTGGAAAGCTGATAATCAATCAAACAACCGATTAGCTCGTGGAATTGCAGGAATAATTGCTGGTGCTTTGTTCGTTGGAGCGTATCTTTCTTTCGCAGCCTCCTATCATACTGAATGTACACAAAGTGTACGAACCAGAGATGGTTCAGAATGCGTTGGCGATTATGTAAGTGTTCCAGGGCGAGATATATCCGGAACATTTATATATGTTACATTAGGAGCTGTGGCTACATGGTATGCCATATCAAAGCATAATGATAATGACACATCTGGCTAAGGGAATTTAGAGATGTAGGTATATTTATAAAGATTTTAAATAATAAGTTCCAACATAGTCAACCAGAGCCAGCCAAGTGGATGCTTTTTATGAAAAAAGTTCTATTTTTATTTCTCCTTGTAATCCTAACTCTATACTTCCTTTATCCAAAAGATTCCCCAAAACCAACCATAATAGATGAGAAGGTTAAATATCCTCAGGATTACACAATAGTCATGGTTGGGGATTCCATGACAGAAACTTTGGGAAATTCTGATGAGATAAGAAAATTTTTAAAAGAGTATTACCCGGATAAGACTTTTGAAGTATTAAATTATGGATTTGGATCTACCAATATCTTAACTTTAAAAACCAGACTTTTAGAAAAAACTTTTCATGGGAGGGAATTTAGACCAATCACAGAAATTGATTTTGATTTAATTTTAATTGAATCTTTTGGGCATAATCCTTTGTCCCATCTATCTATGGAAGAAGGATTAAGAGAGCAAACCAAAGCCCTAGAAGAAGCTGTCCAAATTTTAAAGGATAAAAACCCTGAAGGGAGAATTGTTTTTGTAGCCACTATTGCCCCAAGCAAAGCTCAATATGGCAGGGGACAGGTAGAGCTGACTCCTGAGGCCAGACAAGGCTGGGTATTGGAAAGGGAGGCATATATTAAAAATCACATTAAATTTGCTATGGATAATAATATTCCTCTTATCAATATTTTTGAAAAATCAAAGGTAGAAGGAGATTTAAATTTAGATTTGGTCAGGACTGAGGATTATATTCACCCATCTCCAACAGGCACTATTTTTATAAGTAAAATCATAGCTGATTTTCTCTTTCAGGAAAAAATCCTATGAAGTTTTATGTTTACATTTTAAAATGCTCTGATAATACTTATTATGTTGGGTGTACCAATAATTTGGAAAAAAGATTAATTGCTCATAATTCCTTAAAATCAGGGGCCCACTATACTAAAATCAGAAGACCAGTATCTTTAATATACAAGCAGGAATTTAAAACCTTACTTTCTGCCAGAGGTAGGGAAGCGGAAATTAAAAGATTAAAAAGGGATCAAAAAGAATTACTTCTGAAGGACCACATTTAGGTAGCAAAGTCTTTTGGCTTGAAGCTCATTATAAAAAAATGTTCCTGGCTGACCAGCAAATACCTGAAATAAGGGTCTTAACAATAAAGGCACTTGATTGTTTATAGCAACCTCTTTTTGATCTGCCTCATTTTGCAAAGACCTGACAACATTTTCTGTGATATCTTCTGGATCTTTGGCCAGCCTAAACCCAGGAGCTTTAAGACCCTCCATAAAGCCTTTTATCTGGCCTGCAGGAACCATATCAGCAACAAGATAATACCCCTCTTTGTCCAGTGCCCTGTAGGCCTCTGCAATAGCCCTTTCCGGATGAGGATAGTAGTGAAATGACTCTACATCCAAAACAGCATCAAAAGAGTTAGGGGCAAAACCAATGCCCTCTGCATCTCCTGCTGAAAAAGTCAGGCCGGAGATATGATAATAATCTCTGTCAAATTCTATAGATCTTTCGGAAATATCTATTCCATGAATAGATTTAGGACGGAAATGCCTGGCAATATAAGATGCACCTGCACCTCTGCCAACTGCTGTCTCTAAAACCCTCTTACCCTTTAGATCAACTCCACTGGCAACTACCAAATGATTATAAAGGGCCAGCCGAAAACAGTGAGCCTGCTCTTGAGGATTTAAAGGTATCATTTTGCCATCATCAAATCCATAGTTGATAGCCCTAAAACTTACACCAGCAGGATCTAGGAAATTTAGATAATTATAAAAATGACGGGCCGCTGTCTTATTCCTCAAACCTTTTTGATAGATTAAAGCTTCCATGATGAGGCATTTTACTACATTTTGGAGGCTAGTTGCATAAGTACATAAAATAAGCTATAACTGTTTTGCCCTAAACAAAATGGCCATTAGTCCAGATCTTTTAAAAGTAGAGAAAGCTTTGGAGGTTGTAAATGCCTCTCTTTTTGAAACCTATGCTGATTTTGGCGAAAGAACTGGTTTAACATCTCAAAGAATTGATTATCTTAAAAATCACCCGAAACCCCCTAGAGAAGTGGATTTAGATTTTGATGGCATTACTATTCCATACTTCATTAGCCAATTTGGTCCTGCTAGAACTGGTACTCTAGAGGGAGCAGGTATAAATATACTTCAGGAAGGAGAAGGAAATCCTGATGATGCCCCTTTGTCTATAGCTTTTATTCTTGATCCAAATGATTTCTCAAAGCCCTTAAGTTATACCTATAAATGGGATCCAGAACATGCAACAGTCACATTAAGCCGAATTACTGCCCTAAATTCCCACGTTTTGGAAATAAGTCAGCAAACTAGCAGAGATCATCTTTTTAAAGGACCTTATTTCCCTACTGAGTTTACTCCTGCTCAGTCAATTATTGTTAGCTTTTCCTGGACAGATCAACTAGTGGGATGGGATGCTGTTTTCAGAATAGTGGGTAAAGAACATGAAGACGATTTACATTATCCTATTTCAAACTTAGGCTCTGGTCTTTATTCTGGGGATTTAGTAAAGGGATGTTTGTTACCAGAAACCTTAGATATGCTTAAAGTCTTGGAAAATATGTTAGATTCAGAACCAGCTACAAATCAAGCTGCCACCTTTTTTCAGGCCACATAGGAACTTGTCAGCAGGAACTTGTCAGCAGGAACTTGTCAGCAGAAACCTATTAAATCTACTTGACAACCTTCATAAAAATATGAGTATGATGAGTCTTAGAGGGAGGTGATATAAATGAATCAAAAAACTTTGGTTGGTTGGGTTTTGGCTCTTGCTGCCTTGAATGTCGGTTTAGAATCAGTACTTGGTACTAATTTGATTGAATCCGTTTTGGGTTCAGGTGTTCTTTCTCAGGTAGCATATGGAGTAATTGGTTTGGTAGGTGTATATAAGATTTACATGCTCACTGCAGGTAAAAAATAACACCCTCTGGTAATTATTAAATCCGGTTCTGCCCAAATGGAGAGCCGGATTTTTTGTGGATTTGGTACAATAGCTTACTTATGAGCGAATACACGCCGCACGATTATTCAGAAACTGCACACCCCGGCCTAAAAAGGGCTATGGAAGATTTTGAACCCACCTTAGCTATGTTAAAAAATTACCCTTTTAGATACCGCCTGCTTGTTGATAATATGGGATACAGAGATATACTCCGCGGATTGGAACCAACTTTTAGTGAAAGCCGCTTTTTAGTTGTAGAGGCTGTTGCAGAAAAAATAGTTGCTGTAAAACGTATGAAGGATGCTCCGGTACTAAGCGGCAAAGTTCCTATTGCTTATGCTCCCGGGCAAAGAGGCAGGGCCGCTCTTCCTTTAGGTATAGAGTTAGATGATTTAAGGCGCGCTAGGGCCATTGTTTGGGGGTATGATGACGCAGGAGATGAAATGGATAATGTGCATAATTTAGCTCCTGCAGTGGCTCATGCAAAAACCGGTCTTGGACTAGATTCCTTAGCGGAAGAAATGAAAGACCCAGAGAAAGATTACTATTTTGATGCTATCCCCGGAAGGCAGAAAAAAACAGAAATAGAAACCATTCTGAATCATTCGGAAAATGATTCCGAACTAGAAAATTATCTTTCTTTC
>MFCV01000038.1 GCA_001777015.1 Candidatus Daviesbacteria bacterium RIFCSPHIGHO2_02_FULL_36_13
ATTGAATAAGTTCCTGTATCTCTGAGAATGTAGCTTGACCTGCTTCTTCTCTTGCACCATACTCCTCACTGGCTTTTTTCTCAGACAGTATCCATTCTAGTTTTCTTAAAGCAAATTTTTCATTTTCATCGTAGCCTGATCCTGAAGATATCGCTTGCCTGTCTTCACCAAGCAATTTTTCTGTACCTACTAAAATAGGTGTAAACCTTCCAAGAGTTTTTTCCTGAAAATGATTAACAATCGCTTCTTTCACATCTTGTGTTATTTCTGTACCCCCTCTTCTCATTATCTCCAGAAGACCTCGCATATCTGCAACTCCAATAGCTTGGAATAATTGCCATAAAGTATTGGCATCTACAAACGGCTTCTCCAGCCATCCCCATTTTTTACCTTCTTTTGTATCTATCCCACCCTCACATACAGTCCTTAGAAAAGCCATATCTGCATTTCTCATAGCATATTGTACTAGAGCAGGACTATCAACAGATTCCATTCCATTAGTTGAGGTATTAATATTAAGCATTAAATCAAAAGTATCATCAAAAGCCATTTCCTGAGCCAGGCTATTTAGAGAAAAAGGCAATGCATGTATTAAGTCCACAGCCCTTGGAACAGTTCTTCTTAAATTTGTATACCAGAATCCCTTTAGATCATGCAGTCTCCCTACCAGCCAGGATCTATTCCTAAGAGCATAGTCAATCCTATCAGGAGAGAAAGACAGCATTCTTGGGTCTGCAATCCCTGCATCTTTTTCCTCGTATTGTTTAAAAGGAAGGCCCGGAAGGCCGTGAGTAGCCTCAAAATCAGCCAGCCTATCAAGCTCCGCATGCAAATACCTAGAATCTTCAACCATCTGAGAAAGGGTGTCTATTCTCTGTTGAGTGGTATCGCCTTTAACTCCTTCTCTTGGTTTGAGTCCTAATCTTCTAAGAATTTTTTCTATCGGCACTAATTTACCCTTAGCAGCCTGCCCCAAAGTCACTACATTGTTGATCTGGCTCTCTGAAGATTGATAATCTGCCAGATAGTTATTCATCACAGGCTTAAGCTCCTCCATTTTTATTATCTCTTCAAAACTCTTTTCCTCCTCAGCATAAGTTCCGTCCTCCTGCCTGACTCTGATCTTAAGCTTAGCGTTATAGCCATGCGCTCTTACCTCTTTAACTGCATCTTCAAATCCTTTCCATTCCTCTTCTGTTAACCCGGTTTCTTCAAACCCTTCTTTTAATTTAAAAGTCATTTCTTCACCGCTCTGAAGAGTAACGCTGAAATTTCTATCAGTCTTTTTCCTGTCTAAACCTGATTTCTTCCATCTATCTATCCACATTCTGCTTCTCCACCTCATCAAAGCAGGATTATCTTCTGCTCCATATGTTTCCCCATAACTCTTACCAGCCTGCAAAATAGCGTATTTATAAAACAGAACTAATTCTCCTTTCCTGATAAAATCTCCATTTTCCATAACAATGGCATGCTCTCCTAAATCTGCAGATTCACCAAATATACCCATTGCCTGCTTGGCTATAGTGAATGCACTGACTGCCTTCCTCTTTGCTTCCTGATAGTTATTTTGTTCTACAGCTAAGTTCATTCTTATTATTCTCAATCTATCCAGATCCTGAAAAGTAGCATTGTCACCCTTACTTTTAACCTCACCCGAGACTAATTCATAATGATATCTTCTAATCTCGAGCCTAACTTCAGCAGTTAAAGTTCTAAACAGCTCCTCTACCTCATTTGGGGAATAATGCTCTAAGTTCCTAACTAAGTTATCCTGCTGATCTTTAGACGCTGTTTTAAAGTCTATTCCGTCGATTACAGTATTCTTAACATTAAAATTAGCAAGAAATTGATCTTTGGTAGACGCTCTTCTTAATTTCTCTCTGTATACATCCTTCTCTTTTGCAGTTGTGCCTTTTAATTCAAAGTTCATCAATATGCTTTCCATCTTCTTTTCAAGTTGAGCCCTGATGTACTTTTGAACAGTATCATCATCAAAAGACTGGCCCTTAAAACCCTGCGGCCTATGAAAAAGCCTAAATTCTTCTGACGATAAAAATAGCATAGCTATACCAGCCAGACCATCATTCATATAAGGAGTTTCTCTTACTTTTTCTACTCCTCTAATTCTCATGCGCTGTTCCATCCAGGAAGTGAATAATTCTGCCTGTAGATTTTGTCCTGCCCAGTCTAAAATGAAAAAGTCAATCTTATTGGTAACAGCATCCTCCATTCGTACAATCAGCTTCTCTGCACCATCTTTAGAAATCTTTTCATTCCTCTGTAAATCAGCTGATTTTTTCCTCAGAGCCTTAAGCAACTGTTCCATTCTTTGTTGAATGGTATTGATGTCAAAAGTAGTGGCACTATCAATAATATTATCAGCAGCCTGATTTGCGCCTGCTTCTATCTCTTCTCTGGTATGCCCTAAAAGCACTATGGTATAGTAGTGTTCCTCTCTGAATAAAGGTTCTATGCCTGCTTCCAAATCTTGTTTGTCTTTTCCTAATCTAATTAATCTTTCTGCTCTTTGTGTATTCCACTCTCCTGATATCCTTTCCGGCAAATCAATAGGAGGTAGGGGTGTGGGTCTTTGACCAAAGTCCAGATTAGTCAAAGAATCTTCTATCTGAGCTTGAGCTCTGCGAACAAACTCTGCCCTAACACCCTGAAATCTTTGAATGTCTGCAGAGCTAACACCTCTTCTCTGAAGAATATTCCAACGGGCAGGCTGTTCAACATATTGAGGATTTGTCTTGATGCTATTGTTATCAAATCTTTCCAGCAAAAGAGTATCAAAATATTCAATAATTTCATCCTCTACGTCAGTTATACTTCTCCCGGAAACCCGTATCATAGAGTCATCTCTCTGGCTGTATTCATAACGAGGTAGGATACTGGTAGCCCATTCTCTATACTTATGATCTAATTTCTCCTCCAGATCCTCAACAATCCCCATCTCTCTTGCTTCATGCAAATACCAGCTTAATTCCTCTTTTGCATTCACAGAATTAGGATCTTGCTCTAAAAGACCAAGCTGGGAAGAAAAACTTCTATCTGCAGGGGGGACCGGAAGGGGCGGCCTAATACTCTCGCTCTGAAGCAAATCCCTTTCTATGTCTTTTTCCCACTTTTCAGGCTCTGCCTGCTGTTCTCTAGCTTCCTTTTCTTCCTCCGCTTTTATAGCATTTTCTCGAATAAGTTTTACATCTTCTATCTGCTTTTGTATTACCTCTCTTTGTTCCAGAAACGCTGGGGTAGTCATAGCAGTTATTTCTCCCCTTAGACTAACTACATCATTTTTCAGCCTTTCTTCTTTTTCCTCCAGCTCTTTCCAATCTTTTACTGGAAGCAATCCCTTAAACCCCTCCTCTGCTAATGTGTTCTGAGCTGCAGTTAACTGCCAATTTTCACTATCGAGCTTATCCAGTAATGTTTGCAAAGAAGCTCCTTTTCCAGCTTCTGCAGTTTCTGCCGCAGTAATGGCAGTTCTATCATGCGCAGTCTTCTCTCTTTCTTTTTTTACAACCTCGGCATCAGTCCCAAGAAGCTTATCTTTCTGTGCAAACTCCTGCAAAGAATCAGCTGCCGGCTGATAAAATACGTTATGTTCTTCCCTTCTCTGAAAGTCCATCACAGAAATTCTCTGCATAATGTCTACAATCTCCTCAGGACCCTTGCCTGCCGGGTTTAATTCCATCTCTAATGCTATTGCCCCTCCTTCTACTCTAGGGTGCCTTGCTACTTCTTTACCGGTTAAGGGATCTGTCCAGACTATTTCCCGGTCTTCCTGCGTCACCTGATAGTCCTTCCTGCCTGGATCATATTCAGGAGAACGGACAAATAAATTTTTAGAGGGTGTGGGGCTAGGAGCTCCGGACTCTGGTGTATTTGAATCGGGCATATATTTTTCTACCATAAGTTTTTGGACAACAAATTCTTCCAAAAGCTCTATGGACTTCTTTCAGTTTAGAGCTTGGCTTAACTTACTGTCAACTTATCCTTTCTGAAAAAAAGTTTACACTGAGCGCAGCCGAAGTGCTTGATATTAATCTCACATAATCCTGACGGGGATAAGAGAGATACTAGATGTTAGTACACTAGATACTAGTTAATCGCATTTTGTTTTATAACTAGCCATCTAGCATCTAACTATCTAATTTCTACTACAAATTGATCCTTTTTGTCCTACTAGACGTCAAAATTTTCACGCAGTAGCATGAGAAAGAGTGCTAGATGATAGTAACTAGATACTAGTTAATCATTATCATTCTTTAACTAGCAATCTAATATCTAGCTATCTAAATATCTAAACTAATGGGCAACATAAAATCATACAAGGATTTGATCGTATGGCAAAAAAGTATAGAGCTTGTAAAAGAAATTTTCCAATTAACTAAACTTTTTCCAAGAGAAGAGACCTATGGAATAGTATCCCAGATGAGAAGAGCTGCTGTTTCTATACCTTCTAATATTGCTGAGGGTTCTGGAAGACGGTTTTCAAATGAGTGGAAACAATTTTATTCTATTGCCTATGGTTCAACTTTGGAACTTGAAACGCAATTAATTATTAGCCGAGATATCAAACTAGCACCTGGTCAATCATTTGCTACTAGTTTTCAATTAATTGAAGAGGTTTCTAAAATTATTAGAACCATTTCAAGCAATCTAAAGAAAGGAGATATTACTTGAGATACTAGGTACTAGTACACTAGATATTAGTTGGATCGTATTTTGTTTCTAACTAACCATCTAGTATCTAGCTATCTAGTTTCTATTCTAACCCAACCATGGATTCCGCTCATCCTATACCTCAAAATGTCACTTCTTTCCAGTTCCACTTAGTTGGGGATATGACTTTAAAACAATTTATTTATCTGGCAATTGGTGCAGGCACTGCTTATTTGTTATTTGTTTTCCTTACACCTATTTATCCTTTAGTGGCCTGGCCTCTTTTAATTATCTCTACCTGTTTGGGAGTAGCTTTTGCCTTCTTACCAATAGCTTCAAGACCTCTTGATTATTGGATGGGTGCATACTTTAGAGCTATCTACTCTCCTACCAAAAGAGTTTGGAAGAAAAATGGCAAGGAATTTAAAAGTGAGCCCACTTTTAATAATAGGCTGATGACATACTTTACCTCTTTACAGTCTAAACCATCTATAAACATAGCTCCTTTGCCCCCAATTCCTCAAATTATTCCTAAGTCCCCTCCTGTTCTTCCTTCTTCTGAACTTCCGAGCAAAGATGATCTTGCCAAAACTGTTGATTTAGCCCGCCAGGCCCAAAATCTGCAGTTTAAAATTATTCAATCTGAAAGGGCCATCAGCCAAATTAAATCTAATCCCCAAACAGGAGATATAAACCAAGTTATGACTAATCTGAATACCTTTGTCTCTCAAGCTTCGGAGGTCAGACAACAATTAGATCAAGTGGGCGGTAAGCCCGAGATACAGCCTATTGCTACCAGAGTTAAAGTGGTGATACCTCCTAAACTCAAACAAACTCAACTGGCTCTAACTACTTTTCCCAATGTTATAAATGGAATTATTAAAGATAAGCCAAGCTTGCCAGATGGTAATCTTGGTGCTTCTTTAGAAGGAGTGGTGGCTGTAATTTATGATAAAGAAGGATTACCTGTTAGGGCTTTAAAAACAAATAAACTGGGCCAATTTAGTGGTTCCACTCCTCTGCCTAATGGTACATACACCCTGGAACTGGAAAAAGACGGCTTTTCTTTTGATGTTCTACAGATAGAGCTGAGTGGAGAAGTACTGTCACCATTGTTGATCACTCCGAAGTGATCACTGAGGACCTAGGACCCAGAACTTAGGACTTAGTTTTAAATAACTAAGATCTAAGTACTAAGTTCTAAGAACTGAATAAAATGAAAATACAATCGTATAAAGATTTAATAGTTTGGCAGAAAAGTATGAGGCTTGTTACGGCTGTTTTCGAATTGACTAGTAGATTCCCTCAATCTGAGCTCTATGGAATAACTTCACAAATGAGAAGAGCTGCTGTTTCTGTACCTTCTAATATTGCTGAAGCCTCAGGCAGAAGATCTGCTAAAGAATATAGACAGTTTTATGCAATATCTTATGGTTCAGTACTAGAGTTAGAAACCCAACTCTTAATTAGCCAAAAACTTAATTTTGGAGACATACATAAATATAAAGATATTTACTCACTTCTAATAGAAGTTTCTAAGATGCTTCATGTAATGACTTTTGACTTAAGAAATAAGGGCTTGACAACTAAGCACTATGACCTAAGTCCTAAGATCTAATATATGAATACCACACAAGAACATTTATTAATCTCTGACATTAAAGATGACATTGTCATATTAAAAAAAGGCGGAGGAGCTTTAATCCTGCAGGTTTCTGCTGTTAATTTTGGCCTTCTGTCGGGGAGAGAGCAAATGGCTATCATATTTACTTTTGCCCAAATGATTAATTCTCTTAGCTTTAGTATACAAATT
>MFCV01000039.1 GCA_001777015.1 Candidatus Daviesbacteria bacterium RIFCSPHIGHO2_02_FULL_36_13
ATGGTAAATCTTCTCTTGCCAGACTTGGAGTTGTTGTGCATTCTACAGCTGCCAGGTTTGATCCAGGTTGGGATGGCTGTCCTGTTTTAGAATTTGGAACTTTTTTAAAAGGGAAAAAGCTAGTTATATATGAAGGATCTCCAATTTGTGCTTTTTCTTTTGAAAAATTATCAGCACCTGTTCAAAGATCATATAAAAGTTCTCCTAATAATAGGTATGGGGGTTCTGATATGCCGCAAGTTTCAAATTTAATGGGAGGACGGGCTCATCATGGCAAAAAGCACCGCTCGACTAGGAAACCTAAATCATAAAGTTATTTTCTAGTCTCGCTGTGGGAAAATTTGTGATTTAGGACTTCACACAAATTTTCTAACTGCTTTTATGCTCATGATTTCGCCCTTTTTATATTATGAGTGTATTAGGAATTGATGAAATATTAAGAAGAGTAAAAAAAGAAAAACTCATAGAAAACCTTGGGAAAAGGGAGTTAGAAAATCCTGAAGGGGTGGGGGTGGATTTAAGATTGGGAAGTGTACACAGGATTGTAAGTGGTGGGGCTTTTATAGAAGCAGACCCTTCGACAGGCTCAGGGCAAGTGGTTCTTGGAAAACGTAAGGGAGTGAAAACTGAGCTGGTGGCCGAATTTAAACCCAGAGCTAAAAAACAGAAAGAAATTGTGATAAATCCAGGTGATTATTTATTAGTTTCCTGTTTTGAAAAATTAAATACCCCAAAAGATTTAATGCCGGTTGTTTTTCCTAGAACTTCTCTTTTTAGAGCAGGACTTCTTTTATTAAATTCTAAAACAGATCCCGGATATAAAGGAACTCTTACTATGGGACTGAAAAATCTTTCAGAGTTTGATGTTAAGTTGCAAATGGGAGCCAGAATTTGCAACATAGTTTTCTTTAAAATTGAAGGCAAAACAGTATCTTACAGAGGACAGCATCAAGGTGGTAGAATAAGTCCTTCCGATGTTGAACAGCAAGTCTAACAAACACCCAGAGTACCAATATTTAGATCTTTTAAAAGAAGCTTTAGAACATGGAGTGAAAAAGGTAGACCGTGGAACAGATATTGTTTTATATTCTCTTTTTGGTAAACAAACCAGATATGACCTGTCAGAAGGATTTCCACTTTTAACAACTAAAAAAGTTTACTGGAATGGAGTTTTGCAGGAACTGTATTGGTTTATGTCAGGACAAACAAATATAAAATATTTAGTAGAGAAACAAGTCCATATTTGGGATGATTATCCCTATAAGATTTACAAAGTAAAGAACAAAAATGGAAAAAAGCTATTAACTAAAGAAGAGTTTATTGCCAAAATTGCCTCAGATAAAAAGTTTGCCAAACAGTGGGGGGAGCTGCCGAGAATTTATGGAGAGATGTGGAGAAAATGGCCAACCAGAAAAAAAGGAAAAACTATTGATCAACTTAAATGGGTAATGAAAGAATTAAAAGATGATCCAGATGCTAAAAATTTAATTGTTAATTCCTGGAATCCTGAATATTTATATACTATGGCAGAAGGAGGGGATGCTTCACTTTTCCCAATTTGTCACAATATGTATCAGATAAGCAATAGAGGGGGAAAACTATCCTTACAGCTTTACCAAAGATCCTCTGACTTATTTTTAGGAGTGCCTTTTAATATTGCCTCTTATGCGCTGTTAACAATTGTCCTTGCTAAAATTGCAGGACTTAAACCCGGGGAATTTATCCATACTTTTGGAGATGTGCATATTTATGAAAATCATATCCCACAAGTTATGGAGCAATTAAAAAGAAAGCCTAAGCCCTTTCCCAAAATTAAACTAAGCTCAAAAATTAAAAGTATTGATGATTTTAAACCAGAGCTTGTTACTCTGGAAGGTTATGATCCGCACCCTTCAATGAAAGCAGAGTTAACAGTAGCTGGTGGATTATATGATCCCTCAACTGGTAAAATGGCAGGACTATAAGAACATGAAAATATCAATGATTGCTGCTATTGCTTCTGAAAATAATGCCTTAGGATTAAATGGCAGATTAATTTATGCCATCAGTGATGATTTAAAAAGATTTAAAGAAATTACCACAGGTCATCCAATCATTATGGGAAGGAAAACATTTGAGTCAATTGGTATGCCACTTCCCAATAGACGAAATATTGTTATAACCCGTGATGAAGATTATTTTGCTGAAGGAGTGGTGATAGTTCATTCTTTGGAAGAAGCTTTAGGGTTGGTACAAAATGAGGATGAGATTTTTATCATCGGCGGTGGAGAAATATATAAGCAGGCAATAGACATAGCAGATAAACTCTATTTAACTATAGTTGAAGAAAACCCGGAGGCAGATACATATTTTCCTGATTATTCTAATTTTAAAAAAGTTGTTTTTGAAGAAAGCCATGAAACCGAAGATGGATTAAAGTACAAATTTTTAGATTTAGAGAAAAGCCCCTCTTGACAGGCGAAATTAAATTTATTTATTATAGTTTTATAAATGAAATCTCCAGATATAGATACTTTTACAGGAGAATTTGGAATACCCCGCTATGATTTACTGATTAATACACAAGCCCTTACCCCATTGGGTAGAGATCATTGGCAAAGAGGTGAAAATTTTGATATGTATCAACAGAGAAACAGGTCAAGTTTGGCTAGAGCTGTAGCACAAAATGTTGGTCATAATACCCCCAGGGGTCATCATGTTACCAGACATGGCAATAGGCGTTGACTTTTAGCCTCCAAACCTATAAAATACTTTTTATTAAACATCTATCAGTATTGTTTTCCTGAAACTATACTGCTGGTAGAGGTGATCAAGGAAAACTTATGTATCAATTACCTAAAATAGAAGAATTATTAGAAGCTGGTGTTCATTTTGGACATCAAATCCGTCGTGGTCATCCCAGAATGAAGCCATATATTTATGGAGCTCGTGAGGGAGTTCATATTATTGATTTAACTAAATCTGAAATTTATCTTAAAGAGGCTTGTGAATATGTTTATAGTTTGGGAAAAGAAGGGAAAGTTTTACTTTTTGTTGGAACTAAAAAGCAGGCCAGACCAATTGTTGAAGAATTAGCTAAAAATCTAAAAACCCCATATTTAATTGAAAGATGGATTGGAGGATTTTTAACAAACTTTGAACAAATGCAAAAAAATCTAAAAATTCTAAAAGAATTTAAAGAAGCAAAAGAAAAAGGAAATCTTAAAAAATACACTAAAAAAGAACAGCTTTTGCTTGATAGAAAAATGAATAAATTGGATCGTGATTTTGAGGGAGTTATGGAATTAGGTATTTTACCTGATGCAGTATTTGTATCAGACGCTGTTACAGAAAATATTGCTGTGAAGGAAGCAAACAGAATGGGAATAAAAGTTGTGGCTATTGCTGATTCAAATTGCAATCCTTCCCAAATTGATTATCCCATTCCTGGAAATGATGATGCTATAAAGTCTATTAAAATATTACTTGAAGCAGTAGCAGGCGCATACGCTGAGGGGAAAAAGGAAGCAGGGGTGGTGGCAGAAAGAGCTGCTAAACAGGCCGAAAAAGATGCTGCCAAAAAAGCTGCAGATGATAAAGAATTAGATGAAACTCTAAAAGTAGAAGTAGCTGCTGCTGAGGAGAGCTTAGAGAAAAAAGCTGTAAAAGATTCAGAAAAAGTGGTCTGAAAACCATATGAATATAACTGTCGAAGCCATTAAAAAATTAAGAGAAGAAACAGGGGCAGGTATTGCTGATTGTAGAGAAGCACTTACTGAATCAGCTGGAGATATGGAAAAAGCCAAAGGGATTTTAAAGAAAAAAGGTTTAGACAAAGCTGTCTCAAAATCAGACAGAGAAGTAAAAGCTGGACTGGTGGATGTATATTCCCATAATGGTAAGGTTGGGGTTTTGGTAGAGGTGCTTTGTGAAACTGACTTTGTTGGCAAAACAGAAGATTTTAAAAATCTGGCTCATGAACTTTCATTGCAAATTGCATCCATGAATCCATCTTCTGTTGAAGATTTATTATCTCAAGAATATATTAGGGATAATTCTTTGACTGTGGATCAGCTAGTAAAAAGTATTAGTGGAAAATTGGGGGAAAATATTCAGATTGGAAGATTTGAGAGAATTGCTTTAGGAGACTAATGGATCCAGTACTAACTGCCGCCAATGAAAAAATAGACGCCGCTCTGCATCATTTTAAAGTGGAGATTGCTGGAATTCGCGCCGGAAGAGCTAATCCTGCATTAATTGAAAATATTCCTGTAGAAGCATACGGCGGCAGAATGAAGCTTATGGAAGTTGGAAATATTTCTGCTCCGCAACCAACTCTTTTAACAGTTCAACTTTGGGATGCCTCCATTTTACAGACTGTTTTAAAAGCAATTCAGGATGCTAATTTAGGACTTAATCCTTCAAATGACGGATCCTTAATACGTTTGCCAATCCCATCTTTAACAGCTGAAAGAAGGGAAGAATTTATAAAGATTCTACATACAAAAATGGAGGATGGCAAAGTAGCTATCAGAAATATAAGACAGGAATTTAGAAATGAATGGAAGAAGGATTCTGATAATGGAATAATTTCTGAGGATGAATTCGGCAGACGTGAAAAACTACTGCAAGTAATGATTGATAAAAAAATTATTGAGATTGATGAGTTGGGTAAAGCAAAAACGGAAGAGCTTACCCAAATATGATTTTACCTATTTTAATTTTTATACTCACGCTTCTGGTATTGGTTCTAATCCATGAATTTGGCCATTTCCTAATGGCTAAAAAATTTGGAATAAAAGTTGAAGAATTTGGATTTGGTATTCCTCCAAGAGTTTGGGGTAAAAAAATTGGTGAGACTTTATATTCTATAAACCTGCTTCCATTAGGGGGATTTGTAAAACTGCAAGGAGAAGATGAAGTTGGAGGGATACCTAAAGATTCAAATAGAGATTTTAGGGGCAAACCAGTATGGCAAAGGATAGTGGTAGTGGTTGCCGGGGTGGTTATGAATTTAGTATTGGCCTGGATTATTTTTTATAGCCTTTTAATTTATTCAAACTTTAGGATTATTTATCCAACCATAGAGAGTGGCGCTTTTATTGGAGGGGTGGAGGAAGGTTTTCCAGCTAAAGATGCTGGAATTGTGGTTGGAGACAGGGTTTTAAAAGTTGATGGTAAAGATGTTAAGGCTTGGGAAGATGCAAGAACTTTCATTAAAGAGAAAAATGGAAAAGAAGTTGTTCTGATTCTTTCTGATTTAGAGGGAAAAAATACAAGAGAGGTTACAGTTACTCCCAAAGAAACTGATGGAGATTATTTAATTGGAGTGGTGTTTTCTCCAATTGGAATAAAAGAATATAAAACCACCCAGGAAAAAATATTTTCAGGGATAACTTATTCCTGGGATTTAACAAAATTAACTTTTGCAGGATTTTCTAAATTAATAAAAGATTTGACTGGCGGGGATATTAAGACTGCCAGTGAATCTGTTTCAGGACCTATTGGACTGGCTAATGTCAGCACAAATATTTTAAGCGGCGGCAGGGAAGCCTTGCCATTTTACGCTTGGTTTGTAGGGGTAATATCCTTAACTTTATCTATTTTTAATGTTTTGCCAATACCAGCCTTAGATGGAGGAAGATTATTATTCTTACTGATAGAGGCCACATTCAGAAAAAAGGTAAGTGAGAAAATTGAAACAGCAGTTCATCAAATTGGATTTATTGTTTTAATAGGTTTAGCCATTCTTGTTACCTACTCTGATATCTCCAAACTTATCCATTAATTTTTGGTATAGTTAAATAGTGGCCAAGCTGCTTACGATATTTACACTTATTTTAGCCGTAGTTTTATTCCCGCCGGCTGCTTTAGCTTTAATTTCTAATAATGCTGTACCTGGTGACCGGACGTATCCTATTAAAAGAGGACTGGAGAATATAATTTATGCTGTTGCCTCTATTACTCCAACTACGAAAGCCTGGTTTTCTGCTGCCAGGTCTGATAGGAGGTTTGATGAACTTTCCACTCTTTTTAATCAAAAAAAATCTACTGTCCAAACAATAATAGAACTAGTTAGTCAAACAAAGACAGCTGCAACTCAGATTAAATTTCTGGATAATGGGCAGCAGAAAAAAGACCTCCAAAGTAATCTCCAGGCTTCAACACAAAAATATGTAGAAAAACTTAAGGAATATTCGCAAACATCAAGTTCAACTCAGCAACCTGTGGTTAATCCAACGCCAACCCCCATTCCTACTGTCGCTACTCCAACACCAACACCAACACCAACACAAAACCCAACCCCTCGGCCTACGTCAACTCCAACTCCGAGACCTGGTGCTACAGCAACTCCAACACCGACAGCAACTCCTGTGCCTACAGCTACTCCTGTACCTACAGCTAATCCAACAGTTGCTCCAACTCCGGTTGCAACACCTGTGCCTACTCCTGCTCCTACACCAGTTCCCATACCATCTGAGATAGAGAGAGACGATTGTTTCAACCAATATCTTATTCTTACCCCTCCAAATTGGGAAGGATGGGGAGCCTGTGAGTTAGCAAAAGTTAATACAGGATTAGTTACCACTTCTTCTAATGATACAAATAACAGGTCTGGTGGTGGTATTGGTGCTAGTTCATTGAATGGTGAGGCTCAAGTTGTACCTACCGGTAGAATAGTTACCTCATCAGTTGTTAATGGTCTGGCTACTATTTCTGCTTATTGGTCCAATTTTGATTCAAAGGCTGTGATTTGTGTTGCAACCCCAGGGGTAAGTGGAGGAGTTGAGAGGGTTTTCGCCAGCGGAAATGGGCCAAGTGGTAATTTGAGTTCGGATACAGGTAGTGGAGGAAGTGGTTGGATTTCGCCAGGGACTAGCTATACATTTAAACTTCATAGTTCTCCCATAATTGATTGTAGCGGTCCGGAAGAGGCTACTGTTGTAGTTACCGGCCCTTAAGGTTATCATTAGAATTAACTTTATGAAATATTCAAAGCTTTTTGGAAAAACTATCAAGGAAACGCCTAGTGATGCAACTTTAATTTCCCATAAACTGCTTTATAAAGGCGGATTCCTGCGTGAATCAACTGCTGGTAGGTATTACCTTTTGCCTTTAGGACTAAAAGTCCAGCAAAAAATTCAAAAAATAATTAAAGAAGAGATGGATTCTGCTGAAGCACAAGAATTAATTACTCCAGTTTTACATCCTAAAGCTTTATGGGAAGAAACTAATAGAACTAATTCTGTGGGGTTTGAACTAATGAGTATTAAAGATAGAAATGAATTTGAATTTGTTTTAGGCGGAACAGCAGAGGAAATGTTGGTAGATTTAGTTAGAAAATTTCAACTAAGTTACAAAGATTTACCTGTTAATTTATATCAATTTTCTATTAAATTTAGGGATGAATTAAGAGCTAGGGGTGGTTTGCTTAGAGTCAGGGAATTTTTAATGAAAGATGCTTACTCATTTCACGTCTCAGAAGAAGATTTTAAGAAAGAATATGAAAATATGAAAAAAACTTATACCAAAATCTTTGAAAGATTGGGTTTAAAAACAATAATTGTTGAATCTGATAATGGTTATATTGGCGGCGAATATTGTCATGAATTTGTAGTGGAATCAGAGGTTGGTGAGAGTAGGTTTTTAGTTAATCCTGATGGAAGTTATGCAGCTCATGAAGATGTGGTTAAATTTGTGCCTGAAAAGAAGAATATAGCTGAAAAAGAGGAATCTTTAAAAGAGGTTGAAGCAGTGAGAGGTAAGACTATGGAGGATGGTGCAAAATTTCATAAACTTCCACTTTGGCAGCAGATAAAAGACGTTTTATTTGTAGATGAAAAAGGTAGATTTATTCTTTCAATAATTAGAGGAGATTATGATGTAAATGAAACCAAGCTTAAGCATATTATTAAGGCATACCAACTCCGTCACGCTACTGAAGATGAAATAAGAGAAAAGATTCATTCAGAACCTGGATTTATTTCCCCTGTTGGAATCAAAGAAATTGTTAAAAAGGGTATAGAAATTATTATTGTGGCTGATGAAACACTCTCCACTGTTAAAAATTCTTATGGTGGAGCCAATAAAAAGAACAGGGATCTTTTAAATATGAATATGGGAAGAGATTACAAGCCAGATATTACTTCGGACATAGCTTTAGCAAGAGAGGGAGATTTGGCTCCAGATGGGAGTGGTCCATTAAAAGAAAAAAGAGGGATTGAGGTGGGGAATATTTTCCAGCTAGGATTCCATTATTCTTCAAAAATGAAAGGGGCTGAGTTTACAGATGCTGATGGCAGTAAAAAACCATATTATATGGGCTGTTATGGAATTGGATTGGGTAGAAGCTTAGCAACGATAGTAGAAGTATTTCATGATGATAAAGGAATAATTTGGCCAGAGAGTGTAGCTCCATATCAAGTACATCTAATAGGGCTGGATATGGATGAAGCTGAGAAGGTATATAAGCGAAGCTTGAAAACCTCTGAAGAGGTTTATAAATCCCTTCTAGCAGAAGGAATTGAAGTCCTTTTTGATGATAGGGATGTCTCTGCTGGAATTAAATTTACAGACGCAGATTTAATAGGAATTCCATATCGGGTTGTAGTTTCCAAAAGAAATGAAGGAAAATTAGAAATTAAAAGAAGAGATAAAGGTGAAACTGAATTTAAAACACTTGGACAACTCCTAAGTCTGGTTTCTCATTGATTTTAAGAGCAGTTTGGACTACAATACCTAGCTAATGATACAGAAAAATATTAATAAATTACCTAAATCTGTGGTTGAGGTAACTGTAACTGCTCCATGGGCAGATATATCTGCTACCTGGGATCAGACTTTACAAAGATTATCAGCTGATGTAGAAATAGCAGGTTTTAGGAAAGGTCAGGTTCCTATCAACATGGTTGAAACTCAGCTTGGATCCAAACTTCAGGATGAAGTATTAAAAACTGCCATGCCAAATTTTTTAATAGAAGCTCTTAAAGGTACTGATGTGGTACCAATTGATTATCCAAAATATGATCTAGTTAATTTTGTTAAAGGACAAGGTATTCAATTTAAAGCAACTATTACTAATAGACCTGCTGTCAGCGTAGGAAACTACAAAACTATTAAAACAGTCAGACCTGCTATTAAGCCTGTAACTGATGAAGAAGTAGGAAAAGTTTTAGACGATCTTTATAAAAGATGGAAAACTAGGCAGCCTGCAGTTAACAATCCACAGCCTGCAGCTACACAAAATACACCAGCTGGGTCTGGATCTCTAAATTTCCAAAAGAGTGAGATTGCTTCGTCGCCTGCGGCTCCTCGCAATGACGGAGTGGCTGAAGCGCCCGATGATACTTTTGCTAAAGCTATGGGGGCAACATCTTTAGTTGACCTTAAGGATAAAATCAGAAAAGATTTAGAAGCCAATGTTAAATACAATAATGAACTTGACTATGAAGAAGCAATCTTGCAGGAAGTTGAGAAGATCACTACTGTTGAGCTGCCTGATATTTTAATTGCTGATGAGCTAAATAGGATGCTTGTTTCACTTCAAAGGAGAGTAGCAGACATGGGACTTCTTTTAGAGGATTATTTAAAAGGACAAAATAAAACTTTAGAGCAAATTAAGCAGGAATGGAAGCCACAGGCAGAGAAAAATGTCAGAATGGAATTAGGTTTAGCTGATATCGCAAGACAGGAAAATGTCACAATTTCTGACCTTGAACTTCAGGCAGAAGTTGATAAAATCACTGATGCCAAAGTCAAAAAACAATTTGAATCACAAGAGCCAAGATTGCACCTAAGGCATGCTCTCCGCCAAACCAGAACCTTAGATCTTCTCAAAAAGATGGTAGGAGGTTAATCTGGACTGTCTATTCTGCAAAATTATAAAAAGGGAAATTCCCTCAAATATAGTACATGAGAATGATTCCTTGGTAGCTTTTCCAGATATAAATCCTTCAGCTGACGTACATTTATTAATAGTGCCTAAAGAGCATATTGGAAGAATAGAAGATTTAGGTAAAGGATCTGGATCAATATTGGAAGAAGTATACCTGGCTGTTAATAAGTTGGTGGCAGATTTTAATTTAAAAGACAATTTATACAGAGTGGTGGTAAATGGTGGGAAAGCCCAGCATGTACCCCATTTACATTTTCACCTACTAGGTGGACAATGGAAGAAATACGTTTAACCCCGCCCTGCGGGGGGTGAGTCAGGAGGTGTTCTTTTATACTTTATGTCAATAATAGTTAAAGCAAATCCTGGTGACAGTAGCGATTCTGTTATCAGAAAATTTCAAAAAAAGGTTATTGCTGAAGGTTTAGTTCAGGAAATCAGAGACAGGTCTGTTTATAAAAAGCCTTCACAACGCCGTCAGGAATATTTGGCTGAAAAACGCCGAAAAATAATGAGAGCCAAAAGATATGGTGGATGATATTGCAACTGCTCTAAAGCAAGCTCAGCTCGACAGGGATGAGACTAAAGTATCAACCCTAAGACTTCTTTTATCTGAAATTAAAAATGCAGAGATTGCTAAAGGTGGAGAGCTTTCCAACGAAGATATAATTTCTGTTGTTCAAAAAGAGATTAAGAAAAGAAAAGAAGCAGCTATTGGTTTTAGATCCGGAGGTAGGGAAGAATCTGCCTTAAAGGAAGAGGCAGAATCAAAAGTGCTGGAAGTTTATCTCCCTGCTCAAATGGAAGTTGACCAGTTGACTAAAATAATTGAAGACACTATAAGCGAAGCTTGCCAGCTCGCGCTGGTAACTGGTTCAGAAAAGCCCTCTTTACAAGACATGGGTAGGATAATAAGATTAGTTATGGATAAGGTAAAAGGTCAGGCAGATGGTGGAACAGTTAGTTTATTAGTTAAACAGAAGCTTTCATGATAAATATAATTGTAAATTCAGATCCCAGATACAACATTAACAAAGATGCTATTAAAATGGCAGTTTCAGATGTTTTGCAAAAGCATCATATCGGGGGAAAGGTTGAGCTTGGGGTAAGTATTGTAGGTGACAGGAAAATGCATGAGCTTAATAGAAAATACAGAGGTATTGATTCCACAACAGATATTTTGTCTTTTGCCCTGGAAGATTCAAATCCTGGTAGCTTACAGCATATTCCAAGAATTGGATTTGTAGCTGCACCTGATAGATGGCTTAGACTTGGGGATATTATTATTTCTTATCCACAGGTAATGGAAGATGCATCAATGGATGGAATTTCTGTTGATCAGGAGATAAAAACTTTAGTTGAACATGGTGTAAACCACCTGCTTGGAATCCATCACTGATATGAGTGCATTTTATTTAAAATACAGACCCCAGTCTCTGGGAGATTTAATTGGACAGGAAGCCTCTAAAAAGGCACTGATGTCAGCTTTTCAAAATAATAAACTATCTCATGCCTATCTTTTTGTAGGACCAAGAGGAACAGGTAAAACTTCCACAGCCAGAATTTTAGCCAAAATGGTTAACTGTTTGGATAAGGATGCGCCTTGTAATAAGTGTACTATTTGTACCTCTATCACTGATGGATCTAATCTTGACCTGATAGAAATTGATGCTGCCTCAAACAGAGGAATAGAAGATATAAGAGCTTTAAGGGAAAAAATAAAACTTGCCCCATCGTCTCTTAAGAAAAAAGTCTACATAATTGATGAGGTTCATATGTTAACTACCGAGGCTTTTAATGCACTTTTGAAAACTTTGGAAGAGCCACCTGCCCATGCTCTTTTTATTCTAGCTACCACAGATGCTTCTAAAATGCCTGCAACGATACTTTCCAGGGTTCAAAGATTAGATTTTAAACTGGCAAATCCTTCAGAACTTTTGGAGGCTTTGCAAAAAATAATAAAGTCAGAAAAAATTGATATTGATGAAGAGGCTCTAAAATTACTTATTAAAAAATCAGAAGGAAGTTTTCGGGATGGGGTTAAACTTTTAGATCAAGCCTCCTCCATAGGAGGCAAAATAACTGCTGAAGTTTTGGAAAAAAATCTAAAATCCTCTAACTTTGAAGAGATTTTAAGTTTAATGGAAGCTATCAGCAAAAAAGACACAGAAGCATCCCTGCTTTGGATTAATAAACAAACTGAAGAGGGATCTGACAGCAAGGATTTAATTTTATCCTTAATGGAAAGTTTAAGATCCCTAATTTTTATAAAGAATGGATTGGGTAGTCAATTGGTAGAGTCAAAAATGATGGCAGAACAGTATCAAAGTTTAGTCAAAGTTTCAGAAAATTTTACAAATTCTGATTTAACTAAAAATCTGGATAGTTTACAAAAAGCCTTAGAAAAATTGAAAACAACATCAATTCCCTCACTTCCACTAGAGGTGGCAGTAGTGGAAATATGTTCCGAAGAAAAAATTTCTATTAAGAAAAGCGAAGACGTCGCTGCCAGTGCAGTCCAATCTCTGTCTGAGCAAGGCGAGTCCGTAGCAGACGAGCCGGTCCGCCAACTGGCGGATGCGAGTTTGATTGGCGAGCACAGCGATGTCGAGCTAACACCATCAGCTGATATATCTTTATTAAAAGATAAATGGACTTATGTTTTAGAAACCATCAGGCCATATAATTTTTCGCTGGAAGCACTGCTTAGATCTATAAGTGTTAGAGAGTGTACTCAAACTTTAGTTTTGATGGAGGTTCCTTATTCTTTCCATCAAAGGATTTTGGAGGCCCCAAAAAATAGGGATCTTTTGGAATCTATTTTTTCTGAAATTTTAGGAAGAACAATTAAAGTCTCTACTGTCTTAGGCAATAGACCTTCAAGAACAGAAGATGTAGCTAATATAGAGATAGCAGCTGATGATGAAATAATCAGAGTAGCTGCAGAAATCTTTAACTCTGACTCTGTAAATTAATTATACCGCCGCAGATTGACTTATCCGATAGTTTGGAGTATTGTGCAAGTTGTGAGAGTTTTTAGAAAATTTATTTCTTCCTTATTAATTACTACCCTTCTTTTCTTTCAAGGATTAATCTATCCAATCATTCCTTTTGTTACCCCAGTTCATGCAGCTATTATAGGAACGTTTTCTGCAAATGAAACAGTAGCAAATGCAACAACGGGTGCTGCTATTCAAACCTTCACTAATGCCAGTATAACTCCTAATGATCCAGCCGGAGCGAACACTCAAACAAATGTTACTGCAGAAACTCAAGCTAATGTTTCAGAAGTTAAAGCCACTAGGATTTTAACAGTTGGTGTACTTCCAGCTAATGCGGACACTATAACTATTGGTTCATGTGCAGTAACCTTTACAACAACAGCAAGTTCAACTGCAGACGATACTGATTGTGCTGGTGGTGCCATTATAGATACAAATCTTGATGCTGGTGATACTAATAGAACAATAGATGAAATAGCTGCAACACTACGCAGTTTATCAAATGTAGCTGATGCTGCTCATGGAAATTTGACTGTTGGGGGTTCTGGTACTACCGCCTCTTTTACAACTACCAATACAGAAAATAGTGCTTCTGACATTACATTTACAGATGGCACTGGGGGCGACATAACTGCTACCACTACTACAACTGGAGTAATTCCTGTCGCACAAGTAAGTACTGTAACACCTGCTAATATAGAAGTTGGAGATGTATTTACTGCCACAATTAACGGTCTTGCTGTTAACTTTACTGCTACTGCAGGAACTGTTGTAAATGTTACAGATGGTTTAACAACAGCTATTAATGCTAGTGCTCAAGCTAGCAATGTGACAGCAGTTGATAATACTACAGAAGTTCAAATTACTTCTGATAGTGCAGGTACTTCTTTTACTATAACTTCTGGAACTACTAATTATGCAGGTGTTAAACAGGTTGATGATTTAACCCCATCAAATATAGAAGTGGGAGATATATTTACTGTAACTGACGTATCAACAGATCCTGTAAATGTAACAGCTACTTCAACTTCCGCAATGACTTTGGTGAATTCTTTAGTCACTGCAGTTAATGGTGCAACTGGAGTAACAGTTGCTTCAAATAGTGCTAATAAATTAAGACTAACAGCAAATGTTGCTGGAACTGGATTTACAGTAATTCCATCAACAACTAATAGAGTTGCAGTTGCTCAAGTTGTTACTTTTACTCCAGCAAATGTAACAGCAGGAGAAACATTTAGAGCAATTATAAATGGAACTAATTATGATTATTTAGCGGATTCTGGTAATACAGTAGATACAGTAGTTAGTGCTTTGGCTCTTCTTATGGATGCAAATGCAGCCGCAGATTGTACTGAGGATAATAATACAAAGGTTACTTGTACAGCATCTGCAGCAGGAACTGCATTTACAGATGATGTACCTAATGCAGCAACAGTATTTGATATAACTGCACCTGCAGCTCCATCCATACCAAACCTTGATGATGCAAGTGATTCTGGAACTTCAAATTCAGATAACATCACAAGTGATACTACGCCAACATTTAGCGGAACAGCTGAGAGTAGTTCAACAGTAAAGCTTTATGATAGCGATGGTACTACTGAAATTGGTAGCGGTACAGCTACAGGTGGAGATTACAGTATAACTACCTCAGCACTTTCAGATGGAGTACATAGTATTACTGCAAAAACTACTGACACTGAAAATAATACTTCAGCTGCCTCCAGTGCCTTAGATGTAACTATCAATACATCAGCTCCTTCAGCAGTAGTAACTTATTCTATCAACAGCGCAGTCAAGGATACTGATACTTTGGTAATTACTGCAACATTTAGTGAAGATATTGTAAATACTCCAAAAATTGCTATCACAGGAAGTGACACTTTAGCGGCTACTGATATGACTTTTTCTTCTGCTACTGTCTTTACTTATAGTCATAATGTGGGAACGGGTAATGGTACTGCCACAGTTGCTTTGAGTGTTGGAGAGGATGCTGCAGGAAATGTAGTAACTTCTGCTCCCACAACTGGTGCAACATTTACAGTAGATAATTCAGTTCCTACTATATCTTCTATTACCACCAAAGATACCAGTGGTGATGGCAGGGTAGAGACAGCTACTATTGTCTTTAATGAAGCAGTTGATGATTCAACTTTCTCAGCAGACGATTTTACCATCGCAGGAGCTGCTGTTACCTCATTTAATTTTGGTACCGCTGATGATGACAGCTTTGATGTAATTGTGAACGGTGGTGTAGCTGGTACTGAGGCAAAACAAGTAACTTATACTCAAGGTACAGGTGCCGATCTAGCAGATAATCTTTTGGCAAATGTGGCTAATGGAGATGAATCAGAAACAGATGGAGCAAGCCCGGTACTGCTTTCTGCTAGAACCTTCTCAACTACCCAAATTGACCTTACTTTTAGCGAGGATTTAGACGGTGCTTCACTAGCAATGTCTGATTTTACTGTAAGTGGATATACTTTAACTGGTGGAGTTAGTGAGCCTTCTGCAGGGGTCGCGAGATTAACAGTATCTTCTGCTTTTGCTACTAACGCAACCCCAGCTGTGTCTGTGGTTGGAACAGTTCCTGACCTTGCCTCAAATAATGCGATAACAGTTTCGAATGTGATTCCAACTGATGGTGTTGCACCGGTGCTTTCTCCAGTCAGTATTGCATCAGATAATACAATCAGTGCACTATTCGGTAAAATCGGAGCAACTGTTATTTTAACCTTTACTGCCAGCGAAACTATTAATGCTCCCACAGTGACTATTACTGGTAGTTCCGTCACACCAACTAATCCAAGTGGGAATAATTGGATAGCTGCTTACGAGCTAACTATAGCTAACTCAGAAGAAGTGGTTCCTTTCAATATTTCTTTTAGTGATACTTCAGCAAACTCAGGTACTCCTGTGACTGCTACCACGAACAGTTCATCTGTCACCTTTGATAAAACTGTTCCTACTATCCCTGGTATGCCTTCCACTACAACACCTACTAATTCTTCACCTCAGAATTGGAGTTGGACAGCGTCCTCGGATGTTTTATCAGGTTTTTATCTATATAACTGGAGAGCTGTTCAGGGTGTGACAGAAGTTACTGGTACTAGTAATATCAACTCTGCCCTCAGTTCCTTAGTAGAAGGTATTTGGAATTTCTTTGTTAAAGCTATAGATAATGCCGGTAATGAAAGTGCGGAGTCAAGTGTTGGGACTGTAACTGTTGATCAAACTCAACCTGATACTTTTTTAACAGCTTATTCTCCAGATCCTTCCAAAGATAACACTCCTACCTATACAGGAACAGCTACGGATGAAGCCACTAATATTACTGGAGTTGAGTACAGAGTTGATGGAGGTTCCTGGACTGCTGCTTCTGCCACCGATGGATTATTTGATTCCACCTCAGAAAATTTTACCTTTACAATCTCTACTTTATCAGATGATACTCATATAATTGAAATTAGAGCTACAGATGAGGCTGTAAATGTAGAAACTTCCTTTGCATCTGATACTTTGCTGGTTGATACTACAGTTCCAGATGCTCCAACGATTACTCTTTTAGACCCAATATATATTGGCAATCAAGAAGCAGTAACAATTACAGGTACAGGTGAAGCAGATGCTACCTTTACCTATACTATTACAGATACTGATTTAAATGTTGTTTCAGGTAATGGTGTAGTTGGTGGAGATGAATCAATCACTATAAATGCTATCGATGTCTCTACATTAGTTGATGGAGAATTAACAGCTTCAGTAACTTTAACAGATGCTGCAGGAAATAGTGGTTCAGCTGGTACGGCTATCGCTACTAAAGATACAGTTGCACCCGATCTTCCAGGGGTTCCTACTGTTGGAGGAGATAATTTAGTTAACTATGACGAATGGAATGATGGCAGCATTATTGTAGAGGGAACTGCAGATGCTGGTTCTTTAGTAACTGTTAATATTGAAGATGATTGTGGAAGCAGTACGAGTGGATCTGAACAATTATTAGGTGGTGCAACAGACTATTCAATTACAACAAGCGCTGATCTTTGTGATGGGCCATATTATGTGTCAGTAACAGCCACTGATGCCGCAGGAAATATAAGTAGTACACAAGATGGAGCAAGCGTTACACAGGATACGGAAGCTCCAACTTTAAGTCCAGTTTCTATAGCTTCATCTAATTCAAATAGCTCTTTTGCTAGAGTTGGGCATACTGTTACTGTAAGTTTTACATCTGATGAAACAATTCAGGATCCCATTGTTACTATTGCTGAACAAAGTGCAACTTTAAATCTACAAATTGGTACTGAATGGAGCGTTTATTACACAATGACTGCAAATGAAACAGCAGGTAATGTGCCTTTTACGATTGACTTTAGTGATTTGGCTGGTAATCCTGGAGAACAAGTGAGCGCAGCAGATAATTCACCAGTTATTTTTGATAAAACAGCTCCTGAAATTACTGAAGTAACATTAAAATATGCAGGTACTTCAAATGATGCTCTTGTTGTACAAAATGAAGATGTACTAACATTGACTGCAACTGTGACTGATGATGCTAACCAGGTAGAAATGATGCCTGAGGATATTAGTGCAGACTTTACTGGTTTGGGTGGAACTATCGGTGTTAATAACCCAACAAGTTATATAGATGGAGTTGCAACTTGGGATGATATAGAAGTTTCAGGAACTATTGATGAGGATATAACTGTGACAGTTGATGCAAATGATCCAGCATCTAATCCTGCTAATCAGGGCTCTATAATAACTGATGCCAATAACAGTACTCCTGTTGGGGTAACAGATTCTGTTACAGTTGTTGAAGATACAGATTTGGATATTCCTACTTCAGATCTTTTAGAGAATGATACTGATGCTGGGGAAGATAGCTTAACTATAACTGCTGTTTTTAATGCTGTTCATGGAACTGTTTCTCTTTCTGGAAGCACTATAACATTTACCCCTGAGGCAGGTTATATTGATAATGAAGCAAGTTTTACTTATACAGTTTCTGACGGATTTTTATCAGCAACAGGTACTGTTAACGTAACAGTTAACCCACCAGTTGCAGAAGATGAGGTTTTACTGGAACCTGAAACAGAAGTTGATAGCTCTCATCCAAATATTGTAGTTGGAGAAACAGATGAAGATTCGACTATAACTATTCCAGCAGGGGTTAATAATGCCACAATTGATTTAAGTAATTTGATAGAAACCTCAGGAGGTAATGATGAGGTAACATTAGATAATTCTATTACTCTAGAATCAGATACTTCTGTTGGAGAGGTCAGTATTGAGATTCCAGCTGGAATAACTATTTCCGGTCCATCCAGCACTTGGGATGGAGTAGTTAATGCCCCACAAATTCAAGCTAATAGTAGTGTAGCTATTGGTAGCTTGTCTGGATCTACCTCAACTCAAATACTTTCTGTAATTGAGGTTGGGTTTGGAGATATTCTCCTGACTTTTGATAAAGCTGTAAAGATTGTTATTGAGGGTGGAAATCAGGTTCCTGTAGGGTATTCAAGAGCAGGGATTTTTACTGAAATAACTAATACTTGTATAGATAATTCTCAAGCTGGTAATGATGCTAATTTAGCTGCTGGAGCTGAATGTAAAATTTATGTTGGGGGAGATGCTGTTATCTGGACAAAGCATTTTACAAAATTTGTCACTTTTAGTAAAACTGATGGAGCATCTGTTCCGCAGCCTGGTGCACCTACCTACAATTCAACCCCTCCAGTATGTAATGATAGTAAACCAGGCGGAGCGCCAAGTTTTGTATCAGCTCAAGCTGGAACAAATTCTGTAACATTGACCTGGACAGGAGCACCTGATCCTGTAACTTATTACCTGATAACTTATGGAACAACAACTGGTGCCCAAACTTATGGCAATCCAAATGTTGGAGGAAAAGGTTCAACATCCTATACAGTTGGTAATCTTTCAGGAGGACAAACATATTACTTTAGGATAAGAGCTGGAAATGGTTGTGCCCCAGGCAGTTATTCAGGTGAAATTTCAGCTACTCCTGGTGGAGGAACAGTGTCTGGCACAGCACCAGGATTTGCTGAAGGAGTATTAGGTGCTAAAGCACAAGCAACAAATGATGGAGTTATACAGGAAGTTTCAGGGGAACAAACAATCACTATACCTGGTGTTTCTTCTGAGGTACAACAAACTCCTAAGCTTGGATTTTTTGGAGCGATCTGGAAATTTATCCTCTCCCTTTTTGGTAGATGAATTTTATTTCTTCTTGACCCATTCGATTGCACTCAGGGTCAATAGTGAGTTAAATCGAACTATTGACAGAAAAGGGTAGTTCCATATAGCATATAGGCCTAAAGATGGCATCACACGTTGCAGGAGCAAAAAAAGTTTTTGATTTAATAAGAGAAGAAGAAAAAAGACAGAAAGAAGTTTTGGAAATGATCCCTTCTGAAAATTACGCGTCTGCGAATGTGATGAGGGCTACGGGATCTGTTTTGACTAATAAATATTCAGAAGGTTATCCTCACAAAAGATATTATCAGGGTAACTCTGTTGCTGATAAGGTAGAAGATTATGCTCAGGAGTTAGTTAAAAAATTATTTGATGTTCCTCATGTTAATGTCCAACCTTATTCTGGTTCTCCTGCAAATGCAGCTGTCTATTTAGCCTTAATGGAACCTTTTAAGGATAAGGTAATGGGGTTAACTTTATCTTTTGGAGGACATCTAACTCATGGTTCACCAGTCTCTTTTTCTGGAAAATATTTTCCAGTTGTTTCCTATCCTGTAGGAGAAGATGGATATTTAGATTATGACGCTATTGAAAAAATGGCTGTTAAAGAAAAACCAAAATTAATTATTTGTGGATTTACAGCTTATTCCAGAATTATAGATTTCAAAAGATTTGGGGAAATTGCTGATAAAGCAGGAGCATATCTTTTAGCAGATATCTCACACATCACAGGCCTTGTGGTAGCAGGTGTTCATCCATCGCCAGTTCCTTATGTACATATTATTATGACAACAACTCACAAAACTTTAAGAGGACCAAGAGGAGCAATGTTAATGGTGACTGAAAAAGGTATCAAAAAAGACCCTGAGTTAGCTGAAAAAATAGATAAAGCTGTTTTTCCAGGTCTTCAGGGTGGACCGCATGATAATACAACTGCAGCAATAGCTGTGGCTTTAGAGGAGGCTTCAACTCCAGCATTTAAAAAATATGGGGCTCAAATTGTTAAAAATTCAAAAGCACTTGCAAAACAATTAATAAAAAATGGTTTTGATTTAGTATCAGGAGGAACTGATAATCATCTAATATTAATTGATCTTCAAAATAAAAATGTAAATGGGGCAGCAGCTGCATTGGCTTTAGAAGTAGCAGGAATAGTTACAAATAAAAATGCAGTGCCCAAAGATCCAATGCCACCTTTTTATCCTTCAGGTATTCGTCTTGGTACACCAGCTCTTACCACCAGGGGAATGAAAGAAAAAGATATGGTTAAAGTTGCAAATTGGATAAAGGAAGTAGTTTTGGAAGTAAGTGGGCAACAAATGCCAAGGGACAAAGAACAAAGGTCAGAGTTTTGGAAAAAGTTTAGAAAAGAAGTTGTTAAAAATAAAAAACTGCTTGCTATCGCAAAGGAAATTAAAGTCTTTGCTGGAAAATTCCCCGTGCCTGGTATACAATAAGTTATGGCCAAAGTTTCTGGTAAAGAAGTTGCAGAAGCAATTCTTTCTAAATTAGAAAAAGAAATCAAAGAAAAAAACTTAAAACCTGGTTTAGCCATTATCCTTGCTGGTAATGATCCTTCTTCCAGGATTTATGTTAGAAATAAAATTAAGGCTGCTGATAGGGTTGGTGTTAAAGCTAACCTTTATGAATTTAAAGAAGAGGAATTAGATAAGTGCATAGAGCTTCTAAAGGGGTTAAATAAGGATTCAAATGTCCATGGTGTTATCATTCAGCATCCAGTTTATACCTCCTGGAATTATGATGAATTATTAAGCCACCTTGATCCTCAAAAAGATGTAGATGGATTCTTGGAGAACTCTCCTTATAGTGGAGCTACAGCTATAGCTGTCTGGGAGATGCTGACAGCCTTTTCTTTTCTTGAAGGATTTAAAACAACAGAAAGTTTTCTGAAGGAGAAAAAAATTGCAGTTTTAGGAAGAGGAAGAGCAGCTGGCGGTCCCATAATTAAACTTCTAGAGGAAAAAGGATTTTATCCGGAGGTTATTGTGAGAGATACAGAAAATCCTGCTTTAAAAATTAAAAAGGCAGACATTGTAATTGGAGCAACAGGTGCTAAAAATATTCTTAATAAATCAAACATAAAAAAAGGGGCATATGTGGTAGGGGTTGGGTTAGGTAAGGAAATTATTGAAGGAAAGGAAAGGATATATGGGGATATTAATGAGGAGGAAGTTTCAAAAATAGCTAAATTTTATAATCCTAACCTTGGAGGCATAGGGCCTTTAACAATTGTTTCATTGCTTGAAAATGTGTTAAAATCAGCACAGAAAGCGAGTGAATAAATATGGGTTTCATGGACAATTTAAAACAGCTTGGTGATCTTAAAAAAATGAGAGATCAGGCAATGGAAGTTCAAAAAAAGCTGGGTGGAATTAAAATTACTGTTGAACACAGAGGAGTGACTGTTGTTATGACTGGAGATCAAAAAGTTGTTTCAATTTCAGGTGAAATGGAGCCTGAAAAAGTAACAGAGGCAGTTAATGAAGCCTTAAAACAATCTCAAAAAGTAGCTGCAGATGAAATGAAATCCCTCATGGGCGGTATGCCCGGTATGTAGTTTATGCTACAATTGGCCTCATTATGGCACAGGTTCCAAAGAGCGTTCAGAGTTTAATTGAGGCATTTGAAAGACTTCCAGGTATTGGTCCAAAAACTGCACAAAGACTGACCTTTTATTTACTGCATGCTCCAAAAGAAGAAGCCCAGGCTCTTGCGAAAGCTGCCTCAGAGATGAAAGATAAAACAGTTCTTTGTTCAATTTGTTTTAATATTGGAGAAGAGGACCCCTGCAGTATTTGTGCAGATCAAAATAGAGACAAAGAACTATTGGCAATTGTAGAAGATCCTTTGGATTTATTGGCTTTGGAAAAATCCGGCTTTAAAGGACTTTATCATGTTTTACACGGAGTAATCTCCCCCTTAGAAAATATTGGCCCAGATGAAATTCATATAAGAGAGCTTTTGCCTAGACTTAAGGATGGAAGTATAAAAGAGATAATTTTAGCTACAAATCCAACAATGGAAGGTGAGGCAACAGCTATGTATATTCAAAGACTAATTTCACCCCTGGGTGTTAAGATAACCAGGATTGCCAGAGGCTTACCTGTTGGATCAGATTTAGAGTATGCAGATGAGACAACTTTATCCAGGGCTCTGGAAGGAAGAAAAGAATACTAGTAGAATAATACTGATGGCAAATAATGTAATTGGGCAATTTAAAGATGAAATTGAGGAGGCAGTTGGTGAGGTTGCCTCTGATGTTAAAGATTCTGTGGGCGAGGCAATTGAACAGGGTGCTCAATCTACTGTAGGTACACCTCTTACTCCTCAACAGCTTCAACAGCAGCAGCAAGATAATCAGCAAAAAGAAATAGACAGACAAAAGGAAATTGCCCGTACCAGAAATTTTCTCCAAAATATTGATGAGGCTCAAAAAAGAGTCAGGATGGAGAATAAACAAAAAGAGGATCAAAGGCTTCAAGCTCAGCAGCAGGAAGAACAAGATAAAAAGATTGAAAAAGTTCAACTCCAACAAGCATCAAAAACTCCTGGAAAGGCATTAAGAGCAGATATAGCAGAATCTATGCCAGAACTTCGATCAGGAAGAGGCAAGGGAGGATGAAACTTTACAATTTTCTGCATAGAAAAGTTGAGGAATTTATACCCTTAAAATCTCCTGTTGGAATGTATAGTTGTGGTCCAACTACTTATGATTTTGTTCATATTGGTAACCTTCGAACTTTTATTTTTGAAGATGTTTTACAAAGAGTTTTAGAGGCTAATGGGTTGGAGGTAAAAAGGGTTATGAATATAACGGATATTGATGACAAGATTATAAAAGGGGCTAAGGATGCAGGTTTACCAATAGAGGAGTTTTCCAAGCCTTATGAGAAAGTTTTTATGGAGGATTTAAGTAAGCTAAATATCAAATATGCCAATGTCTATCCTAAAGCTACAGAACATATAGGCCATATGATTAAATACATTGAGGAGTTAATCAAGAAAGGGTTAGCTTATGCGCGGGAAGGTTCAGTTTATTTTGATATTTCTGAGTCTCCTGGTTATGGAAAGCTAACAGGTTTAGAAAATATCAGTCTTAAAGAGGGAACAAGAATTTCATCTGATGAATATACCAAAGATGATGTTCAAGATTTTGCTCTTTGGAAATCAGTTGAGTCAACTGAGGTTGGTTATGATTCTCCTTGGGGCAGAGGAAGACCAGGCTGGCATATAGAATGTTCTGTAATGAGCCAGGAATATTTGGGTAATACTTTTGATATACATGCAGGAGGAGTTGATTTAATTTTTCCTCATCATGAAAATGAAATAGCTCAAGCAGAGGGAAAAACTGGAGAAAAGTTTGTAAACTTCTTTGTGGAGGGGGAACATTTATTAGTAGATGGGGCTAAGATGGCCAAGTCGAAAGGTAATTTTTACAAGCTAAAGGATTTAGAGGAAAAGGGTATAGAGCCCGTGGTCTTTAGATACCTTACCTTAACAGCTCATTACAGGGATAAGCTGAATTTTAGCTGGGAATCCTTGCAGGGAGCTCATAATGCTCTAAACAATTTAAGGGAGAAAATTAGAGGTTGGAATGAAGAGATTGGGTTGTCAGAACAGTCTAATCTAGGGGATAACCTATTCTGGCAGAGGTTCTTTGAGAGCGTTAATAATGACCTAAATCTACCACAAGCTGTTGCGGTGCTCTGGGAGATGGTAAATTCAGACACCACAACCCCTGGTAGATCAAAAGTTTTACTAGAGATGGATAAAATTCTAGGTCTTAACCTGGATCAGTACCTAGGAAAGACAATTGAAATACCAGAAGGAGTTCAAAAGCTTATAGGTAGACGTGAAGAAGCCAGAAAAACTGGAAACTTTAAGGAATCCGATAAATTAAGGCATGAAATTAAAAAGTTAGGATTTGAAATTTTGGATACTGAATCTGGCCCAAAAATTAAAAAGACTAATGCTTCTTAGAAATTTTGTGAGTGAAGGATTTCTGTTCATCGGACCTATCTACTCTACCAAAAAGAGCAAGATATCCACTTATTACTACGAGAAGAATTAGAGGAAAAAAATAAGCTATATAATCTATAATACCTTTTAGAATATAATCCATTACTTACCTTTCTCTGCAATTATAACAGCGTTTACCAGTATAAACAATCCAGCAGCCAGAAAACCAAAACCTGAAATTTTGGAATAATTACCTGTTAAACTAATTGCTTCAGGTACAAATATAGCTGCCAACCCAAATAATATAATAGCTTGTGAAATATTGGAAAAAGCAGACGAAAGAAGTTTCCATTGTTTTGGAGTTAATTTGGGACCTTTGAGCATACATTGGATATATCATATTTAGATTTAAATTCTTGATAAAATTGAGGCAGAACTCCTAGAGGAAAGCAAACAGATCCTTTCTTTTGATTTTAAAAGGAGAAAAATTGTGCTAAACTAACAAATTAGGCATGGAAATTGTAACAATTGATGGTCCGACATCTTCAGGAAAGAATTCAGTAGGATTTTTACTCTCCCAAAAATTAGGCTATCAATATATTGATACAGGAATGATTTATAGAGTCGGGACGTATTTAGTTTTAACAAGCAACACTGCTTTGAATGATGTAGCTGCCATTGTGAATATCTTCAAAAGTTTAAATTTAAGATTCCAAACAGATGAGTCAGAGCTAAGGATTTTTAATGAAGATGTGGATTTAACAGGTTTCCTGCACAATCAGGACGTTACTCAAAATGTGCCTATTGTGGCAGCAATAAAAGAGGTTAGAGAAATAACCAAAGTAGTTCAAAGAAGATTAGGTGAATCACAAAATACTGTTATGACCGGCAGAGATATTGGCTCTGAAATTTTTCCTGAAGCTAAATATAAATTCTTTTTAACAGCCAAAGTTGAAATAAGAGCAAAAAGAAGATTTGATCAACTGATTAAAATTAATCCCACCACCTCTTATGAAACAGTTTTAGATGACATGATAAAAAGAGATAAGGTTGATACTGAAAGAGAAGTTTCTCCTTTAAGAATTCCAGAAGGGGCAATTGTAATTGACAATTCAAACCTTAATGTTGAACAATCAGTTGAAGAGGCGTTAAAACATATTAATGCATAATTTAACAACTTTAAAAAACGGATTAACTTTAATTACTGTTAATCTTCCGCATTTAGATTCTGTGACCACTTTAGTTGCGGTAGGGGCAGGATCAAGATATGAGACCAAATCTACTAATGGCATATCTCATTTTTTGGAACATATGTTTTTTAAAGGATCAAGAAAATATCCAACTGCAGAAATAATATCCAATTTAGTTGATGGCATAGGAGCTGTAAATAATGCTTTTACTTATAAAGAATACACAGCTTATTGGATTAAATCTTCATCAAAACATATAGAACTAGCTTCAGATTTATTATCATCAATGATTAAGGATTCTCTTTTGTCAGAGGAAGAAATAGAAAGAGAAAAGGGAGTTATTATTGAAGAACTTAGGATGTATCGAGATAATCCCCAAAGATATGTTTGGGAATTATACGAGCAGCTGCAGTTTGGGGATCAGCCTTTAGGTTGGGATATAGGTGGGGATGAGAAAACTATAACGTCATTTCATAGGGATGATTTTGTGAAATATATAGACTCACTTTATAGCCCGGAAAATATGGTTTTAGTGTACGCCGGAAAACTTCCAGCCAATGTTGAAAAAATTGCAGAAAAATTATTTTTGGATTTGCCAAAACGGTCTCAGTATAAATTTAAGCCATACAAAAAAAACAAACAGGATAAAGCCCGGGTGAACGTTTTTTATAAAAAAACAGATCAAGCCAATTTAATATTGGGAGTTGAGGGTTTTGACCGCCTTGATAATAAAAGATATGCAGCCAAGGTTTTATCAACAATTTTAGGTGAGGGGATGTCCTCAAGATTATTTTTACAGGTTAGAGAAAGAAGAGGTTTAGCTTATCATGTTAGCGCAGATCACTATACATATATGGATACAGGAGCTTTTGCCATTTATACCGGAATTAAATTGGAAAAAATTGAGGAAGGTTTGGAAATTATTCTTTCAGAAATTGAAAAAATTAAGGTAGAAAAGGTCGGAGACGAAGAATTGAAAAAAGCAAAAGAGATGACAAGAGGAAGGTTGGCTATAAGAAAAGAGTCGACTAATTTTTTAGCTGAGTATTTTGGAACAGAATTTGTTGTTGAAAGAAAAATTGAGGAATTTGAAGACTTCCTGGAAAGAATCGAACAGGTAACGGCTGATGAGGTTAGGGATGTGGCTAGAGAACTTTTTAAAAAAGAGAAATTCAATCTTCAAATAATTGGACCTTTTAAGGATTCGAGCAAATTTATTAAAATTCTTAAATAATAAGAACCTTATGAAAGAACCCTGCCTTTTTAAAAGGAGTTTAAAAACGTGAATATTTTTGAAGGAGCTCTACAACATTTAAAAAAGGCAGCCAGACAAATAGATTTAGAGGATGGAATATTAGCTCAACTAGAACAGCCTCAAAGAACTATTCAACTGAATTTCCCAATTATTTTGGATAATGGAAAAGTAGAGATAATAAGAGGATATAGAGTTCAATATAATAATTTCTTAGGTCCATATAAAGGAGGGCTTCGTTTTCATCCCAATGTTGATATGGATGAGGTAAAAGCCTTGGCTCTTTGGATGATGATAAAAAATGCCTTGATTAATGTTCCTTTCGGCGGAGGTAAAGGAGGGTTGGAGATTGATCCTAAAAATTTATCTGAAAAAGAATTAGAAAAGATTTCAAAAGGTTTTGCCAAAGCACTGGCTCCAAATATAGGACCCTTAATTGATGTACCTGCTCCTGATGTAAATACCAATTCCAAAATTATGGACTGGATGGTTGAAGAATTAAATGGTAGAGAAAATTACTTAGCTTCTTTTACTGGAAAATCAATAGAAAATGGAGGATCTTTAGGAAGAGAAGAAGCAACGGGTTTAGGGGGAGTAATAGTTTTAGAAAAATTAATAGAGAAGCTAGGTTTTAAAAAACCTCTAACTGTGGCAATTCAGGGATTTGGAAACGTTGGTTCAAATATTGCCAAAATATTAGACACTCGAGGATTTAAAGTTGTGGCAGTCTCTGATGTTAAAGGGGGAATATATAATGCCGGAAGAGAAGGATTTAATATTGATCTTGTCAGAGAATGTAAATTGGAAAAAGGATTATTGGCGGGGTGTTACTGTATTGGGTCTGTATGTGATAGCGCAAAAAAAGTTGATGATGGAATCATTTCCAACGAAGATCTATTAGAACTTGATGTCGATATTCTGATCCCAGCTGCAATGGAAAATGTGATAACTTCTAAAAATGCCAAAAATATCAAAGCCAAAATAGTCTTTGAAATGGCTAATGGTCCGGTTTCTTCTGAAGCTGATGGAATCTTAAATCAAAAAGGAATTTTAATAGTGCCTGATGTTTTAGCTAATTCGGGTGGTGTAACTGTTTCATATTTTGAATGGTATCAAAATATATACAAAGAAAAATGGGATTTAAAGAAAGTGAATTCTAAACTTAAAGAGAAAATGGAAAAGGCTTTTGAGGAAGTCTGGAAAATTTCCAAAGACAAAAAAGTAGACTTAAGAACAGCCGCTTATATATTAGCTCTTCAAAGATTGAATAAATAGGCCATTAAGTAATTTTTTAAGCTGTATGGAAATTGCTACTGAAGCAAGCCCAGTTCCGAATCCTCCTAAGATATCCAAAGGATAGTGTACCCCTACAAAGATTCTGGAAAATCCTATCCAGAGCATGAGAAATAGAAAAAGAGGAGTCCATTTGGATTTGTAATAACTATAAGCAAAAGCAATAACTGCTATTGTTGATGCGTGCCTTGAGGGAAATGATGCATCTTCATGCAAGTAAGATATTAAAGGTAGGATATCATAGGTAACAAAAGGTCTGGCCTCAAAAAAGAATATATGAATTGATTTAATAATTACAACCATAATAGGGAAAGATATAAGAGTTAAAAGAAAAGCTTTTTTCTCAGAAACTTTACCCCTAAATGCTAACAGACAACTTAATCCAATTGCCAAATAAATTAAAGATTCTGCACCAGAGATCATTAAATAATCTAAGATAGAATTTTTACCATTAAGGCCAAATATTAGGTGAAATAAGGAAATATTATCCATAAACCGATTACCACAGAAGTTACAGCTGAAACTAAAACTGCTGCTGCCGAAATATCTTTAGCAAGTTTTGCCCCTGGGTGATTTGTTTGAATGACATGATCCACAACAGCTTCAACAGCAGTATTTGTTAATTCAACACAAATAACAAACCCGATAAGAAAGATAAGAATAATCCAATCCCCTCTGGAAACCTTAAGCAGAAAGGCAGTAATAATTACCAAAAGACCAGCTAGAAAGTGAAATTTTAAATTTGGTTCTTCTCTTAAAGCAGCCACTAATCCTTCAAAAGCAAACTTAAAAGATAGTACATGAAACTTTTTTGTGTCCATACTATTATTAGTATATCATGCTATGATTCTTGACTTTAAGGCTAATTTTGAGTATATTAAGCTATGGGAACCGAAATTAAAGAAAAGTGCGGAATATTCGGTGTATACGGGAAAGACTTTCAGGCAGCCCGCTTAGTTCATCCAGGCCTTTGGGCACTTCAACACAGAGGTCAAGAATCTTCAGGAATTGCATCATCAGACGGTAAAAAGATTTATATTCACAAAGGTATGGGGTTAGTTGCTGCTGTTTTTGCAGAAGAAGATTTAAAAAAGCTAAAAGGATATTTGGCAATTGGTCACAACCGTTATTCAACATCAGGTGATTCTAAACTTGAACATGCCCAACCCGTTATAGAAAGACTTAAAAACGGAGAGTTAATTGCTGTGGCTCACAATGGTACTTTACCATCCACAAAAAAAATAGAAGAATTTTTAAAACAAAGAAAGATAAATATTTCTGGTGCAAACGATTCGGAGATGATTGCTAAAGCCGTAGGGATTTTTATGTCTGAAGGTAACTCTTTAGAGCAAGCAGTTAGAAAAGCATATCCGTTGTTTACTGGAGTGTTTTGTCTTCTTTTAATGGACAAAAGTAAAATTGTTGCAGTTAGGGATAGTTTTGGGATAAGACCTCTTAGTTTGGGTAGATTAAACGGGGGATTTGTAGTTGCGTCAGAAACTTGTGCGTTAGATATTATAGGGGCTGAATTTATTAGAGATATAAAGCCTGGCGAAATGGTAGTACTTCATGAAAAGGGTATTAAGAGTTTTCAACTTGAGAAGGGTCAAGAAAGATTGGATGTTTTTGAATTTGTTTACTTTGCAAGACCGGATAGTATCTTAATGGGTAGAAGTGTTGATCAAGTAAGACAAGATATGGGGGTGCAGCTTGCTAAAGAATTTAAGTTGAAGGCAGATGTTGTAGTACCGATACCTGATTCAGGAATTCCTGCTGCCTTAGGTTTTTCTAGAGAGTCAGGAATACCCTTTTATCCAGGGCTTATCAAAAATCGTTACATTCACAGAACATTCATTATGCCGGAACAACACGCTAGAAATCAGGGAGTAAAATTAAAACTTAATCCATTAAAACATATTATAGAAGGAAAAATTGTCATACTGATTGATGATTCAATAGTTAGAGGAACTACATCGAAACAAATTATTGATATGATAAAGTCTGCTGGAGCTAAAAAAATATACTTTTTAATTGCATCTCCTCCTTATAAATATCCGGACTTTTATGGAGTTGATACCCCAAAACAAACAGATTTAATTGCAGCTAGAATGAGTGTTAAAGAAATCGAGAAGGAAATAGGTGTTGATTCATTGCACTATCTTTCTTATGCAGGACTCTTAAAGGCTATTGGAATCTCTGAGGATTTACTTTGTACGTCATGTTTTACAGGGAATTATCCAGTTGATATTGGTGAAAGGGTAAAAGAAATTAAAAGAATTGATTAATTTATGAAGAGGATTGCGGTACTAATTTCTAATAAAGGAACAGGTACTAACTTACAAGCAATCATTGACGGGGTAAAATCAGGAAAAATTCAAGCAGAAATAGTAGCTGTTATTTCAGATACAATTGATGCTTTGGGTTTAAGAAGAGCAAAAGAATTTAATATTCCAATTAAAATAGTTCCCGAAAAAGAAAATTTATTAAAAGTTCTAAAAGAAATAAATCCAGACTATATTTGTTTAGCTGGTTGGAAACAAATCATTTTGGATGAAGTAATAGATGCTTTTCCAAACAAAATTCTAAACACTCATCCTGGTTTAATTCCTGACACAATGAATGGCATTGTTAAAAATCCTGATGGAACAAATGCAGTATGGAATAAAGGGAAGATGACTGCTAAAGCAATGCAGAATTTCCTGGATAGTAATGCAACATACGCCGGATGTACTAATCATTTTCTTTCTCAAGAGTTTGATTTTGGTCCAATACTTGGAAGATGCTTTGAAAAAATTGAAGGAGGAGATACTGTTGAATCTTTATACCAAAGACTTAAGGTTAAAGAAAACCAACTATATGTTGATGTTTTAGAAAGGCTTTGTAATGAGTAATTTGAAAACCGTGTTAGTAATTGATGGAGGAGGAAGGGGTGCTGTTTTAGTTGATAAATATGGGCAGTCTCAATCAGTTGGAAGAATTCTAGTTGTGCCAGGAAATGATTTAATGGCGATTAATACAAGCAAAGATGTTATTACATACCCTAATTTAAAAACAACATCAATCAAGGAAATTTTAGAAATCGTAGAAAAAGAAGATGTTAATTTAGTAGATGTTGCACAAGATAATGCAGTAGAAGCAGGGTTAGTAAATGAATTAGAAAAATTAGGGATTGCAGTTATTGGCCCAACTAAAGAGGCCGGGCAAATAGAATGGGATAAAGCCTGGGCCAGAAATTTTATGAAAAAATACGGGATTCCTTCTCCGGAATATCATGTTTTTAATTCTGAAGAGGCGGGATTAGATTTTATTAAAAAGAACCCTGGGAAAAAATGGTTTATAAAAGCAGCAGGACTTGCTGAAGGAAAAGGAGTAATTCCTGCTGAAAATTTTAATAAAGCAATTAAGGCAATAAAAGAAATGAGTAAATTTGGAAAGGCCGGTGAAACCTACCTCTTGGAAGAATGGTTAGAAGGGGAGGAGTTTTCTGCATTTGCTCTTTGTGACGGAGGAAGCTTTAAATTAGTAGGATGTGCTCAGGATCATAAAAGAGTTAATGACGGTGATAAGGGTTTAAATACGGGAGGAATGGGTTGTGTTTCCAATCCAAAAGTTGTCACAAAATATATTACTTCTCAGATTAATCAAATCTTCAAAAAAACAATTGAAGGATTGAACAATGAAAGAAGACCCTATAAAGGAATTTTATATTTAGGAGGAATGGTTCTAGATAAAAAAGTTTCTGTTATTGAATTTAATGCCAGATGGGGAGATCCCGAAGCGCAAGTTATTTTGCCATCGATCCAAAATGATATCTATAAAGTTAGTATGGCAATTGTTTCAGAGAGTTTAAAGCAGCTAAAAATTAGAATTGATGAAAACACCAGAGTTGTTGTAGCGGGTACTTCAAAAGGTTATCCAGGTGATTATTCTAAGGTAAAAGGGAAAAAAGTTTTTGGAATAAGTGAAGTTCAAAAGATTGAAGGAATAAAGATTTATGGAGCTGGGATCAAAAAAAGTGAAAAAAATTGGGTAGTAAACGGAGGCAGAGTCTTATACATAGCAGGAGAAGGAAAAAATATTATTGATGCAAGAAAAAAAGCTTACGGGGCAATGGCATTAATTAGTATCGAAGGAAATAACTTACACTATAGATCTGACATAGGATTTCGGGATTTAGAAAGACTTCGAAAATGATACACAAAGTGAGGGTGGCACCAAGAAATTCAAAAATTGAAAAAAGAGATGCTTTTAAAAAAGTAAAAGTCTATAGATTAGAAGGAATTAGTTTGGAGGATACAAAAATACTGGCAGAAAAAGTTTTATCAGAAGAATTAACTCAAATTTGCTCCATTGATAAGCAACTTGTTAAAGAAAAAGTGATAGAAGTTGCCTACAAACCAGGAGTTATGAATCCTGAGGTTTCCTCAATAATGAAAGCTGCTTCCGATTTAGGAATTAAATTGCTTGCTGCTGACTCATCATATGAGTATGTTTTACCTATTAATCAGCATAATTTGTATAACCCTTTGACTGAATATATTATGGAGGAAGAACCAGAAACATTGGTGATCAAAGGAGTTCCAGGAAAAACTGAAATTGTTCCTCTTAGAAAAATGAATGAAGAGGAGTTATTGGAAATTTCAAAAGATAAACTATTTCTAAACAAAGATGAAATGAAAGTTATTCAAAATTATTTTGAGGATTTAAAAAGAGATCCAACTGATTTAGAACTGGAAACTTTAGCACAAACCTGGAGTGAACATTGTGCACACAAAACTTTTAAGGCAAAAATAATTTTAGATGGAAAGGAAAAGGAACCACTGTTTAAAAGATTAAAAGATGAAGCTTTAAAACATGACAAAAATATTGTTTCAGCATTTGTGGATAATGCTGGAGTGATGGATTTTTATGATGGATGGGCCATTAATGGAAAAGCTGAAACTCACAATGCTCCATCTGCAATTGAACCATATGGTGGAGCTATGACAGGGAGTGGTGGAGTTTTTAGAGATGTTGTAGCAACTGGCCAGGGAGCTAAAGCTGTTGTTTCAACAGATATATTCTGTCTTGCTGATCCTAATATGGATAAAGCTAAATTACCAGAAGGAACACTTCCACCGGACTATATCTTAAAAAGAGTTGTTGCAGCTGTACGGGATTACGGAAACAGAATTGGAATTCCAACCAATAATGGATCATTTCACTTTCATGATGATTTTAGAGCCAAGCCAATTGTTTTAGTTGGGGCATATGGAATTTTGCCTAAAGATAAAGCTCAAAAGGGAGAGCCAAGAATTGGTGATATAGCAGTTGTGATTGGAGGAAAAACAGGAAGAGATGGAATTCACGGAGCTACTTTTTCTTCGGGAGAAATGAGTGATAGAACAATTTCTGTTAATGCCACAGCAGTGCAAATTGGCAATGCTATTGAAGAAAAAATAACTTTTGATGCCATACTTGAAGCCCGTGATAAAAATTTAATAACAGCTGTGCAAGATCTAGGCGCTGGTGGATTTTCCTCAGCTATAGGTGAGATGGGAGAAATAACAGGAGTAACTGTGCATCTAGAAAAAGCGCCTTTAAAATATCAAGGCCTTTCTCCTTGGGAGATTTGGGTGTCAGAATCACAAGAGCGGATGTTAATAATTTTATCTCCAAACAATTTAAATGATTTTTTAAAAATTTGTAAAAAATATAATGTTGAGGCTACAGAAATTGCTAAGTTTGATGGAACTAAAAGACTACAAGTTTTTTATGGAAAAGAAAAAGTAGGAGATTTGGACATGAAATTTCTATATGGAGGACTTCCTCAAAGAGTAATGAAGGCAATTTCTCCTCGTCATTCTGAACGAAGTGAAGAATATAATTTATATCCTTCGGCTATGCCTCAGGATGACAATGGATGGATAAAGCTTTTGGAGAAAACATTATCATCTGGAGATGTAAATTCCAAGGAATCGATACTTAGATTATATGATCATAATGTTCAGGGAACTAGTGCCTTGCCCCCATTTGTAGGAGTTGATATGGATGGACCAACAGATGCTGCAGTTATAAAACCCTTGCTTGATAAGCCTTATGGTTTAATTGTTTCTCATGGATTAAGTCCAAAGAAAACCTTAGAGGATTCCTATGAAGGAACTATTTGGTCTGCTACTGAGGCCATCAGTAATTATGCGGCAGTTGGGGGAGATTATAAAGAAGCTTGCCTAATAAATAATTACATTTGGCCTTTCCCAGATCCACAGTGGCTTGGAAAATTAGATTCCTGTGTAGACGGCGTGGTTGATTTTATGAAAGCTTTGAAAATCCCAGTTATTTCTGGAAAGGATAGTTTGTCTGCAACATACAGGTCTTCAGACGGAATTGTTTTACATAGTCCTCCAACGCTTGCTATGTCTGTTTTTGGAAAAATACCTGATGTTAAAAAAACAGTTTCTTCTGATTTTAAAAAAGTCGGGTCAGTTATTGTATTGGTAGGTAAGCAGGATATACGAGTTGATCTTAAGGTTTTACCGAAAGTGTTAGAGGCAATGTATAAGGCAATAAACACAGGAAAAGTTTTAGCCTCTCATGATATTTCAGAAGGGGGACTTGTAACTGCTATTTTTGAGATGTGTGTTGGAGGAAATTGCGGAGCCTTTATAAAAGTAGAAAGTGGTGAATTACTTTTAGAAACTGCTGGATGTTTTATTGTTGAAGTAGAAAATGAAGAAACTGCTAATGAATTATTTAAAGGAATACCTTACAAGATTTTGGGTACTACTACAAAAGATGAGAAGTTATCAGTTGAGGGATTATTCAGTGCAGATATGAAGCAATTACAAGAAGCATGGAGTAAACCAATGAAGGAGATATTCGGATGGAACAGGTGAAAGTTTGTATCCTACAATCTGATGGGACTAATTGTGATAATGAACTCTTTTATGCATTTAAGAAAGTTGGGGGAAGTCCTGAGTTTGTACATGTTAATGAACTTAGAGACAAATCCAGAAGTTTGAAAGATTTTGATATCCTGGCTTTACCTGGAGGGTTTTCTTATGGAGATGATATTGCATCTGGAAAAATTTTAGCAATTGAACTTATTAGTTTTCTAAAAGCTGAGATAGAAAAATTTAAGAGTGGAGGAGGATTAATTATTGGGATTTGCAATGGATTTCAAACTCTTGTTAGGACAGGCCTTTTACCTTTCGGAAATTTAGGAAAAATGGATGCAACTTTAGATAATAATGACAGCGGGCATTTTGAATGTAGATGGATAGATCTAAAATCTGAAAAAAGTAAATGTGTATTTTTAAAAAATTCTTATAAAGGACATTTTGCAGTTAATCATGGAGAAGGAAAATTCTTTTCGCAACCTTCGGTTATTAAAAAAATTGAGGATCAAAATTTAGTAGTTTTTAGATATGTAGATGAGTCTGGAAATCCCACTCAAGAATATCCTGAAAATCCCAATGGATCTATAAATGCTATAGCTGGAGTAACAGATCCAACAGGAAGAATATTGGGAATGATGCCACACCCGGAAAAATTTGTTGACAGCACTCAATATCCAAACTGGAGAAGAGAGACCCTTCGACAAGCTCAGGACAAGCCTCATGGGCTTTTTATCTTTGAAGATATGGTAAATTATGTTAAGGAGGATAAATGATAATTTTAGTTGATTTTGGGGGACAAACTGCACATCTTATCGGTAGAAGAATAAGAGAGCTTGGTGTGGATTGTTTAATAGTTTCACCAGATGAAGCTTTAGATAGAAGTAGGGATAAAAATCCAAAAGGGATTATATTTTCCGGTGGACCCGCCTCAGTTTATGAAAAAGATTCACCTACTATTGATGAGAAAATCTTTAACCTTGAAATTCCTATTTTAGGAATATGTTACGGTGAACAATTAATAGCACATCTTTTAGAAGGAGAAGTGAAGTCGGGAAATAAAAAGGAATATGGACCTGCTGTTTTAAGTGGAGTAAATATTGATAAATCACAATTACTTTCTGGACTACCCCAGGAATCTAATGTTTGGATGAGCCATGGGGATGAGGTAGTAAGAGAACCTGAGGGGTTTGAAACATATGGTGTAACAGCAACCATCCCACATGCCGTAATAGAAAATAAGAGTAAAAAAATATATGCCATTCAATTTCATCCTGAAGTTGTACATACGCAGTTTGGTACACAAATTTTAGAAAACTTTTTAAAGATTTGTGGAATTACTCCTAAGAAAGTAGAAATCAATGAAGACTATGTAAATAATCTGGTTAAAGATATTAAGGACTCAGTAGGAGATGAGAAAGCGATCTGTGCATTATCTGGTGGGGTTGATTCATCTGTTGCGGCTTTACTGGTTCACAAGGCCATTGGTGAAAATCTGGAATCTATTTATATCGATTCTGGTTTAATGAGAGAGGGTGAAACAGAAAACCTGGATCATGTTTTTAAAGAACACTACCAAATGAATGTCAAAATTGTAGATGCCAAAAAGGAATTTTTGAATGCATTAAAAGGGATTAGGGATCCTGAAGAAAAAAGGAAAGCTATTGGAAAAACTTTTATAGATTGTTTTGAGGCAGAGGCAGCTCGCCCCGCCTCCGGCGGTAAAAGCCTTGGTGCGAAGTTTCTGGTACAGGGAACAATATATCCTGATGTTATTGAAAGTGCTGGATCCAAGCATGCAAAGACAATGAGTATACCCAGTTCAGAAACTGGGGTATCCTCTTCTCACGCTGTGAGAATTAAGTCTCATCATAATGTTGGAGGACTTCCGGAAAATATGAATTTAGTACTTATAGAACCTTTAAGAAATTTTTATAAAGATCAGGTTAGAAAGATTGGAGAAATCTTAGGGTTACCAGAATCTATAACAGAAAGACAACCATTTCCAGGACCTGGTCTTGCTGTCAGAATTATTGGAGAGGTAACTGAAGAAAAGTTAGATTTGTTAAAAAAGGCAGATAAAATTGTCACAGATGAACTAGATGGTATTAAACTTTGGCAAGCCTTTGCTGTTTTTACTGGAATTAAAACAACAGGAGTTAGGGGAGATGAAAGAGCATATGGGGAAACAATAGCAATTAGGGCAATTGAGGCAACAGATGCAATGAGTGCCAACTTTGCAAAATTGGATTATAAACTTCTAGATAAAATTTCAACAAGGATTGTCAATGAAATACCAGAAGTTAATAGAGTGGTTTACGACATCACCAACAAACCCCCTGCCACTATGGAATGGGAATAGTTTAAAATAAAAGTATATGTCTGAGGCACCTGCAGGTACTAGTGAGGGAGTAAAATATCCACCTCTGAATGTAAGATATGAAGGAGAATTAACCCCTGAAAATGCACTTTTTAATATCGATGGAACTCTTTTAGCACAAGCTATACAAGAGAGTGGATATTCTAGATCCGTAGTTTCTAATGTGGTAATTTCCAACAAAGCTGATACGGGAGAAATAGCTCATTTTAATGGCTATAAAAACGAAGTAGTTTTATACCAGGATGAAGTGATAAAAAGCTTAAGAAGACATAGACAGGAAGAACAAGATGGATTAGATGCGGTATCAGAAAGCCCGAATAGATTAAAAGACTTTTTGTACAGAGTGAGATATTTACTTAATCCAATGGAAGCCCCATATCAACAATTAAACAATAAAGGCAAATATTTACATATATATTCTGGTAATAGAGATAGAAGAAACCGATATAGAGATCAAGCTCAAGAAGGGTTTGAATTTAAAAAAGACGGTGAAACAGTTAAGCTTTCCCGCGAAGAATCTGTTGATCACGCAAAACAATTATTTGACAGACTTTTAGAAAGAGCAGCACCGGGTATATTGGGTTGGGTGGTAGCTCATGAATTTGAACATAAACATCATCATGGTAGGAAATTATCAATAAGGGTCGGATCTTTGCTTGTGCCTGGTTTTGGAGGATTTGTTGTGGGTTCAGCCGTAGGTACAGGTTTAGCTATTCCAGCTTTTGCCATGGGAGGAGCGCTTTTAGGATGGGTAGGTAGTATAGTGGGAATAAAAGCTGATGAAGAGGCATCTTTTGATGCTGGGGACAAAAACTTTGCTAAATTTGCCAAAGCAATTTCAATAAATCATGATGTTTTTAGAAGAGAAGTATTAGGCGGAGTATCAAAACCAGCTATTGCTAAAGGTTAATGTATTCTTCTCTTTGAGGACTAATTAAAATAGCCTTATTGACAATTTGTATTAATTATTCGAATAATTAATACAAGATGGGAAGAATCTCCAGAAGAAGAATAGATCCGGAAATTGAAGAAAGAATTTTTGAAATATTTTGGGATTATTTAGCTACTTTAAAAAAACCAGAAGGTATTCATGAATTTTTAGTTAGTCTTCTGTCCTATACAGAACAAGTTATGTTTTCCAAAAGACTTGCAATAGCTGTACTTTTGACTAGGGGATACAACTATAGAGATATAGATGAAACATTAAAAGTTTCCACCTCAACAGTAGGTACTGTTCATAAACAGTTATTAGTTGGTGCACCAGGGTACACGAAGGCAGTAAATAAAATTCTTACTAAGGAAAAAATAGAGAACGTTTTCAATACTTTAGATGAAATACTTATAAAAATGTCTGGTCCTAAAAGATATGGTTCTTTAACTTGGGAGCAGAAAAGTAAGAGGGGTAAAGTTTTATCCAAACGCCAAAGAAAATTATCTGCTCTTTAATTCGACTATTCGAATAATCGCTACAAGCACAGTTAGGAAAGCTTATTTTTGAGTTCAGTGAATAATTTTTTATTGTTAGTAAATTGAATTATTTGTAAGCCTGCTTTTCGAGCAGCTTCCACGTTTGCAAGTAGATCATCTACGAATAAAATTTCCTCTGGATTAACTTTTAATTTCTCCGCAATCACAATGTACCCAGGAGATTCTCTTTTACTAATATTTAAATCATTGGCTGCAAAAACAAATTTGAATATTTCATCAAGAGTTGGTTTAACAGCAGGATCGTTTTGAAGAGTATCTGTTGTATAAATCGCCAAAGTGTATTTATCTTTTAAAGCTTTTATAAAATCCAGAAGTTCCCGATTTAAATAGAAATTGTTGTAAAAATTAAAATTCTTCTTAGAGGTAGCATCTCTATATAAATCATTTAATTTTCCTGTAAAAGAACTAGGCCTAGGATGAATAAGAGTTCTTGAAAAATCAAAAAGAAGAACTTTTATCATTTTCTTAAATCAATAAATTCTTCTCTTTGAGGACCGACTGAGACAATACTAATTTTTACTCCTAAAAACTTTTCTATAAATTTTACATACTCCTGACAAGTTTTTGGTAAATCAGAAAACTTTCTTGCACCTCTTATATCTTCATTCCAACCAGGCAAAGTTTTATAGGTAACTTTCACTTCATCCAATTCTTTATAACCACAGCTGGAATAGGGAATGGATTTTCCATTTAATTTGTATCCTATACCAACTTTAAGATTTTTTAATCCACTTAAAACATCAATTTTTGTCATTCCAATTTCTGTAATGCCGGAAACTTCACAGGAAAATTTAACTGCCTCTAAATCTAACCACCCAACTCTTCTTGGTCTTCCTGTTGTTGTTCCAAATTCTTTTCCAGTCTCTCTTATTTGATCCCCAACATTGTCAATTAATTCCGTAGGGAATGGACCTCCTCCGACTCTGGTGGTGTATGCCTTCATAACTCCCATAACTTTTCCTAAAGTTTGAGCTGGAATTCCAGCACCTGTATTTATAGCTCCAGGAACAGTATTGGAAGCTGTGGTAAAAGGATAAGCTGAAAAATCAACATCTAGTAAAACTGCTTGTGCCCCTTCCATTAAAATCCTTTTGTTTTCTTTTAGTGCTCCCTGAAGTAATTGGAAAGTATCTGTTACATAAGGGAGGATAATATTTCTAAGTTTCTTAAACTTTTCTAATTCCTTTTTAATGTCTATTTCAGCAACTGTAAAAGTTTTTAAAATCTCATTTTTTATATTTGCCTGAAAGGTAAATTTCTCTACAAATAAGTCCCACCTAACTAACTCGTAAACCCGGATACCATTATAAGAAACTTTATCGCCGTAAACTGGACCAATTCCCCGTCCTGTTGTTCCAATTTTTTTATCACCTTTGGCATTTTCATAAGCTTGGTCTAAAGCTTTGTGGTAGGGAAGGATAAGATGACATCTGTCTGAGATAAAAAATCTATCTTTAAGTTTAATCCTATCCTCTTCAAGCATCTTTAATTCTTGTGCTAAAACTTCTAAATCTAAAACAACTCCATTTCCTATAACAGCTTTAGCTTTTGGATTTAAAATTCCAGAGGGGATTAAGTGGAATGGGTATTTTTTACCATCAACGATAATTGTGTGGCCGGCATTGTTACCGCCGTTGAATCTTACAACGAAGTCTGCATTTTTGGAGAGAAGATCTATTAATCTTCCTTTACCTTCATCACCCCATTGTGTTCCAATAATTACAGATACATTGTTCTTCATGTTGAAGAAGACATAAGTTTAGCAAGTATTTGACTTAAATTCAATAATTTAATATAATGAATTATGGGATACTTGAAAAACACAATTGTAACGCTTGGATCTCACTCTGCCCTGCAAATCCTCAAAGGGGCAAAAGATGAGGGTTTTAAAACTTTAGTTGTTTGTACTCCTGATAGAGAAAGACTTTATTCTTCATACACAAATTTTATTGATGAAATTATAATAATAAATAAGTGGTCTGATTTTCCAAAATTAGAAAAACAACTCCTTAAAAAAGACTGCATAATTATTCCCCATGGATCCTTTGTGGCATATCTTGGGATGGATGAAAATAAGAAAATGAAGGTTCCATATTTTGGTAACAAAAAAGTTTTAGATTGGGAAGAAAACAGGAAAATGCAAAGGGAATGGATGGAAAAATCAGGCATTAAAGTTCCCAGGAGATTTAAAAAGGGAGATAAGATAGATAGGTCAGTTATTGTTAAGTCCTACGGAGCTGCTGGAGGAAAAGGATATTTTACTGCCAGAAATCAAAAAGAATTAGACGCAAAATTAAAAACTTTTTCCGAGGAGCGGTTTATGGTTCAGGAATATGTTATTGGAGTTCCTGTTTATTTTCATTTCTTTTATTCACCTTTAACTAAAAAGGTAGAACTTATGAGTGTTGATAAAAGATATGAAACAAATGTTGATTCTTTGGGTAGAATCCCTGCTAAAAATCAAAGAGGATTAAATATAGAGCCGTCATTTGAGGTTGTTGCCAATATTCCAATGGCTGTAAGGGAATCAATGATCGCAGTGGCAGTGGAGATGGCAGAAAGGGTTGTTAAAACTTCACAAAAGCTAATAGATTCTAAAGGGCTTTTTGGGCCATTTTGTTTAGAAACTATTATTACCTCTACTGAAGAGATTTATGTGATAGAAATTTCTGCCAGGATTGTGGCAGGAACAAACTTTTTTATTAATGGTTCACCCTATACATATCTACTTTATGATGAACCAATGTCTACTGGCAGAAGAATTGCCAGAGAGATTAAAGATGCAATTTCTAAAAATAAACTTAAGGAGGTATTGGATTAAAATGAAAAACTACACCATTGCAGTTCTAGGTTCTCACTCAGCCTTAGATGTATGCCGCGGTGCCAAAGATCTTGGTTTCAAGACTTTGGTTATTTGTAAAAAAGGAAGAGAAAAAACTTATAAAGATTATTATGCATCAAACGGGGAAATGGGTTGCGTTGATGAAGTAATAGTACTGGATGATTTCAAAGAGATTTTAAGTGAAAAGATTCAAAAAGAACTTCTAAAAAGAAATTCCATATTCATTCCTCACAGATCATTCGAAGTTTACATTAATGATTATAATGCCATTGAAAATAAATTTAAGGTTCCTATGTTTGGCAATAAGTTTTTATTAAGATTTGAAGAAAGAGATGAAAAACCAAACCAATATGATTTATTGGCAAAGGCTGGAATTAAGACACCAAAGACTTTTAAAAATCCAAAAGATATAGACAGGTTAGTTATTGTAAAAGTTTTAGAAAAGGAAAGAGGATTTGAGAGAGCATTCTTTTTTGCAGAATCTTACGGCGAGTATGAGATTGGGGTAAAGCATGGATTGGGTGTTGGCAAATTTACAGAGCAGCAAATTGAATCAGCTGTTATTGAAGAGTTTATTGTTGGAGTACAAGCTAATTTTAATTTCTTTTATTCCCCGATGAATAAAAGATTAGAATTAATTGGTACTGATACAAGGAGACAGACTAATATTGAAGGCTTAACTAAATTGCCATCCATTTATGAAGAAGAAGTTATGAAAAAAATCGGAGTTAAATATGAGGAGGCAGGACATATTGCTGTAACAGTTTTGGAATCTCTTCTGGAGGATGCTTTTGATATGGGCGAAAAATTTGTAGAAGCATGTGAGAAATTAAGAGTTCCAGTCATAGGCCCGTTTGGTTTACAAACTGTTATTACAGCAGGTCCTCCAAAGAAAGAGATAATTGTATTTGATGTTTCACCTCGAATGCCAGGATCTCCCGGAATTTTCTCAACACCATATTCTGGATATTTATATGGACAAAATATTTCTATGGGAAAAAGAGTGGTTATGGAAATTAAAGAAGCTATTGAGAAAAATCAGTTAGGAAAGGTTTTAACCTAAGATGAGTAACCGATATGCTCTTCTGTCAGTTTATGATAAAACAGGCATTTCGGATTTTGCAAAAACCCTAGTCAAAAATGGCTTTAAAATTATTTCCACAGGTGGAACATTTGAAGAACTGAAGAAAAATGGAATTGATGTAACTCCCATAGAAGAAGTAACCGGAAATCCAAGAGATTCATTTGATGGCAGAATGAAAACCATCAGTTTTCAAATAGAATCAGGAATTTTATTTGATAGAAAAAATAAATCCCATGTTAATCAGGCAGAAAAATTAAACATTCCCCAAATTGATGTGGTGGTTTGCAATCTTTATCCATTTGAGGAAAAGCCGGGAGTTGAAACAATTGATGTTGGTGGACCGACCATGATTAGGTCTGCTGCCAAAAATCACGAAAGTGTTTTGGTGGTGGTGGATCCTGAAGATTATAAAAAAATTGGGAAGTTGATGGAAGATGGAAAATTGGATGGGACTTTAAGAAAAGAATTGGCTGGAAAAGCCTTTTATCATCTGTCACTGTATGATTCCTTAATTGGAAATTATTTTTCAGATGATAGATTTCCAAAAGAGTTGACTGTTCCTATCAGAAAAGTCAGTGACTTAAGATATGGAGAAAATCCACACCAAAAAGGATCATTTTATATAATGCCCAAAACAAATTCACCACTTTCTAGATTAAAAAAACTTTGGGGAAGAGACTTATCCGGGACAAATATTGGAGATATTTATTCAGGGCTAGAAACTGTCAGACAATTTAAAGAACCCTCCGCAGCTGTTATAAAACATTTAAGCCCTTGTGGAATTGCTATTGGAAAAAATGCACAGGAAGCTTTGGATAGAGCTATTAAGGCAGATCCGGTTTCTGCATTCGGGGGCGTCATTGTTTTAAACAGGGAAATGGATTTGGCTACTGCCAAGATTGTGGCGGCTTTTAAGGAGGAAAGCGAAAGCAACATAGATATTGTGGCAGTACCTTCTGTTAGTGACGACGCTTTAGACCTTTTAAAGAAAACCAGAAAAAGTATGGGTGTTTATACATTTAATGAAATTCCAGAAAATAGATCTGAAAATTGGGACCTAAAATATTTTGCAGGTGGAATATTATTGCAGGATTTTGATGACAATATTGAGGAAAGCTATAAGGATTGGAAAGTGGTGACAAAAGTTAAGCCTAATAAAAAACAATTAGAACAAATGAAATTTGGAATAAAGTGTGTCAAGAGTGTTAAATCAAATTCAGTATTGGTTGTAGATAAAGAAATTCCAATGACCCGCGGAATTGGATCTGGTCAAACATCAAGAGTTGGGGCTACAAAAATTGCTTTAGAGCAGGCAGGAGAATTTAATAATAGTGGAATTTTAATTTCTGATAGTTTTTTCCCTTTTGATGACAGTGTAAATTTAGCTGCACATTATGGCATAGCCGCCATTTTAGAGCAGGGTGGATCTGTTAACGATAAACTTTCAATTAAGGCCGCAGACAAAGCAGGTATTGCTATGGTATTCTCAGGAAGGAGATCATTTAGACATTAATATATGAAAGACTATTCAAGATATACAAGCCCTTTTTCTTGGAGATATGGATCTGATGAAATGAGAACCATATTCTCAGAGGAAAATAAATATAAGCTTTGGAGAAAAATCTGGGTGGAGTTGGCATCTGCTCAGCATAAGCAAGGCTTAGTTTCTAAAGAAGAATTGTCTGATTTAGAAAAACATCAAGAAAACCTTGATATAGAAAGAATTTGGGAAATTGAAAAAGATACCAGACACGATGTTGTTGCCGCTATTAAGGAATTTGCAGAAAAAGCAAAAATTGGGGGAGGAAAAATTCATCTGGGAGCAACCTCCATGGACATTAATGATAATGCAGAAACAATCAGAATTTCTGAAGCCCTTAGTTTGGTGGAAAAAGAGCTAGTTAATTTACTGAAAACCTTTGGTAAACAGATTGAAAAATATTCGGACTTTACTTGTATGGGTTATACTCATCTTCAAACAGCAGAGCCCACAACTTTAGGATATAGATTTAGCTTTACTGCCCAGGATTTATTAATGGATTTGGAACAATTGGAATTTGTTAAAAAGAATTTAAAAGCTAAGGGTATGAAAGGTGCAGTTGGAACATCTGCTTCGTATGTAAAACTTTTGGATGCTCAGGGTGCTGAAGAAATGGAAAAGATAGTAATGGATAGTTTGGGAATTCAGGCAATTGATATTGCCAATCAAACATACCCAAGAAAAATTGATTTATTAGTTTCTAATCTTCTTTCTTCTATTGCGCAAAGTTTAAATAAATTTGCTTTTGATTTAAGAATAATGCAGTCAACAAATTTTGGAGAGTGGCAGGAGCCATTCGGTAGTCTTCAGGTTGGTTCCTCCGCCATGCCCTTTAAGAAAAATCCAATCAAGAGTGAACAGATTTGTTCACTTTCCAGACTGGTTGTAAATTTAGGAAGAACTTCTTGGGATAATGCATCCAATATGTTGCTTGAAAGGACTTTGGATGATTCTGCAAATAGAAGAATAGCAATTCCTGAAATGTTTTTAAGCATAGATGAGATGCTTACCTCTACTAATAATATTGTTGAAGGATTAATTATTAATGAAAAGAGAATTCATAAAAATCTAGAAACATATTTTCCATTTTCAGCATCCGAAGGAATAATAATTGAGGCAGTCAAAAAAGGTGCTGATAGACAAATGATGCATGAGGTATTACGTGAGATTTCTATGAAAGCTTGGGAGGCAATACAAGATGGGGAGGGAAATCCCATGGAAGATTTAATAATGAGCAATCAAGAGATTGGTAAATATTTAAGTAGTGAAGAAATACTAAAACTCATGGATGCAAAGAATCATACTGGTAGTGCACAAAGTAAAGCTTTGACAATTGCCAAAAAAATTGGTAACTTAAAAAGCCTATAAGCAAAGCTTGAAATTTTATATAATAAAATTATGAAAAAAGTCGTCATCATCTCTGCATCAGATTCAGAACTAGAAATAATGAATGAGGTAAGGAAAATATTGGATGAGTTTGGAGTAGAAAGTGAAATAACAATTTCTTCTGCACACAGATCACCTGAAAGAACAAAAGAAATTGTAGTAGATGCACAAACTAGTGGAGTAAAAGTAATAATTTGTGGGGCAGGACTTGCTGCACATTTAGCAGGAGTGGTAGCGGCTCACTTTCCTTTGCCTGTTATTGGAATTCCTTTGGGAGGCGGACCTCTTAAAGGTCAGGATGCTCTGTTGGCAACACTTCAAATGCCATCAGGTATTCCTGTGGCAACAGTAGGGATAGATAATGCCAAAAATGCCGGACTTTTAGCTGTGCAGATTTTAGCAACCTCAGATCCCGCTTTAGAGAAAAAAATGGTAGATTATAAAAATAAACTTTCAATTAGTATAGAAGAAAAAGCTGCAAAGCTTCAAGAATTAGGGGTTGAAGGGTATCTGTCCAGCAAGAAATGATTAGTACAAAAAAAATAATTGAAAATATTCCAAATGCCCTAAAAACAGTTAATATATCAGGTCTTGGCAAAAAAACTCAAGGAAAAGTTAGAGATATTTATATCTCAAAAGGCAAAAGAGTTTTCATAACAACAGACAGACAATCTGCTTTTGATAAAGTTCTAGGATATATTCCATTTAAAGGACAAGTGCTAACCCGACTTTCTGTCTTCTGGTTTGAGAAAACGAGAGATATAGTTGCAAATCACTTAATCTCCATGCCAGATCCTAATGTATTAATAGTTAAAGAGTGTAAATTAATCCCGATTGAAATGGTTGTCAGAGGATATATAACCGGAGTTACAGATACATCCATTTGGGGTAGTTATGAAAAAGGGGAAAGAGTGATTTATGGAATAAAATTTCCAGAGGGATTAAAGAAAAATCAAAAACTTCCGGAAAATGTAATAACTCCAACTACCAAGGCAGATTTTGGGTTGCATGATGAAAGATTAGCGGAGAAAGATATCTTAAAGAAAAAAATCGTTGACCCCAAAATATGGAAACAAATGAAAAAAGTCACATTGGCTTTATTTGAGCGAGGGCAAAAGATTTGTGATAAAGCTGGAATAATTTTGGTTGATACAAAATATGAATTTGGTTTAGATGATAAAGGAAAACTTATATTAATAGATGAGATGCATACTCCTGATTCTTCAAGATATTGGATTAAAAAAAGTTATAAAGATAGACTGAAAAAAGGTCTGGAACCTGAAAGCTATGATAAGGAGACTCTCCGAATTTGGTTTAAAGATCATGGTTACAAAGGGGAAGGTAAGATCCCCAAGATGCCCCTTAAGTTTATTGCTAAAATGAGCTCACTTTATATGGAAATTTATGAAAAAATTACAGGAAAAAAGTTTACACCTGATTTAACCAAAAATGTCAGCAAGAGAATCAAAGATAATTTAATGGTATAATTTTCTAAGCTTATGCCTAACAATAACGGATTTGTATTATTAACAGGTACAGCAAATTTAAAACTTGCTCAGGATGTTGCTAAGATTTTAGGAAAAGATGTAGGTGAGACTGTTTCTGTTTTTGCAGATGGCGAAAAGAGAGTTATCATCCCTGAAAATCTTCGAAAAAGAGATGTATTTATAATTCAACCTACTTGTCCTCCGGTTGATTCCAGTATTATAGAATTATTTTTAATAATTGATGCAGCAAAGCGATCTTCAGCTTCAGAGGTTACTGCAATAATTCCTTACTTTGGATATTCAAGGCAAGATAGAAAAGATAGACCCCGAGTGCCTATTTCATCTTCAATTATTGCCAGACTCATTGAATACTCAGGGGCTGACAGAATTTTAACCATTGATATACACTCAGAACAGGAACCAGGATTTGTAGAGATTCCTTGGGATAATTTATATGGCAGTTATTCACTTCTGCCGGAATTGCAGAAGCATTTTAAATCATCCAATTTAGTTATAGCCTCACCTGATAAAGGTGGAGTTCCAAAAGCTACTTTTTATGCAGAACTTTTAGACGCAGAAGGTATTGCCACAGTTTTTAAAGAGAGAGATATGGATAAAAATAATGAGAGTGAAGCCTTGGACATGATTGGAGATGTTAAAGGTAAGGATGTTTTGATCGTTGACGATATGATCGATACAGCAGGTACACTTTGTAATGCAGCAAACCTTATTAAAGAGCGTGGGGCAAAAAGCATAAGTGCTGCTTCCACTCATGGATTATTTTCAGGACCTGCCCCAAAAAGAATTGAAGAGTCGCCAATAGAGAAGATTTTTATAACTGATTCAGTGCCCTTACGAGAAGAAATGAAAAATAGCAAAAAACTTATAGTTACATCGATTGCAAAACTTCTAGCAGAGGCTATAGAGTGTATTTATGATGGGTCATCCATGAGTGAGAAACTTATTCCTAAGGCACATCAAACACATGATGATAGAGATTTAGCGGAGGTCTAAAGAACTTCCTTCAAAGGTAATATCTTTTTGTTTTAGTACAACTTTTCTTTCACCAGCTTCAAGAAATCCTGCATCTAAACTTTCAAACCCATTTGTCTTTATAATTTCTTGGGCTTTTGCAATATCTGAAGGGGACACAAAAATAGCATAATCCTGTCCCATGTTATAAGTTTCATACATTTCTTTTTCAGCAAGACCGGCGTTTTCTTGGATAAAATTAAAAACTTCTTGTGGCTCAAATAGTTCTTCTATGACATAAATGAAATCTCGATTAGATCTCATGATTTTTCTAAGTCCATGACCAGTAATGTTTGAGATATAGTGGATATCAACATTCCCATCCAATAAACCCTGAATTAATTTTGCATAAATATTTGTTTTAGTTAAGATTGCCTCTCCATACAGAGTGCCATCTTTAAGTTTTGTACCATAACCCTGCTCTAATTTTTCTGCCACAGCTCTTGTTAGAGAAATGCCATTAGCATTTACACCGTTACTTTTTAAAAGTAGAATTCTGTCCCCGACAATTAATTTTTTATCCGTTATTAACCTTTTGTCGTTTGTAATAATTCCTACAGCGGATCCTGCTAAATCCACTGTATCTTTTTCAATAACTCCTTTATCTGTAGCGGTTTCACCACCTCCCCAGGAACATTCTGCTAAATCACAAGCTGATTTCCACCCTGCAATTAAATCCTTCATGCGTTCTTCATCCTGCAGCCAACTATTATCTTCAATTGCCCAATAAGCATGTACTACTAGAGGTTTTGCCCCGACTGTTATTAAGTCGTTGATAATTGTGGCAACAGTATCGTGACCAATGATGTCATAGTAGGTCTTACCTGTGATTTTTCTTGTATTGTCAGCTACTAAATTTTTAGTTCCTAAACCTTCAATAACTGATGCCATAAAAACATCACCTTGTTTCCAAACATATGCAGATTCACCTCTAGTTTCAGATACCTCTATCAAGCCATTTTTGAGATTTTTGGAAGTGGAAGCGGCTGCAGTTTGAGCTAATTTTTTAATGGGGTCTTTAGTACCGTAATCATCACCAACCTGAGAGTATGTGATCTTTTTCGTAGAACGGTCAGGTTTCATCTTCCTAATATACCACTATAGTTTTGTTGGATCAACTTTGATAATTTTATCATCACCTGAATTTACTACCCCTCTGCCGTCTCTATTACTGGTTGTGATATATAACATATTGTCTAGTCCTAAGACTACATCTCTTATTCTTCCAAACTCGCCTTTGAAATAAATTTTAAACTCTTTTGCTTCTATATTATATTGGAAAAGAGCAGTGCCCCTTAATCCCCCAAAATATAAAGATCCATTTAAAAAAGCTAGACCCGCAGGGGCCCAGGTTTCTGAACCACTTTGCAAAATAGGAGTTACTAGTGAGTCCTTTTCTTCAATGCCTCTAATAGTAGGCCATCCATAATTTTTACCCTCTTCTATTAAATTAAGTTCATCAGTTGCTGATTGTCCGTGTTCAACTTCCCAAAGTCGATTCTTATCATCAAAAGCTATTCCTTGAGGGTTTCTGTGGCCTAGTGAATAAACCTTTAGATCTGAGCCATCACTCTTGACTCTTAAAATCTTTCCAGCCAAGGAATTTTTGTTCTGAGATAAAGATGGTTCCTGGGCATCACCAGTTGTAATATATAAAAATCCGTCAGGTCCAAATTTTATTCGTCCTCCGTCATGAAAAATGGAAGCTGGGATTTTATCAACAATTACAGTTTCATCTTCTAAGCTTTTTGAGTCAAAAACAAACCTGGAAACTCTATTTAGAGAGTTATTGTCTTTTGAAGAGTATGTGTAATAAAGATAAACATAATGATTGTCATTATATTTTGGATCAATGGTAATTCCATGTAACCCGCTTTCACCAGTTTGCTTAACAGGAATTGTAGCCAGGGGCTTTTCTGAAAGATTACCATTTTTGTCAATTATTCTTACAGTGCCTTTACGTTCAGTTACTAAAATAGAATTGTCAGGTAAAAAGGCTAAGGCCCAAGGTACTTCTAGGTTGGAAGCTATGACCTGTGTTTTAGAAGTATCTTTGGAAGTTGTCTGAGTAGGGGAAGGACTAGAGAGTGGTGGGGCTACTTTTTCGGATTTATTGTTTGTGACAACTATAGCAATGGTTATTAAAATTAAAAGTAAAATTATAGCCTTCCACATATGGTAATATTATACTCTCTTTTATGCGCCTTCGAAGATGGATTAGGTTTTTAATAGGTTGTTTTATCTTAGGAATATTTGTAGTTTTTATCTTCAATTTTTTTAAATTTTTAACCGGCGGTTTTTCAACAGTTCTAATTTCTCCGATTCTTAATTTAGAAAACTTAAAACAAAATAGTTCTTTGGAAAAAGGTATTAATAAAGCTTTGGAGGGATCAACAGGCACTTATTCTATAGCTGTTAAAAATTTAAAAACAGGCAAAAGTTATTATCTTGATGAACATAGAGTTTTTGAGGCTGCCAGCCTTTATAAACTTTGGGTTATGGGAGAGGTATTTAATCAGATTAAAAAAGGAGATTTAAAAGAGGAAGATGTTTTAAGTAAAACCATACCCTATCTAAACAACAAGTTTGGGATATCTCAAGAGGATGCAGAACTTAAGGAAGGAGGCATTACATTAAGTGTTAAAAATGCCTTAAACCAGATGATTACAATTTCCCACAACTATGCTGCTATGCTTCTAACAGAAAAAGTAAAATTATCTTCAGTTGAAAAATATTTAAAGGATAATGGTTTCAAAGAATCTAAAGTTGGGACAGATGGTGATTCTCCAAAAACAACAGCTTTTGATATTTTGCTTTTCTTCGAGAAATTATACAACGGAAGATTGATAGAGGGAGAGTATACAAAACAAATGCTTGAGCTTTTAAGTAAACAGCAGCTTAATAATAAATTGCCTCAAAAATTACCGGCAGAAACAGTTATAGCTCACAAAACAGGAGAAATTTATTCTTTCTCTCATGACGGAGGAATTGTCTTAACCTCCAAAGGAGATTATATTATTGTTGTTTTAGCAGATACTGCTATTCCAAAAGCTGCAGATGATAGAATAGCAGATATATCTTTGGCTGTCTATAAATATTTTACCCGCTAGGGATAAAACGGATTGAAAGGGAATTGACGCAGTGTCTTGTATCCTTTTCGGTTAAATGTTCCCCTTTAAATTCATGACCCAGGTGAGCATTACAATTAGCGCACTGAATTTCTATTCTTTGCCCATCAGCATCTGGAATTCTTTTTAATGAATTGGGATACTCATCATCAAATGAGGGCCAGCCGCATCCTGCATCAAACTTTGACTCTGATGAAAAAAGTGAAGCATTACATTTTTTACAGATGTATCTTCCATCTTTGTAGAAATCATCATACTCACCGGTAAATGGGGCCTCGGTACCTTTGTCCTCAATTATATCTTTTTCCTGAGGGGTTAGTTTATTGTAGGACATTAGCCTAAGTAGCCTAAAACTAATACAAAATTGACCGTAATATCCATACTTACATCATTACAGCTTATGGTAAAATCTGTCAATATGCGTTTTGCTGCCATATTAATTTTTATTGGTTTAATATTTGGAACAATCTTTCTCCTAAAAAATTACAAGGTTCCTCAAAGTATAGAGCAGTCTTTTGTATTTAAAGCCAGCCCAACTCCTACTCCTTTTTATGAAATGACTATTCCTTATTTACGAAGTAGAGAATATAAATCCAATTTAGGTGAACTTGAGAAAATTTCAGAAAATGGTAGTTACACTTCCTATTTAACTAGTTATACCTCAGATGGATTAAAAATTAATGGACTTTTAACAAAACCTAAAGGTGATATGCCAGAAGGAGGATTCCCTGCTATTGTTTTTATTCATGGATATATTCCTCCAACTCTATATAAAACAACAGAAAAATATATTGATCATGTAGATTTTTTAGCCAGGAATGGAATTGTAGTTTTTAAAATAGATTTAAGAGGACATGGAGATTCAGAAGGAGAGGGCGGCGGAGCTTATTATTCTCCTGATTATATTATTGATGCTCTATCAGCTTTGTCTGCCTTAGATTCATCAGATTTTGTAAATAAAATTGGACTTTGGGGACACTCTATGGCAGGCAATGTAGTTTTAAGATCTTTTGCTTCAAAGCCTGAAATTCCAGCAGTAGTTATTTGGGCAGGGGCAGTTTATTCATATGAGGATTTTGTAAAATACAGACTAAGTGATAATAGTTATAGACCTCCTGAATTATCTTCTCAAAGGCAAAAAAGAAGACAGGAACTTTTTAGTGTACATGGGGAGTTTAATAAAGATAATGCTTTCTGGAAACAAGTCGCCCCAACAAATTATCTAGGGGATATAAAAGGTGCGATCCAGTTACATCATGCTATTGATGATGATGTTGTTAATATTGGATACAGTAGGGATTTAATGAAGATCTTAGATCAAACTAAAATCCCACATGAGCTTTTTGAATATCCCAACGGAGGACACAATATAAGTGGACTAAGTTTTACTCAAGCTATGCAGAAAACAGTAGAATTTTTCAAAAATACTTTATAAATGCTTGACAAAATAAATTGAAAGTGAGATTGTTATATTAATGATCAAAAATCTAATTTTAGGACTTGTGGTATTAGCAGTACTTGGTTTAGGGTATATGATGTTTTTTAATAACAAACAAACTCAACCAGCATCAACAACTGTCATAAAAGTAACCAGCCCTTCAGCCAGTCTCTCAGCAAGTCCTTCAGACATATTAGTCAATCTTTCAGAACAGAATGAATCAAGCCAGTCAGGTACAGCTACATTAACTGAAGCTAATGGGAAAGTAAAAGTAACACTTAAGCTAACAGGTGCACCAAAGGATGCTGCCCAGCCTGCGCATATTCATAAAGGAGCTTGTCCTGATGTGGGGGCAGTACTGCATCCTCTTAACTCTCCTGTAAATGGTATGTCTGAAACAATTCTTGATACTACATTTGCCAAGTTAAAAACTGAACTTCCTCTTGGTATAAATGTTCACAAATCAGCAGCTGAATCAAAAGTCTATGTCTCCTGCGGTGATCTAAAATTCTAAGAAGGCATTACATTTATAGCACCAGAGCCAGTTGTAGTCACATTTGTGAGGTTTTACAAAAGGGTGATCTGAGCTTTTAAAATGTTCGGTATTGTGAGCATTGTGTGATTCACAGCAAAAAACTTTGCCGCAGGTTAAACAAATCCTTAAGTCTTCGTTAAAACCACAAACTTCACAAGCATCTTTTTCTGAGGTGGTGTCCTCTTTTAGATCAGCTATATGAGGGCACTCAGCCTTTTTAATATGTTTCCAATCTCCAACTCCAGCCATAGTCCGATTATACTATATAATTTTCTATTTGGTATAATTTGGGTATGAAAGAAAGATGGAGAAATATCAGGGTGGCTTTAGGAGTACTTATTCTTGCTTCAGCTTTTGTTGGAAATAGAGGTGTAGTAAATCAGGAGAATTCTCCTGCAAAAGCAGCTCAACCTCCTCAGTCTTTATTCATTCCTCCAACTCTCAGATCCCTAATGTTTGAAATAGGTGGTTATGTTATCCCTGAAAAACTAGGTGTTAGATCCTATCCAAGTGCTAATAAGTTTGACTAGACAATAATCCCCAAAAGTCCTAAGCAGAGCTTGCCTGTTTTCTGCGAAAAAGGTAAAATTTGTCTCTTAAGAAGAGGTAA
>MFCV01000040.1:0-2943 GCA_001777015.1 Candidatus Daviesbacteria bacterium RIFCSPHIGHO2_02_FULL_36_13
CCTTCAAAACGCAAATGTGTCGGATTTTCAAGATATGATGGAAACATGACAATTGGAGTATACCTCAATTGTCATTCTGACGAAAGTCAGAATCTATATATAGATCCCGATTTTCATCGGGATGACTCACTTTCGCTCGTCACTTCTTTTCCATATTAAATAAAGGGGATTTAATGGAGATGTATCCTGGCGCCCGTAAGTTAAAAATATATTTAAAATCAGCTCCAGAAATAGTAATCGACCCCCTATTAGTTGAGAAGTTTACATTTGCTGTCACTCCTGAATCAGAATAAACAACAGAGGCGGAAGAAACAGCAGTTACTGCACCCCCATGTTCATTTGCTTTATTCCTCATTTCTGAAATAGAGAATGGGCTACCACTCCAGCAGGAAGTATCAACCGGAGAAATTCTATCCCTGCTATCATTAGCTTGATAAATAATCCAGGCATTTAAAATATCTGATATCTCCTCGTTATTTAGCCAAGGATGGGACCGACCGCAATTTGCTCCGGTTCTATCCCTATACCAACCTTTATAAAACCAAGGAGAACCTGCTAATTTCTCATAAGCATCTCCTGTCCAGCAATTTCTACTTCCGCATTTTGTATCCCATCCAGAATTGTTTCCATATCCTCCTGTTGTAGAGGAATATTGGGCATTTGAACCACCTTCCAAAACCCAACCTCTCGTTTCATTAACTGCCTCCTCCCAAGCTCCTCCTTTATTAGAATTTTTATAAACCTGACAAGATTCTGTAGCACAAATTGAGCCTCCTTGTCTGATGGCATAAGTTCTAGCTGCTACAGCCTGAGCTTTTAGAGCCTCTTTGGGGAATGAGTTTGGCATTTCATAAATTCTTTTCATATATTCATCTTCAAAAGCTTTACTTCCATACCCTGTTACATTAATAGTTGCTGGGACTGAATAACCTTTATTTAAAGTTGCTCCTGGATAATAAGCAGCTAGAATAGTTTCTGCAGATTGACCTGCTTCTGCTCTTCCTTTAGCACCGTATTGGCTCATTCCGTTTCTATGGGTATAACCTCCAAAGGAAAAGGCAGCAAAAGCTGGAGAAAATCCTGGATTAAAATCCGGACGGGAATTTACATCATCAGCTAAGGGCACATCTCCAACAGAAGTTGTAAAGTTACCAGACTTGGCAGCTAAAATAGCTTGCTGTTTGGCAGTTAATGCCGTGATTTGACCAGATAAATCTGTCTGATAGGCTTTGGCCTTTTTAATCTCTCCGCTCAAAAAGTCTGCATTTTTATCAACATCAGCCTGCAGTACTGCCAAACTTTTTTTATCTTTTTCCAGTTTATTTTTCTGGGTTAAAAGATCAACTACTTCTGAAGTTACAGAAGCTATGATCTGTCTATCTTCCCTGGCAATAGTCAGACGGTATGACAACTCTCTAAATAAATCACCCGCCTGAATTGAAGATAAAATAACCATCAAAGGATCTGTTAAATAGGAGCGGATATAGTATGCCCTGACCCTTTTTTCCAAAAGTGCCTGCTGAAGAGCAATTTTATCTTCTCTAATATCCAGCTCCTTTTGTTTATTTTTAATATTGGCAGATAAATTATTTATAGTTGCCTGAATTTGAGCCAGCTGTCTTTCCAATCCCTCAAGCTGACCTTCAAGGGGCTTGGTGGCATTGACAGACAGCTCTCTGGCTTTGTTAAGCTCATTAATCTGCTTTTGAAGGTCTTCTATTTCATCAGCCAAGGTAGGGTTTAGCCAATAGGGTATAGCCAAAAGGGTAAACATGAAAAAAAAGAGCAGTAGAATCTTCTTCATAGGGAGCGGTCTAAATTTTAGCATAGATGATAAGATAAAATCATGTTAACCTCCTACAAGGAACTTATTGTTTGGCAAAAATCATTTGTAGTTTCCAAAATGATTTATCAAGCTACTAGTGGATTCCCTAAATCTGAAGTTTATGGACTGGCATCTCAAATGCGAAGAGCAGCTGTTTCTATTCCTTCAAATATAGCTGAGGGATACACTAGAGCCCATAGACAAGAATACATTCAATTTGTAAGGACAGCTTTTGCATCTGGGGCAGAACTTGAGACCCAACTATTGCTTGCCAAGGAATTAGGCTTTTTATCTCTGAAGGTTTTCTCTGAAATTAATGATTTACTGACTGAAGTCCAGAAAATGTTAAACAAACTTATTAATAGCTTAATTCACCCTAAACCCTAACCCCTAGACCCTAGACCCTTTCTCAAAAATTATGGTAAGCTGAAACTAATGTCCAACTCCAATATTTTTAAAGCAATTTTTTTTATTTTTGCTCTTTTTTTAACTTTTACTATCCCCTCTCCGGTATCTGCTCAATCAGCCTGCAGTGGAATAGCCCTTAATAGTAGTGGTGCTCCTACCGCGTCTATAGCAGCTACTGATACAGGTTTTCTAGTCCGTGTCACTGCTAGCGGGGATGAACAATTTACCAGAAGTAGGAAATGGACTTTAAAAGATAATAATCAAACCATTTTTGTAGCCACTGCAAACGCACCTCAAGGCACGGGCATAGTTTATGTCTTCAATAATAATCAGGTAACTTTTGTTATACCTAATAGTACAAATCCTTCAAGTCTGGCTACTGGAGCTCATTCTTTCCTAGTACTTTCTGATGGCTCCCCCAGCGATTCTTGTTCTATTGGACCAATTGGCATTGCAAACCCTAATAGAACCAGCATTGATGCCTGCTGGGCCATTACCGGCAATGTAAATATTCCGGGAGATGAAATTAAGTGTGAGGATTTGTGTACAGCTACTAGCGGACCTAACCCTGGAACATATCAGACAGAAGCTATCTGTAATGCCGCTTTGAATCAAATAAAGCTTGTAAACCCTAGATGTGATGTAATTCCTACTGCTCCTAAAACCGGCGATACAATTACACTAAGGGCAGATAATCTGCCGCGTAATAA
>MFCV01000040.1:2959-6964 GCA_001777015.1 Candidatus Daviesbacteria bacterium RIFCSPHIGHO2_02_FULL_36_13
GCCGGCAATTCAGGCAGTGGAGGCAGTCTTAATATTGCCCTATCCAAAACCCTGCCAATCGGAGACTACACTGCCAAACTAGTTAATTCCAGCAATGCAAACCAGTGCACTTTTAATTTTAAGGTTGTAAAAGGCATCAGTGCTGTAGGAAAACTTTGCGATGCAAAAACCGGCATTCAAACAGCAATTGGATGCATTCATACAAACCCTGTTGCACTGGTTAAAGATCTCTTAATATTTATCATAGCTATATCAGGAGGATTGGCATTTTTAATGATGCTTTTAGGGGCTTTTCAAATGCTTACTTCTGCAGGTAATCCTGACACCCTTAATGCAGGTAAAGAAAGATTAACCAATGCAGTCATTGGACTTTTATTTATAATTTTTTCCATACTTTTGCTGCAAATAATAGGAGCTGATATACTAAAATTACCGGATTTTGCCCAGTAGTAAAACTGATTTAAGAAATATGATTTATGATAAACAACAAGATACAATCATTCACAGATCTAAATGTTTGGAAGGAAGGACATAAGCTAGTTTTAATGGTCTATAAAGTTACAGCATCTTTTCCACAGAAGGAAACTTATTCCATAGTTGATCAGATGCGTAGAGCTGCATCTTCAGTGACTGCTAATATTGCTGAAGGGTTTGGAAGACAAACTTACAAAGAAAAGCTTCAATTTTATTACGTATCTCAAGGATCTCTGACAGAGTTAAAAAATTTTCTTTTAATAGCAAAGGATGTACAATATTTAACTAAAGATATGTTCGATAATCTAGCTGAACAATCAAATCTTACCCATCAACTTTTACAAGGCTTTCTTCAAAAAACTAAAACATTCATAAATCGTAAATCATGAATCATAAATCTATTGAGCAGTTAGCCTTAACAATTCCAGGATTTGGCCGTATAGAAAACCCTCCTGGTCTACTTTTTGAAGGAGAATCAGGCAAATTATCAGCCATTCTTTCCAGTCTTTTAAATATTGCTTTCTATATTGCTGGATTTTTGGCATTTTACTACTTGGTTTGGGGAGCTTTCCAATATATGGCCGCCAGCGGTAATAAAGAACAGCTTCAAAAAGCCAGAGCCAGGATCACCTGGGCTTTAGTTGGACTTCTTTTTGTCTTTTCCTCATATTTAATAGCTAAATATGCCTCAGAAATCTTCACACCTACAAAAGGAGGATTGCCATTTTGAAAGAACCAGTTCTTTTAGCAGAGGTTAAAATTGGTGATTATTTTGGCTTTAGCGGGCCAAACTATACTTCTTTGGGCCAAGCCACCTCTCAACTGGTGGGACCCATATTTTCTATAGCTACTTTTGTAGTTATACTTTATTTTTTACTTGGATCTTTTAAATATATGAAAGCCGGAGGCAATAAAGAAGATGTAGAATCAGCCAGGATGATGATACTTCATGCCATAATTGGCTTTATAATACTGATGTTTGCCTTCTTGATACTTCAATTTGTTTTAAGTAATCTATTTGAAGTTACTGATTTTCAATTGATAAGCAAAGCTTGAAAACTTCGTTTATAAACTAATATGGATATAAAAAATATTTTTGGCACTGTCAGTCCTCCTCCTGCCTTAAAAGGCTTAGTCGACCAAGATCCGAGTGGTGCAGGTGGAATCAGCATCTTTTTAAGCAACTTAATTGCTCTAATTTATATGCTGGCGGCATTTGTACTTATATTTATGCTGGTTTGGGGAGCCTGGGATTGGATTACCTCTGGTGGAGAGAAAGAAAAACTGGAAGGAGCCAGAAGAAAGCTTATCAATGCTATTGTGGGTATAATTCTTTTTGCTGTAGCTTTTGCTGTTATTCAGGTATTAGGCATCTTTACTGGTTTTAAGTTTTTTGAGGGACAAAAACCTCCGGCAGGACAAACAGAGGAATAAGCCTTAGGTATTGACAACCTACTCTTAATAGTCATATATTAAAACTAATGAACTTCTTAGCACAGGCAGCCAAACGCGATATAGAGATTAAAGCTCCTACTCAAGACGGGAAAGCAATAGGCTATAGCGATCTTGGAGCTTTTATATCAAATGCCCTGACAGTTGCTTTTATAGCAGCTGTTATTATGGTTTTAGCTTTCCTGGTTTGGGGAGCCTTTGACTGGATCACCTCTGGTGGAGATAAAGAAGCAGTTGGCAAAGCCAGAAGTAAAATTATTAATGCTTTGGTAGGCATGGCTGTTTTAGCAATTGCTTTTGCTATATTTAGCTTGGCAGGCCAATTCTTAGGATTTAGTACCACTAACTTCACCATTCCTACTCCTCCAGCTCCTAAACCTGGAACCTAATCCTTATGGATCTTGGACCTGATGCTGCTGGTTTAACTCAGATAGAGGAAGTTTTCACCAATGTTATCTCTGTTATGGTAGGTTTAGCTTTTATAGTTCTTGTTGTTATGCTGGTTTTAGCTGGGTTTAAATATTTAACCTCAGGGGGAGAACCAAAGGCTGTCCAGCAGGCACATCAAACAGTGACCTGGGCACTTTTAGGGGTTGTTTTTATGGCTCTGGCCTGGCTTCTCCTGCAATTAATTCATGCCTTCACAGGCATTGATGTAACTATATTTAATGCTAAAATTCTTCAATAGGCTATAGCCCTGAGCGAAGCCGAAGGGTTGCAAAAAGAGTTGTATTTAAGTTACTCTTAAAGAGTATGTCTGCCCTGAAAATCTTTTTAGCTGCTCTTTTATTCTTAATTCTTAATTCTGCATTCTTAACTCATCCTACTTTTGCTCAAGAATCCACTCCCTCTGCTTCTTCTCTACCAACTACCAACTACCAACTACCAACTTATGTCTCCCCTACTTCCCCAGTTTATACAGACCTTATGGTGAGCAATATGTTTCATACTTTATCCTGTCTAGCTGCCGGATTTTCCACTATTGGTCAGCCCTGTTTAACATATAAACTGCAAAAAAATGCCGAGGGAGCTATCCAATCTGTACCAATTTTAGGGCAAGCTAATCTGTCAGGAGGAGCTTTAGGCGCCGCGACATCTTTAATTGATGCTCTGTATGTCAACCGACCCTTAAGAACTGCTGATTATATTGCTTCTGTAAAAGGAAACCTAGGAATAGCTAAAGAGGCTCATGCTCAGGTAGAAGGATCCGGGTCAGATGTCTTAGACCCTATTTTAAACCTATGGAAAGTTTCAAGGAATATAGCATATCTGGTCATGATTATAATTTTTGTAGTGATTGGGTTGATGGTTATGTTTAGACAAAAAATTAATCCTCAAACTGTTATCACTGCCCAAGCCGCACTTCCCGGACTAGTCATAGGACTGATTATGATTACTTTCAGCTATTTTTTTGCCGCCCTTCTTACAGATACAGCATTTATAGGATCTGATCTTGTGGGCTATTACTTTAGCGCTGCTCAGCCAGGTTCAACTGCTTTTTCCATAAATGAAATCCCGGATTCAAGCGTTACTTCAATTTTTAGTAAGTTTGTGGGAATGATAGGCAGTGGGGATATAGCCGGCCTTCTTAATTCTGTTTTACGTAGCCTAGATGGGCAGGTGCAACATTATGTTAAGCTTATGGCAGGACTAATAGGCTTTCAAACAGGTGCTTCTCTGGGGGGACCGGTAGGTACTTTAGTGGGGGTTGGAGCCTGCGCCCCCTTGGCTGCTGCAACTGGTCCCTTAGCTCTCGCAATTGCTCCATTTTGTGCTTCACTTGCCACTATCGCTGGTCAAGCTGTATTTGGTGGAATATTAGGAGGTATAACTTATGGACTTCCAGGTGAGACCTTTGGTCTTGTGCTTTATTTTGTGGCAATAGCAGTTCTAATTTACACTCTATTTAAACTACTGCTTAGACTAATCAATAATTTTTTGACAATCATCTTTCTTACCATTACAGCACCTTTTCATTTTTTAGTGGCTTCTTTACCAGGCAGACAAGGAATAGCTACAAATTGGATCCTAAATATGCTTTGTAATGTTTTGGCATTTCCTGCTGTATTGCTGTATATG
>MFCV01000041.1:0-547 GCA_001777015.1 Candidatus Daviesbacteria bacterium RIFCSPHIGHO2_02_FULL_36_13
AGGTTCAAAGGGTTGGGCATCAAGTGAAATATATATGCTTCCAAAAAAGCTGGGAATTGAGGGTAGAGTTAAATTTTTGGGCTATGTGCCTGATAAAGATATGCCAGCCCTATATTCCAATGCGCTTGCACTAGTTTTTCCATCCCTGTTTGAGGGGTTTGGACTGCCCATTTTAGAGGCGCAGGCCTCAGGGTGCCCAGTTATAACTTCTAATACTTCTTCTATGCCTGAGGTGGCTGGAAAAGGGGCTATTTTAGTTGATCCTTATTCTACTTCTGATATAGTTAAAGGTATGAGTGATATCTTAAATAAAGAAATAAGAGATAAATTAACTAAAGCAGGGTTTGAAAATATAAAAAGATTTTCCTGGGAAAAGTGTGCAAAAGAAACATTAAGTGTTTTGGAGGAGATATAGCTTAAGTGGTAGTTCTCGACTTCGCTCGAACAATAATTATTCTTCGACCGAGCGCAGCGAGTGGAGAAGTACAATTATGAAAAAGAATGTTCTTGGAGTTAAAATTGATGATATAACCGAAGCTGAGGCTCT
>MFCV01000041.1:612-5858 GCA_001777015.1 Candidatus Daviesbacteria bacterium RIFCSPHIGHO2_02_FULL_36_13
TTTTAGTAGCAGCACAAAAAGACCAGGTATTCAGAAAGTTACTGAATGATGCAGATTTATCTATACCTGATGGTGTAGGGTTAAAACTGTCTGGGAAGGTTAAAAATACTGTTTATGGGGTGGATTTCATGGAAAAATTGGTAGAGATGAGTAACGATTATGGCTTTACAGTGAGCAAAGCTCCTCTACGAGTAGGCCTTTTGGGAGGTAAAGGCGGGGTAGCAAAAAGGGCGGCTGAGTGCTTAAGAAAAAAGTATCCTAAAGTGCAGATAGTATTTGCTGATTCTGGTGGAGAAATAGATGATGATGGAAACGTCATTGCGAGGACCCCGGACTTGATCCGGGGGACGAAGCAATCTAATGAGAGATTGCCGCGCCCCTTCGGGGCTCGCAATGACGGTGGTAGTTTGGATATTCTTTTTGTAGCTTTTGGACACATAAAGCAAGAAAAATGGATAGGCAAAAACTTAAAAAATATTCCTGTTAAGGTAGCAATGGGAGTGGGAGGGGCATTTGATTATTTATCAGGAGAAGTTATGAGAGCCCCTAAGTTTATAAGGGTTTTAGGGTTGGAATGGCTATTTAGATTAATTCTACAGCCTTGGAGAATAAAAAGACAGCTTGCTTTAGTTAAATATATGATCCTTTTAGGATCATCCCGTACATAAATTGTCATTCCGGACTTGATCCTGAATCAAGCCTGCCCTAGCGCCAGGCCAGGGTTCAGGATGACACGGGGCTTTCGCAGGAATGACATAGTGTGGTATTCTAAATTTATGGTAATTGCTAAACAAAAAGAAGATTTAAAACCTGTGATGATGGACGGTGTTAAACCAGAGATTAAGGATCCATATTACCTGATAAAAGATGAGAATCAGCTGATATTTGTAGTTTCCCCTGGTAGAAATGGGGTAGAATTTAATAAAACAGTAGGCTATTTTAGCAATTTTCCTGGAATGCAGACTTATCAGTGTTTATATGGGCAGGGGGTTTTTGTTCTGCAAAGAAATGATGAGGTTGGGGAAGCAAAAGAGTTTAAGGTTTTAAGTTTAAATCCAGGAAGGCAGATTTTAGTGCCTGCGGGTTGGGGGATTTGTTTGGTAAATTCTGGTAATGCACTACTTGTAGTACTTAGAAACAGTTTTTTAGATGAAAAGCACAAAGATCCAAAACCTATTATAGAAAAGAAAGGGTTTGCTTATTATATTGTGGAGAAAAAAGGGGAGATAAGCTTTGAAGAAAATCCTAATTACAAAACCCACCCCCAAATCACTACAGAATGACCCTTCGACTTCGCAACACACCCTCTCTTTAAGAGTCAGGGCTTGGCAGCAACATATTCTACCCCATTTAGCAAAGAGTAGCTCTAAAGTGCTAAATTGACCTAATTTCTAATTACTAATTTCTAAACAAGCACCAATTTCCAATTTTTAAAATTATTTAGGTCAATTAGGTTAATTAGATCAATTAGAAATTTAATATGAGGTAGATGGAGTAGATTCACCTGAAGATTTCTGTGTAATTCCTAGCAACCAAAGGACCGCTTCCTTTTTATAGCGACGATCACCTCTGGAGTTAATTCTTATTGCTGGGAGTTTTCCTCTTTTACCCCATCTTTTAATGGTTAAAGGGGATACCCTTAAGACCTCTGCTACTTCTCTAACTGTTAATAGATCAGGTAAATTCTCGAGTGATATCTTATCAGCCATTCTATTACTATGTATATCACATGGTTTCAGAGACTGTCAATATACAAAAAGATACTAGATAGCTAGAAACTAGATATTAGTTAAAAAAACTATCTATCTAGCACCTAGTATCTAGCATCTACTTATTGAAGTTCTACAGTAGCACCTGCTGCTGTGAGTTTAGTCTTAGCCTCTTCGGCTGTAGCTTTGTTAACTGATTCGCAAACTACCTTTGGAGCTGCTTCTACTAAATCTTTAGCTTCTTTTAGTCCTAAAGTTGGTACTAATTCTCTCACAGCTTTAATAGCTGCAATTTTGTTAGCTCCACCTGAGGCTAAAATAACATTAAAGGTAGTTTTCTCTTCAACTGGTTCTCCACCTGCTGCACCACCTGCTGCAACAACTGCTACTGGAGCTGAAGCACTAACACCAAACCTTTCTTCTAAAGCGTGAACTAAATCAGCCAGTTCTAGAACTGATAATTTTTCTATAGTTTCCATTATCTTTTCTAAATTAGCTGATACTGGCTTGGAAGGAGCTTTTGGTTCCTCTTTTGGAGTCTCAGCTTTCACTTCTTCCTTCGCCTCTTCAACCACTTCTTTCACTTCTTCTGCTGCTTCTTCTACTTTTACTTGATCGTCTGCCATAAATTAAACACCTCCCTTCACTTTTTGTAAATCTGTCAGTGCATATACAAGATTTCTTAAATTGCCTTGTAATACTGAAAGAATGCCTTGCAAAGGAGCAACCAATACTCCAACTGTTTTGCCTCTAAGCTCATCTTTGGTTGGCAGGGTAGATAGTTGAATGATTTTTGCCTCATCTAAGCTCATATCACCTAAGAATCCACTCTTAACTTTACCAATAGTGGCATCTTTTAGTGCTTTAACTAATATCTTAATAGGGGAGATTTCATCATCATAAGCAAGGAGAGTAGCAGTTGGTCCTTCAAGATCAAGATCAGGATTAGCATGTTTTAAAAGTGTGTTTTTTGTTATAGTAAATTCAGCATTTACTTCCCGCAGTTTATTTCTAAGATCAGACAGTTGTTTCATGGTCAGACCTTTATAGTCTGCAAAAACAACAGAGTTGGCTCTGCTTAGTTTTTCTTTTATCACTTGCACTGTCTCTTCTTTTTGTAATCTTGTCTTCGGCATATTTGGCCTCGGTTGGACTTCGTTAGGCACCAACTGTCTTAAGCATAGCTTGGCGTCTTCGGCACTAAGCTGGAATTAATTCTAACTTATGAAGATATTTTTGTCAATCACTTGGGCAGCCAGATCCAATAGCCGCCTGAGGCTGTGGCTTCTGAAGTTAAGCCTCCAGCTGGAGTGGAAGTCCAGACCCCTGAATCACCTGATCTGTCTATATTTTTAGAAACAATTCCTAAATCAAAAGTATTGATCACCCCATCTAAATTTAAATCAGCCAATTCATTCCAGTTTGAAGAGGAAGAGGTGGCTCCATAAGATTTTTGAACTATAGAATAATCAGAAGAATTGACTAAATTATCATCATTTAAATCACCTGAGATTAAATTTAGAACACTATCATTATTTAACTTGGTAATTGTAGGGGACATAACAAAGGCAGATGAGGTGGCTATCTGGCTAGCTCCTTTCAAAAGAGCTGTATATGTTGAACCAGAAGAAAGTCCAGCCAGGGAAAGACCCTCATATATACCTGATTCAGGTACATCTACAGAAAAATTTAAAAGATATTTAGGATTTGCTGGAATACTGCTTCCTTCAGCAATTCCTACAAAAAGTTTAGTGCTTTGGTCATTTTCTGGTCTGCCTTCTATTTTAATCTTTAAATTTAGTGTTGGCCCAAAAGAGGTGGCTATTGTGGGAGAGGCTGATTCTGTGGTCTCAGAATCTAATTCATCTACTAAATCCTCTAATTCTGATACACGGCTGGGGGCAATTGTAGGCCTGGGGGTGGATGTTACCACTGGTTTAGCCTCTTCTTCAGATGCTCTACTTTTGAAAATCTGGGTTTCAGAAGCCAAATAAGCTCCTATGGGAATAGAAAGTATTAGAAAGATATAAACTCCTAGTAAGATACGGCTTTTTAAAGTAGAAAACATTGTGTATCATTAGTGTATCAATGGTTAAAATTATATTCAATGCTCTCTTGGGGTTACTTTTAATATTTATCTGGTCCAGGTTTGTAAATATAGAGGAAATTTTTCATACCATCTCAAAAGTAAATCCTTTAAGCCTGATCCCAATTTTTTTCTTTCTTTTGCTATCACCAATCATCAGATCTATCAGACTTAAGATATTCCTTTCAGAGATTAAAAAAATAAGTCTAAAAGATTTGATTATGCTAAATGGCGCAGCTTTAATGTTAAATTTTTTAATTCCCATAAGGGCAGGGGAAATAGCCAAAGGGGTGTATTTGAGCCAAAAATATGGGTTAAATTTAGGAAAAGCAGTAATTTGGGTTTTTATAGACAGATTTGTAGATTTTTTAGTAGTTTTACTGCTGGCATCGCTTTTTGTCAGCCTACTTCCGACTCAGCTTCCTTCAGGTTTTTCAAAAACAGCTTTAGTAATATTTATTCTTGCTCTTTTAGGTACTTATCTAGTTGTATTTCAGATTAATCTATCAAGGAAAATAGCCAGCTTTCTTCCATTTAAAAAACTTAGTCATTTTATGTTAGATTCTTTTACAATCCTGGATAGGCATCCAAGAGATCTATTTTTAATGATTTTAACCACACTCCTAGCTTATCTGGCTGATGCTTTCATTTTATACTACGGCTTTAAAGCTGTGGGATACAATGAAGATATTTTAAGGATGTATTTTGCTCAACTTTTAACAGCTCTAACTTATCTTATTCCAGCTGCACCTGGATTTGTAGGTTCTGCAGAAGCTTCTGGATTATTGGTATTTTCAGGCATTTTTGGCATAGATCCTAATATTTCCTCATCAGTGGTAGTTCTGCTTCATATTAGTACAATACTGTTTGTATTAGTTTTTGGAATTATAGGAGTATTAAATTTAAAATTGGATTTAGGATTAATTTTAAGAAAAGCTTTAAAGAGAAGATAGGTCCAGTTTAACTGAAGGGCCCATGGTTGGGGAAAGACTGACCTTTTTAACTCTACTTTTACCCAAAATCTGAAGCAGAGTTTTAATATTTGCTGATAATTCTTCTGTCGGTTGAGTTAATTTTCCTAAACCTAAATGAATTACAGCAGCTTTGGCTTCTGTTTTATACTCTGTTTTTCCAGCCTGGAATCCTTCTACTGCTTTTTTCAAATCGGTAGTGATTGTGCCGCTTTTTGGATTTGGCATTAGACCTCTTGGGCCCAGAATTCTGGCAACCTTTGCCAATTTTGGCATCCACTCAGGAGTAGTGACCAATAAATCAAAGTCAACCTTGCCTTTGTTTATACTTTCAACAACCTCATCTGTTCCAATTATTATATCTTCTGATCCCGCGAAGTCTTTAGACGCAGTGGGACCAAAGGCTAGGATAGTAAGTTTTTTACCGGAGGCAAAGGGGAGAGAGACTAAACCTCTAATTCCTGTTTGTGCTGTATTGAT
>MFCV01000042.1:0-18964 GCA_001777015.1 Candidatus Daviesbacteria bacterium RIFCSPHIGHO2_02_FULL_36_13
AACCCCCATTGGTCCTAGCAGTGATTTGGAAACTCCTCTTTTAGCTGTGAGTATTGGGGCTACATCTGATGAAGAAGTGAGAAGATTTCCCTATGGAAGAAGGCGGGAGCTAAATGATGGTTTTGTAAGTTATGCTTTTGACTCCCTACTCACAAACAGACCCCATCTTGTAGTTACCCGAGATAGGACTGTATTTAAAAGAAAATTAATGGCTCCCTTGATAGGAGGAGAGGTCTCAGTCTCTCGCTTCTTAACCCTTTATGGAAATCCTGAGCTTGTAGTATCTTCCGATGTAACAGGCTTCTCAGTGGAAGGAGATAGTTTAAACTCTTGGGAAACACATATATTTGCCGGTGCAGGCGCTGCTGTTGTAACTCATAGGGGTTCTCAGCTTGTATACGAAGTTCATGCTTTTGAACCTACCACCCCTGATAAATATATTGAACTTTGGGGAAAGGGAGATTATGGAGGTTAGAATCTAGACATGAGTAGATATATAGATAGACCAGAGTCCTTAGGCAGAAAAGTGGCTAGAGTTGCCGCAGCTTTAATAATTGCTCCTATTATGAATCATCTGCCTGGTAATTTGGAGATCGCAAGAGCTGAGTTACCTTCAATTCAGGAGGTGTGGAGTCCACCCAGAAGTGTTCAGAATATTCTGGCCATACAAGATGAGGAAGATGCTAAAGATTTCCCCTCAAGAACATGAGAAATTCCCAGTCCAGATACTCATAGATTTACTTTTCCTGGAGTTTATAACTCTTCCAAACATCATGTAGTAGTAATTCCTTCAGGTGAAAAACCCATATTCAAAAGCATTAATACCTATTTAGTTGATCCACAGCTGACCAGTGAATATTTAAGATCTATCTATGGAGAACCTGAAGTTCTCCTAACAGCCCCTTCATTTTATTTGCCTACTCAATTTGGCTTTAGGGCGAAAACAGAATTTTATGGCAATCATGGCCTTGCAGCTGTTTTCTACGATGAAAGTCATATATTGGAAGTTCACCTCTTTGATCCCAAAACGTCTAAGGACGAATACCTCAGTAGGTGGAGTGAGGGTGATTTAGCAAGATAATGACAGAGCACTGGACCCGCAGACAATTCTTGCAAAGAACATCATTAGCAGCCTTAGCTTCTCTACTTCCCCTTCCTGAACTCCAAAGACCCTGGACTGCTACACCTGATATCCTAGCTATGAGGGCTATAAAACTGGGTGATCCTATTGGTCCAGAAGCTGAAGATTTGGGAAATGGCTATTCAAAACTTACCTACCCTTCAGGAAACCCTCTAAGACCTCATTTGGAAATTGCCAAGGATGGGGAAATTCAATTTAAAAGAACTTATGTTAAACATGCTGGGGCCTGGTGGCCTGCCGGCACAGCAGCAGTTCATTTTGCACAACCTGAAGCGAAAATTTCTGCACCCAGTTTTTATAGATCTGTAATCCCACCTGTGGAAACCTACTTTGACAGCTATGGCTTTGCCAAAGTTGTTACAAAAGCTACTCCTAGTGCCCGCGAATTGAATATGTATGAAACACTGGAGTTTATGCGAATGCCTCTTAGGCAGTTTGAAAGATTTTGGCAAGAAGGCGATCTGGCAAAAACCCGTACTGCCTTAATCACAGTTGATGGAACTGGCTCTGATCCAAGAAGTCAAAGTTTTAAAGCTTATGAAGACCTTTATGACAATTATGATAGAGTTGAACACCTTACTCACTCCGACTACAGCCTAAGACATACTATCCAAGACCTGTTTAGGATGAGTGAGGTAATTAGGGATAAAGTTGAAGAGCTTAAAAGAGCAGGTATAAACTCTATAGATTTTTTGACTTATTCTTTAGGAAGTGTGGTAACTTGGCTTTATCTAATAAGAGAGGTTGCAGCTCCTTCCGGGTCTCATAGAGACGGAACCATCCGCTCTTTTGTCTCTTTGGCAGGACCTATTGGAGGGGTTGAGGATGAAGCAAGGTTTTCTTATGGTTTAAGCTATATGTTTGGAAATACTCTTCTTCTGGGAAATGAAACAACTAACCTTTTGACTTTTTGGGGAAGCTCAGAAGATCGCAGAAGAGAAAATGAAAATTATGCCAGGACTCTAAGAGAACGGGGCGTGAGACAGATGTTCGGGCATAATGAAGATGATTGCTTCACCACTACCCCCTTCACCACTATCTCCGGTAATTCACAAGTTATTTCTATGGGAAGAGGAGAAAATGGCATACCAGATTGTGATAGTATATTTTTAGTACCAATTTTACCTGGAAATAGGATTGAGAATATAGGACATAACCAGGTATTAGATGATCCGAGAATGGTAAGCAATGTGACATACTTCTTAACAGCTTAAATGAGAAACAAAATAATTGTAGGGATTATTTTAATAGCTTTAGCTTTTTTTGTTTATTCTAATGTGGCCTCTCAAAAATCTGCGCCTCAAGCTTCCTCCCAAAGCACCCCTAAGCCTATTTCTGAAACTGATTCTCCTCAGATTGTTTCTACAAAACCTGATCCTTTGGATAATGCTATTGTTTCTGCAACTGAAACTATCGAAATTACTTTTAATAGACCCCTTCAGAATATTGGGGAGTTTAAAAATAGAATTGAACCAAAAATAGAGTATAAGGTGGAACTTTCAGGAGACAGAAAAACAGCTAAAATAATCTTTGAAAAACCTTTAGACCTTGGGACAAGCTACACACTTTCCATAGGGCCTGATACTAAATTTGACGGCATGGGAGACTGGGGACAAAATAAAGACTACCACTTCAGAACAATCACCTACAAAGGAATATGAATTTAGATGCTAGGTACTAGGTGGCTAGATAGCTAGTTGTTTTTAACTAGTATCTAGTGTACTAGCATCTAGTATCTAAGACAATCGCACTGGCATAACAATATATTCTAACCCTTCCTGACCTACTGGTTTTATTAAACTGGCTGAAAGAGAACCTGAAAATTCAATCATAAGAGTCTGGGTAGGAATATTAGAAACTGCATCCTGCAGAAATTTGGCATTAAAGGCAATTGTCAGCTCCTCCCCTTCAATATCCCCCTCCACCTCATTTTCCTGAGAGCCTACTTCTTTGGCAGAAGATTTAATATCCAAAAGATTTTTCTTAGTATTAATAACCACAATATTGGCCTCATTTTTGGCAAATATAGCTGCCAGCTTAATAGCTTTAAGCAAAGCTTCCTTTTCAACAATGGCTCTGCCTATGATCTCAGTTGGGATAATTTTTTCCCAAGATGGGAAGTTGCCTTCGATCAACCTTGAAGAAACTATAGTTTGACCCAAAGTAAAAACAACCTGGTTTTGATTTTCTGTGCTTGAGATTTCTACATTATCGCAATTTTCCTCAGAGATGATTCTTAATACCTCTTCAAAAGTTTTCTTTGGAATTAGACTTTTAAAACTAGGCGAGCCTTTTGGGAGACTGGCTGATCTGTGAGCTAATCTAAATCCATCAGTGGCCACAAAATCCAATCTTTCAGACTTAGCATCTGTTAAGATGCCTGTTAAAACAGGTCTGCCTTCGTCAACTGCTGAAGCATAAAGGATTTGGTGAGAAGAAAGGAAAACATCCTTAGGAAAGATGATGCCTGCTGAAGAAGACATTGGTATAGCTGGAAATTCTGCTGCTGAAATTCCATTAACTTGAGCTTTAAATTTACCTGATGAGACTGTGAGCATTTCACCTTCTGATTCCAGAGTTATTTTGCCCTCACCAAGTCCGGAAATTAATTCAACCAAAGTTTTTGCAGGCACTGTAATTTCACCTGGGACCTCATCCAAAATTGAAACATATTTTATAACCCCAATTTCTAAATTTGTAGCAGCAATTTTACATTTCTTATCCGAAGGACCGTGATCTTCAACTGCAAGTAAAATATTGTCTAAAACCGGCAAGGTGGAGCGAATCCCAACTGAACGGGAAACAGCCTGAAGCTTTGGCAGAAAATCTTGTTGTAAAATACTAAACTTCATCACTAATCATCTTTCCGGGCAGAATTAACAAACTTTGAAATCTCTTCTTCTGTAACTTTAATTAATCTAAAGTTGACTAAACCTTTAGCAATAAGGTTTTTAATGTGTTTTTCCTCTTCTGTCAAGACGTAAAATTTACCTGACTTCACTTCTATGAAATCAATCCTCTCATTATTCTTAATACCAATAAAATCAATTGGCCAGCCTAAAGGGATTATACGGTCATAATCATACCGTAACTCTGCATAGGTAAGTAATTCTGCCATCTTACCTTTTTGAGGGTTAATAGAGCCTTGCAGGGTCGCCAGGACCCGGGATGGAAGATCTTGTACACCTTTATATAAATCTATTAGATCTGTTGGAATATCAACAGATCCTCTATTATGAAGTCTTCCCAAGAGATAAGCTATAACAATGATTGAAATAATAATTCCTATTAAAAAGAAGTTGTTGTCCACAAGTGTTTGTAGATTATACATTATCTACTTAAGAACAATAGTAGTATTAATATAGAGTGTGGATATGTTGGTAAGTTAAGATTTTAGGATCAGCTTTCGGGAGGATTTCGTGTTGAGTCTGTGTGTATATTTGGTGGATAAGTTGTGGATAACACCAACTATACTGTGGATATCTTTTGCCTAACCTCTATAAAGATTCTTTGGACTTCCCTATCATTTTGAATAAGCTTTTTCATTTTATCCCGGGCGTGCATGACAGTGGTATGATCTCTTCCTCCCAGCAAAGAGCCAATTCTTTCAACAGTCAATTTTAGTTCCTCAGATAAAATATACATGGCTAAATGACGGGGTAGGACCAGCTCTTTTTGTCTTTTTGGACCTGTTAAATCCTTCATATTTAAATCAAAATAGCTGCAGATTGAATGCAGCACTTTTTTTTGATCCAGGACTAAAGGTTTATTAGGTGAACTGCCCAAGAATTGTGAGATATTCTCAATACTCGGTTCTAAGTTTTTAAGTTTTAATACCTGGAGAATTTGGGTTAGCTTGCCTTCCAGCTCTCTGGTGTTGGAATCAAGGGAGCTGGCAATAAGCTTCAGAGAATCCTCCGGCAAATCTACCCCGCTCTCGGCTGATTTGGCTTTTAAGATCGCCACCCTGGTATCAAAATCAGGCAGTTGAATGTCCAGCATTAACCCTCCGGCAAAACGGGATTTTAAGCGATCCTCTATTTTCTCAATCTCGTTGGGTGAGCGGTCTGAGGTGATCACCATTTGAGAGTTTCTGCTTTGCAGCTCATTAAAAGTATGAAAGAATTCTTCCTGCGTGCCTTCCCTACCGGAAAAGAATTGAATATCATCAATTAATAATACATCTGCCGCCCGGTATTTTTTTCTCAAATCCCCCATTCTATTGGTTTTAATAGCTTCCACATAATCATTCATAAATTTTTCTGAAGGGCAATAATTAATTTTAGCCTCTGGTTTCTTCTTTAAGATAGCGTTACCAATGCCTAACATTAAATGAGTTTTCCCAACCCCAGTCCCTCCGTATAAAAATAAAGGATTGTAGGAGGTGCCGGGATTAGAAGCTACAGCCTGGGCAGCAGCATAGGCTACATTATTGCTGGGCCCAACTACAAAATTTTCCAAAGTATATTTGGGATTTAAGCTGGAGGTTCTAGATTGAGGCATGGCCTGAAAAAAATCTGCTTCTTCTTCCCTGGGTTTGTCTTCTGTTTCTTTAACAATAAAACTAACACTCACCTTTTTATCTAAAAGTTTTTCAAAAGTAGCTTCTATTAAAGGTAAATATTTCTGCGACAAGTTTGCCTGGATGAAAGCTGTAGGAGTTGATAGAACAATTTTTTCCTCATCATTGGATTTTAAAGTAACTGGCATGAAGTATGTTCTAAAAGACCCGCTATCAAGCTGTTCTTTAATAGTTTGTAGAAATTTATGCCAGAGTCTTAAGTTATCCATGGAGCCAGATCTTAGTGGAAAACTTATCCACAAGTAAAGGGAGAGGAACTATTAAAAACTAGATCAAAATTCCTATTGTCATTGCGAGGAGCGAAGCGACGCGGCAATCTTGTTAATTCAACACCAATCCAGCTGTAGCCCTGGTTGTTTTTGACTTGGTGACCAATTTAGCAGCATAATCAATAGCCGCCATCACTTCTGATTTTTTCAGTTCTGGGTACTCAGATAAGATATCTTTAACACTCATGCCAGCGGATAAAAAATTCATAATAAGCTCAACAGATATTCTGGTACCTGCTATAACTGGTTTACCACCTAAGATTTTGGGATCTGAAACAATCTTTGCCATGAAGTAATTATACTACAAGGGGAACTATTAAAAACTGCATCAAGTTTAATTGAAGTTTGACAAGCACCCCCTTTTTTACTATATTGCAACCAATATGGCAGCAATAGAAACTTATCAAGCACAAAGATCCAGAGAATTAGGTTTCGAAGAAGGAGTTGGTAAAAGATATAGTAGAGAAGGCATACGCTCTTTTACTAGGGCAGCTCAGGATTCATTATTTGAAAGGTTTTATAAAACAGCTTTAAATCCTGCTGCCAAAGAGGTTATTAACATCGCAGAACATGAAGCCCAATTAGACCCACTTAGAGGAGGTAGCGATTTAAGGTATATTGGGACAGAGCACTTATATTTAGGACTATTACAGCTTCCCAGACAAAGAGATCCTAAATTGGGACAGTTTTTGGATCGCTTTATCCCTGTTTTACAGGAAGAACGAATACAAACAGCATTTAAACAAAGAGAAAGAGTCCGGGAGTTTGTAGAGGGAGCATTAGGTGCTAGGCCAAATTCATCCGAGCCAAATACGAAACCTTACACCCTTGATCATCACTCTGTACCTGCAGTTAAATATGCACATGAATTGGCAGAAAGAGCAGGAAGGACTAGAATAACACCATTAGATTTACTTGGGGGTGTAATACTTTATCAAGATGGCAGTGGATCAAATATGTTTTTTGAAATGGCTGACAGAGAAAATAGTTACTATAGAAGGTTATTTCAAGCCAGCCGCATGGCAGATACAAATGAAGAATTATTAGCTCCATTTTTAGATGCTGTTAAAAGCCTAGCATTAACTAAAACAGAACAAGAAGACCAATCAGCTTTACTAGCAGCCTTACTAGAAAAACCTCAAACAGAAGAAGAAAGAAGGCATGAGCTAGCTGAGGATTTATGGTATCTTGTTCCAAGTGCAACAAAAAAACATCCCGAAAGAGGAGATTCTGCCAACTTTAGTTTTGAGGGTATAGCGAGAATGTTAAAAATACCTCGAAACGAATGGGATCTCCCCTTAGTCAGAGATTATGTTGGTATGATCAATACAGCTAGACAGTTTGGCTATGATTTAGGACATTTAAAAAGTACATATCAAGAAGCGCATGAACAGGGGGCGACTGGACCTTTAAATGGAACTATTGAGGATAGGTTTAAATTTACTGACGCTATGTTAGACATTGTCTTTGGGGTGCTTAAAGATGGATATTCAGATAATAGTAGACCATTTAGTGAAATTGTTAACAGAAACCTTTCTGACTTTGGTTTAGAAGTTGTTGAAAAGAAAAAGGATCCATCAGAAATTCAATCTCCAATTACCTTTATGTAGACTCTTTCTAGCCTGTAAAGTTTGTAAACCCTTACTATACAAGCACAAACTTTTCTGATAGAATTCCATCATGCCAAAGAGGACATATCAACCAAAGAAATTAAAAAGAGCCAGAAAACATGGATTTAAAGCCAGGATGGCAACCGCCGGTGGTCAAAAAGTACTAAAAAGAAGAAGAGCTGAAGGCAGGGTTAGACTAACTGTGTAATGCTTCCAAAACCTCAAAGACTTAATTTAAAAAAAGATTTCAAATGGGTAGCTTCCGGTAAAAAGATTGAAAGTAAATTCTTAAAGCTCTTTTTAAGAGTGGGTGAAAATACCTCTCCCCGGATTGGTATAGCCCTCTCATCAAAAAATTTTAAAAAAGCTGTGGATAGGAATAGAGCCAGAAGAATAACCTCTAAAGCTTTTGAAGTTTTATACAAAAGCCTTCCACAAACTATTAATATAGTAGCCCTTCCCAAAGCTGGGGTAGTTAGTGTAAAATCAGGTGATGTTGTTTTGGATTTGGAGGAACTTTTAAAAAATGGAAAAATTATTGATTAGCTTAATAAATTTTTATCAGGCCTATTTATCCTTTGATAAAGGTCTTTTGGTTTTCCTTGCACCAGGCGGTGCTTGTAAATATGAAGTATCCTGTTCCCAATACACAAAAGAATCAATTGAAGCGTATGGAGCACTAAAAGGAATATTTATGGGGATGAAAAGAATTTGGAGCTGTAAGTAATGTTTAATTTTATAGGAGATATTTTTAACACAATTTTTTTTGGTCCTATTGTTAATCTATTGATTTTAATATACCAAGGTCTTGATTCCATTGGTCTTCCTGGGGCTTTAGGATTCTCCATAATGATTCTAACTGTTCTAATTAGACTTTTAGTTTGGCCATTTATGGCCTCTCAAATTAAAGCTACTAAAAAGATGAGTGAGTTAAAACCTTTCATGGATGAGCTGAAGAAAAAACACAAAGATGATAAGCAGGCTTTAGCTGCCGCTCAAATGGCTTTATATAAAGAAAAAGGCATTAATCCTGCAGGAGGATGTTTGCCAGCACTCCTTCAGATCCCTGTTTTTATCGCTCTTTATCAATCTATAATAGATATTTTGCCAGGAGGCAATCTTGATAAGATTAACTCTCTTTTATATTCTTCAAATAAAGTTCCTTCAACCCTAGATCCAAATTTCTTTGGATTAAATTTAGGAGTGAAGCCTTCAGAGTTTGGAACTATTGGAGTTTTTTTGCTTTTGGTGCCTCTTTTAACTGCTGTTTTAACATTTATTCAATCAAAAATGGCTCTTCCAAAGCCTATTAAAAAATATCCTTCAGATTCTCCAAAAGAGGTTAAGGAAAAAGAGGGACTTGAAGATAGCATGAGTCAAGTTCAGTCTCAAATGGTTTACATGATGCCTATTATGATTGGATATTTTGCCTTCAGCTTTCCTGTAGGGCTTGCAATTTATTGGAATGTGTATACAATACTCGGAATAATCCAACAGCATCAGCATACTGGCTGGGGTAGTTTGGAGGGACTATGGAAGAAAAATTAAGTGATGTTCTAGATAATGTTTTGGGTTTGCTCTTGCTTGAGGGCAGCTATGAAATAGAAGAGGTTGAAGAAGGTTTTACTGTGTCTATTGAAACCTCTGATGCAGGCAGATTAATTGGAGCCAGAGGTGAGTCTTTAGAGGGACTACAGCTTTTGATTAATCAGATAATGTCCAGAAAATCTGAAGGTACAGAATTTAAAAGAGTTATTTTGGATGTTTCAGGATGGAGAAAGCAAAAAGAAGAAGATTTAAAAAGACAAGCAGAAGAATGGGGAAAGCAGGTTTTGGAAACGGGGGTTGATTTGGAACTTGAACCTCAATCTTCATGGCAGAGAAGAATTGTGCATATGGTTATCTCTGAAATAGAAGGATTATCTTCTGAGAGTGCTGGTGAGGGAAGAGACAGACACATAGTGATCAAAAAAACAGAAGCTCCTGCTTCAGATGAACCTGCCAGTAAGGAATAATGCTTTCAAGGCTTGAGAATTGGCTGCTCTTCTTAACAATATTTCTAATTCCAACCCAACTTGGTAAACACTTTTGGCCGCAATTTAGTTTCATTTACTCTCTGCCTGTTGATTACCTGTCACCTACTGTCTATTTGTGGGATATTTTGGCTCTTTTTCTTTTCATTATTTTTCTTCTCCAAAAAAAACATATAAATCAGGGAGCGATAAATTTATTCTATTTTTTCATTTTAACCCAAAGTCTGTCATTAATATTCTCCCAAAACATTGGGGTGGGGCTGGTCAGACTTGAACAATATACTGCTGCCGGTCTTTTTGGAGTTTATATGGCCTCAGTTAATTTTAATGAGGTTAAACAGCTTATTTTTAGGGCTTTGGGTCTTTCTGTAATTATGGAATCAGTAATTGCCATCTTACAATTTAGTTATGGTAAAACTCTGGGGCTTTGGATTTTAGGAGAAAGGAGCTTTTCTATCTCAACTCCTGGGATTGCCAAATTTGATTTTTTTTGGTATCAATTCCTAAGGCCTTACGGCACTTTTCCTCACCCAAATGTTTTAGCTGGCTTTATGCTGACAGCCCCTGTCATCCTGAACTTGATTCAGGATCCATATAGACCCCGTATCAATGCCCAAAGGGCAGGCGTACAGTACGGGGTGACAATCCTTGCTATGATTGTCACCCTTCTTACTGTGTCAAGAGTGGCAATAATTGCTGGCTTTATACAGAGCTTAATTTTGATTTCAAAAAAATGGAGAAAATTTCTTCTATATGGAGTTTTAATTATTTCCCCTATTCTTTTAACTAGGTTTTCTGCGCTTTTATATTATGACTCTCTCCCCTTTATCATTAGAGAGGATCTTTTGCAGACCTCTTCTAAAATATTTTCTCATTCCCCCATTTTTGGGGTTGGATTAAATAATTTTATCCCCATATCTGCAGAAGGAATAGTGGCTGGTCCAAGCAGGTTTCTCCAGCCTGTTCACAATATTTTCCTATTAGCTTTATCTGAAACAGGAATAGTAGGTTTAGTTGGTTTATTAGTTACTTTTGGCTACCCTATCTTAAAACTAAGAACTAAGAACTATGAACTAAAAACTATGTTAATCATCTGGGGAACAATTCTTTTCCTGGGATTATTTGATCATTATTTTTTAACTCTTCCTCAAGGGTACAGGTTACTTTTTCTTATATGGGGAATATCTTTTTCCATGTTAGAATTTAAAAATGGGAAATCTAGTTAAGATATCTAAGCAAACAATTTTTCAACTTTTAGGGAAGGTTATTACTTCTGTTGCTACTTTTATAATGCTTGGGCTTATTGCCAGAAACTTTGGTGAAGATGGTACAGGAACTTTTACGCTGGCACTCACTTATCTTTCGATATTTTATTTACTTTCTGATTTTGGCTTTAACGCGCATATCTTAAAACAGCAGGATATGCAGTGGCAGAAGCTTTTGGGAACTAGGATTGTGTGGTCAATTATCCTAATAGGAATATCACTGGCATTGCTTCCTTTTTGGTCCTTTGCTACACCTTCCTTTTCGCAGTCAGTTCTAATAGGATCCTTGGCAATAATGGGATCTGCTGTGTTTGTAACTTCCAATTTAATATTCCAGAGTAAACTTAGATATGATTTTTCGGTCTTAGCATCCAGCACAGGTACATTAATTGGACTTGCAGTATTTTTATATTTCATATCTTTAGGCTTACCTATCTCTGTTATGGTTTTGCCCCATATGATTTCTTGGATAATTATTGCTTTGACATCTCTACTTTTAGTTAAAAGATTTACCTCTAAGTTAACCCCTTTATATGATTTTTCGTACTCCCTAAAACTTCTAAAAGATTCCTGGCCAATTGCCGCAACACTGGCTTTAAATGTTGTTTACTTTAGAGTTGATTCTTTTTTACTGGCTTATTTTAGGAATATTTCAGATGTGGGTATTTATAATATTGCCTTTTCTATTTTTCAAACAGCCTTAGTATTCCCTGCTTTTATTATGAATGCCTACTATCCTATGATGCTTAAATCTTTGAAACAAATTAGGGTTATAGGGCTGATCCTTTTGGTAATAGCGGGATTAGGATCACTGCTAACTTTTCTGCTAGCTCCTCTTTTGGTCTCTATTCTTACAGGAGGAGGATTTGAGGGATCTGTTGAATCACTTCAGATACTTTCTTTAGGATTTCCTGCCTTTTTCCTTTCATCTTTAATGCTGTGGATTTTAGTTACCAAAAACAGATATAAAGTTATGCTTGCTATATATGGAATAGGCCTTTTGGTAAATATAGTCCTTAATTTAATCTATATACCTAGTGGTTCATTTATAGCGGCATCATGGATAACAGTTTTATGTGAGTACTTGATTTTAACCCTCCAGGTTGTTAGTCTAATCCGGTGAAACTTGTTATCTTTACTGATGGCGCATCCCGTGGGAACCCAGGTCCAGCCTCATACGGGTTTACAATCTCGGATGATAAAGGAAAACTGGTATATGAACACGGCAAATATATAGGAGAGACCACCAACAATGTGGCAGAATACACAGCTGTTCTAAAAGCTTTTGAGTGGATAGAGAAGAATGTAAAGGAAAAAGTTGAGATAAAGCTTTATGCAGACTCAAAATTAGTAGCGGAACAGCTCTCAGGACGTTATAAGGTAAAAGCTGTTCATCTTAAGCCAATAATTGCTGATATTAGGTTGATGGCTATGGAATTTGGAGATGTCTTATTTACTCATATTCCCAGAGAGCAGAATACCCGCGCTGACAGATTGGCAAATGAAGCGCTAGATAGTAGGTAATCCTTTCCTCCGCTCAGGATGACATAGAATGTCACCTTTACTCTCTCTTGCAATCTTTTCCTTAGGTGTTACGATTTACGCGTGGACGAAAATACCTTATCTAGCAAAAAAAATAACAGCATTAGTCTTGCACGAAACAATCCTGTGGGGTTAATCGTGGGAGCGGCGAGCTTCATAGGTTCTCATATTGCTGATGTACTTTTGCAGAAAAATATTCAGGTTATTGGAGTTGATAACCTAGAAGAGGGTAGAAGAGAGAATTTAAAAAAAGCCTCTGAAAATAAAAACTTTCATTTAATAATTGAAAGTATAGGACAATTAAATATTGAGCTTGAAAGACTGGATTATATCTTTATTACCTCAGAGCACGAAATCAGCCTTAAAAAAATACTTGAGCTTTTTAAGGAAAAAAAGCCTAGACTTTTACTTTTGTCTTCTGTTGAGCTTTACGGCAAGGATACACCTGCTTTTCTAAGGTGGCTGAAAGATGCTGAAGCAGAAATAGCTAAGATAGCTTCTGAAAATAACCTTAATGCCAGAGTTTTAAGATTAGGGGCGGTATATGGGCCGCGCATGAGCTTTAAGAGCGATGAGCCTACAGTAAGGTTAATTCAACAAAGCTTATCAGGAGATCTTCAGAAAGAAATTCCCATGGAATTTTCCTCAAGGGCTCTTTTTATTGATGATTGTGTAGAGCTTTCAATGAAGTGCATTTTAGCAGGCTCAACAGCTCAGAAGATTTTTGATGGAGTGCTACCCTCTCCCATAAAAGTAGCTGAAATTAAACAAATTCTTATGGATCCTGTCTGGTATGATCAAAAAGGATTTACGCCCTCTGAGCTTCCACCCTGGACAACCCCTAATCTGGAAAAAACCATAAACTCCCTGCATTGGCATCCAAAAGCTAAATTGGTTGAGAGCCTAAGAGAAACATTAAAATATTTTAGGGATAATGAAATATCAGTGCCGGTTGCTGAAACCAAAAAAACTGAGGTTGAAATGGTAAAAGAAGAGCCAAAGGGGGGGTGGAAAGAAGAAAAAGAAGAAGAAAAAGAAAAGAAACAAGGCAAAAAGCTTAAGTTTAATTTTTCAAAATTGCCTATGCTTTTGGCCATAGCCTTTATCACTTATGCTTTAATTTGGCCCATATTTGAGCTTTCCTGGGGAGTATTAACCTTTAGATACCAATTATCTGAGGCTGTTAAAAATCTAGAAAAAGGGCAATTTAGTCAAAGTTTATCTAATATCCAGCAGGCAAGTTTAGGGGTTGATCAGGCTCAATCTATTTACTATTCCTTAGAGCCAATAAGGCAGGCAGGTTTTTTAAAGTCTCAATTTGAAATAGGGGATCAGCTTTCAAATTTAGCCACCTATTCTTCAGATTCTGCAAAAAATACCATATTTGGAATAGAAGCTTTATATAAAAGTTTAAAAAGTGTGACAGGAGAGAGTGGGGATTCTCCAAAAGGTTATTTTGAACAATCAAAGTCATATTTAACATCTGCTGATGAAGACTTATCTAAGGCTTTTGCTCTGTTGAATGATGACAATTTTAAGAAAAGTTTACCCAAAATGCTTGAAGGCAGAGTACAAAGTTTGAAAGATAGACTGTCTTTATATTCAGGTCTGGTTAAAAAAGCCAGGGCCATAAGTTCACTTTTACCTGAAGTGGTGGCTTTGGATGGCTCTGCCAGTAAAAATTATCTGGTTCTGCTCCAGAATAATAATGAATTAAGACCTACAGGAGGCTTTATTGGGTCTTTTGCGCTAGTTACCTTTGAGGCGGGAAAGTTAAAGAAGCTAGATGTTAATGATATCTATGCTATAGATGGACAGCTTAAAATTCATGTTGAGCCACCAAAGGAAATAAAAGATGATTTGGGTCAAAAAGATTACTTCTTAAGAGATAGCAACTGGGATCCTGACTTTCCCACCTCAGCCAGACAGGCAGAATGGTTTTATAATCAAGAAACAGGTCAAAGGGTAGAGGGAGTGGTGGCTTTGGATATATCTGCAATTGAGGATCTTTTATCTGTAACAGGGCCGCTAGATTTGCCAGACTATAAAGAAACAGTTACCTCTGATAATTTATTTGAAAAAGCTATAGCTTATGCAGAGACAAATTTTTTTCCAGGAACTCAGGCAAAGAAGAGTTTTCTGACATCCTCATCTCAGGCTCTTTTCAATAAACTTTTCTTTATTCCTGATCAAAACTGGCCAGGGGTTGTCTCGTCTCTTGGCAGATCTTTGGACAGAAAACATATGAGTGTCTATCTAAATAACCCAACCCTTTTTTCCTATTTGGTATCACAAGGATGGACTAATGCTATGCCTAGGGCCGGCAAAGAGTCTGATAAGGTATATGACTTTTTAGCTCCTGTTGAGGCCAACTTAGGAGCTAATAAAGCCAACTATTATATAGACCGCACCGTAAATTTAGAAACTGTTATTGGCAAGGATGGAGAAGTCAATCATAGGCTCAGGATTGCTTATACCAACAGAAGTCCTTCTGATGCCTTTCCAGGAGGGAGGTACAAAAACAGAATGAGAGTATATTTACCTTTTGGGACAAAGTTAAACAGGATCCTGTGGGGTGAGACTGATATTACCAAAACTGCCACTAACCTAGTAGATTACGGCAGACTGGCAACATCATTTTTACTTGAGTTATCTCCAAAAGAGCAAAAAGTTTTGGTTTTAGATTATCAAATTGCAGACAAATTAGAATTTAAAGATGGTCAGGCGATATATAATTTAGATGTGGTTAAACAGGCAGGAACAATTAAGGACCCATTTAATTGGACTCTAACCTATCCTCTTAATTTTAAGCTTGCCTCAGATGCTGGGAAAAAAATTGGACCCCAAGAACAAACTATTCAAACAGACCTACAGACCAGTAAGAGTTTCGAGGTTGTTTTTAAAAAATGAATGTGGTAAATTAACAAGCCATGGATAGATTAAGTTTACATGCCGAAGAAAGAAAAGTCTTAGGTAAAAAAGTTAAAAACCTCCGTAAAGACGGGATTCTTCCTGCGCACGTTTTCGGAAAAGGTGTTGAAGGGGAGTCAGTATCAGTTATCGCCAAAGATTTTCTTAAGGTTTTTAAAACAGCAGGAGAGACAGGACTTATTGATCTTAAAATTGGTGCAGAAAAGGTTAGACCGGTTCTTATCAGAGAAGTATCATACAATCCTGTTTCAGGTGATCTTATACACATAGATTTTTATCAGGTAAACCTTTTAGAAAAGGTTAAAGTATCAGTACCTATTGTACAGATTGGTGATCAGCCTGAATCAGTGCATTTGGGTGAAACAATTGTGCTGCAAACCTTAAATGAAGTTGAGGTTGAAGCTTTACCTGCAGATTTACCAGAAAATATCGAGGTTGATATAACCTCCTTGAAGAATGTTGATGATGCTATAACAGTAGGCCAACTTTCTGTTGATAAAGAAAAAATTACAATTCATGCAGACCCTGAAGAGATTGTGGTAAAACTTGCCCCAGCTGTATCTGCTGAGACACAAGCTTTGCTTGAAGAACAGGCTGCTGAACAAGCTGCAGCTGCTGCTGAGACAGAAGAGGGTGCAGAAAAAGCGGCACACCCCGCCGAAGGCGGTGAAGGAGCTGAGGGTGAAGAAGGTGCAGTTGCTGAAGGTGAAGCTCCAGCTGAAGGTGGGGAAGCACCAAGTGAAGGTGGAGAAGCTCCGAAAGAAGAAGAAAACAAATAGCTCTGCGGTGTATTTGAGGTTATTCTGCGTTTAATCCAGGCACGGGCCAAGCAGTTACCATAATAGATTTGCCCTCGTGAGGCATTTTTTGCCAAAGTTCTTCTGTTATAAAAGGCATAAATGGGTGAAGAAGCTCCAAGGATATTTTGAAAACATATTCTAAAGTAGGTTGAGCTTCAGCTCTTCTAGTTTTAGTTTTTTCAATATAAACATCAGCTAAATCATGCCATATAAAATTATAAAGAGTCTCAGTGGCTAAATGAAGTTCAAACTTGTCTATATTTTTAGTAACTTTGCTTATAGTTTGATTGAGTTTTTCTATTATATCCTGATCATCTTTATTTTGAGATTGCTTCCCCCGGATCAGGTCCGGGGTCGCAATGACATCGGTGGGCTTCAAGTCTACAATAAATCTGGCTATATTAGTAAGTTTTGTGGAAAAGTTTCTGAAGTTTTTGGCCCGCTCATCCATGGTTTGTTTATTGGCTCTGCCATCTCTGCCTGGAGCAGAGTAGGTATAGAGTGCCATTCTGACAGCATCTGTGCCCCACTGTTTGCGCAGTTCATTTGGATCAATTCCATTGTTTAAGGATTTAGAAAACTTTCTTCCCTGAAGGTCTCTTATCATCCCATGGAAAAACATATTTTTAAAAGGAATTTGGTCTGTAAAATGAAGGCTTAGCATAATCATTCTGGCAATCCAAAGGTATTTAATTTCTCCAGCAGATGTTTCAAAATCCCAAGGGAAGTATTTTTTAAATTCCTCAGTCTGGTCTGGCCAACCTAAAGTAGCCATTGGCCAAAGACCAGAGGAAAACCAGGTATCAAGTAGTTTTTCATCTTGTACCCACTCATTTAATTTACAAGTCTGACAATTTTGAGTAGGGTGATCAAAGGCAATTATCATATCTTTAGGACCGTCAGGGCCCAAGCTCTGCTTATCTTTGCCAACTTCATGTCCTGGATTACACTTTTGACAATACCAAACAGGTATTCTATAACCCCACCAAAGAGGACGGGAGATACACCAATCATGAACTTCTTTTATCCAATCAGCTAAAATCTTTCCATAATTCTTAGGTATAAAATTAACTTCATCAATTCTCGTTAAAGCCTTATCTCCCAAAGGCTTCATCTTAACAAAGAATTCTTCTGAAACTAAAGGTTCAACCATGGTTTTACATCTTTCACAAACAGGCACAGAATGAGTTAAGTCTTCTACCTTTTCTAAAGCTCCCATTTCTTCCAATATCTCTCCAGCCTTAATCCTTGCTTCAGAGGCTTTCATTCCTTTTAAGTTAGGATCTAAGTCTGTGATTCTGCCTGTTTTATCAACTGCATGAAGAATAGGGAGGTTGTGATCTTTTCCAATCTCATAATCAAGTAAGGCATGACCTGGTGTAACTTTTAGAGCTCCTGTACCAAAGTTTTTATCAATTCTTTTGTCTTCTATGATTTGCATTTCAGCTTTGGTAAAAGGATTAATAGCTGTTTTACCTACAAGATGTTTGAATTTTGGATGTCCAGGGAAAATTGCTATAGCAGGATCAGCAGAGATTGTTTCAGGACGGGTTGTAGCAACAGTTATAAACTCGTCAGAGTCTTGGATCTTAAATTTAACAAAATATAACTTTTCTTTCTTTTCTTCGTATTCCATCTCAACAGCTTCTATAGCTGTTTGATCTTTGGGACACCACTGAACAATGTAGGCTCCTTTATAAAGTAAGCCTTCTTCAAAAAAGGTTTTAAATTCATGTAAAACTGCTTTTTGGACTTTAGGATCAAGAGTAAAGATCTCTCTTGACCAATCAGCAGAAAGTCCCATCACTCTCCAGGTGGCTGATACTGATTTATATGATTCATCTTTAAAAGCCCAAGCTCTTTTTAGCCATTCTTCTCTGCCAAGCTTGCCTTTATTCAAACCCTCTTTTTCTAGGAGTTTATTTAAAGTGCCTTCAAACTGAATACCGGCATGGTCAACTCCAGGTAAAAGCAGAACGTCAAAGCCCTGCATCCTTTTGAATCTGGCAATTGCATCTAAAATGCTGTGTTCCATAGCATGACCCAAGTGAAGAGCCCCTGTGACATTAGGGGGAGGCATCAGTAAGCCGTAGGGTTTTTTAGAGGAGCTTGGATCTGCTTTAAAAAATCCACTGTCTTCCCAGAATTGGTACCATTTTTGTTCATCCATACGCTTATTCTACATCTAAAGGTTGTGAAAGAGAAAGATTGGGATCAGCTTCAACTTTAAAAGTAGATTGAGAAGGTTTAGAGAAGAATCCTGCAGCAGCAATCATAGCCCCATTATCTGTACAAAGATTAGGTGGAGGCACATGAAGCTTGATACCTAAATTATCCACTGTAACCTGTAACCTATTAACTAAGCTTTTGTTAGCTGCTACTCCACCTGCAATCATAATTTGCTCAACATTATGTTTTCTTGCTGCCCTGATAGTCTTATCTACTAATACATCTACTATAGCAGCCTCAATTGATGCCGATAAATCAAATTTGTTAACCTTATCTGTTATCACATTGGAAACTGCCGTTTTTAAACCTGAAAAAGAGAAATCGAAGTCTTTTGAATCCATCATCGGTCTGGGTAGCGAATAGCTATTAGCATCACCTTTCTCTGCTAACTTACTGATCTCAGGTCCTCCTGGGTAAGAAAGTCCAAGCAACCTGGCACATTTATCAAAACATTCTCCAGCCGCATCATCCCTGGTGCCTCCTAAATATTGGTATTTCCCATGATCTGTGAAGAGCACTAAATCAGTATGTCCTCCTGAAACAAGTAAGCCTATGCATGGAA
>MFCV01000042.1:18970-19712 GCA_001777015.1 Candidatus Daviesbacteria bacterium RIFCSPHIGHO2_02_FULL_36_13
GCTGTTCGTTTTTCGTTTTTCGTTTTTCGTTATGTTTTAACGATCTTACGAATGACGAATCACGATTACTTATCCAGTTTGCATAAAAATGCCCCAAAAGGTGGTTAATAGGGATAAGTGGTTTGCCCCAAATTTCGGCTAAAGTTTTGGCTGTTTCTACACCTACTAGTAATGAGCCAATAAGTCCTGGACCATATGTTACTGCTATGGCGTCGATTAGGGTATAGGGTTTAGCGTTTAGGGTATAGTTAGGAAATGCTTGAGATAGTGCTTCTTGGATTACAGGAATGATTGATTTTATTTGTTCTCTGGCAGCTTGCTCAGGAATAACTCCTCCATATTTTGACTGTAGGTTTGCTGAGGAGGCAACAATATTAGATAAGATCGTGATTCGCCCATCGTTATTCGTTAAGACAGCCGCACCAGTTTCATCACAGCTGGTTTCTATGCCTAAAATTATCATGTTGGTATTTTAACAGAGCGGTGATAGAATTTGGAGAATGGCTTTTGATAATATCCCGCGGGTAAATTGTTTTTCCTTAGGTGATTTTCACTCATTTGAAAAATGCTACTTTGATTTTTTAGTTAAACACCACCTTCAAAAAAAATATGAGATAGCTGATTCTAATGAGAATATGGCCATAGGTTGTTTATTGGATTTAGCCATAAAAAAGCTTCATCTTAGTAAGGCTTATGATCAGCCCCTAGATTATCTTTTACAATCCCTTTTTAAGGCAGCTGA
>MFCV01000042.1:19726-26302 GCA_001777015.1 Candidatus Daviesbacteria bacterium RIFCSPHIGHO2_02_FULL_36_13
AACAGGCAGAAAGAGAAGGACCAAACTCTTTTTATGGGGCCACAGTTAAATTTTTAACTCCTGAGGTAAGGAAGGAGGCTCAAAAAGTTTTTAAAAACTATTTTGAAAAAAGAAAAGGTAAAATTAATAAAGCCATTTTAAATAAAAGATTCTGGCAGACAGTTTTAGAGGGAGATGGTTCGGCAAGCTCACCACTAAAGGTTTGGGGAGGACCAGATGCTTTGGAAATGGGGGATGATGGAGTGCCAGAGATTGTGGACTACAAGTATTTTGAAGACTCTAAAAGGGGTAAAGAAAATTTAGATATGGATTTAATGCCAAAGCTGTATACACTGCTTTGTGCAGAAGATATTCTAAAAATGGGCTTCAAAAAAGCCAGATTTAGGATCAGATCCTTAACAGATCCAGAGGATGAGAGTTTATATGAAGAGTTTGATTTGGGGAATAGTGGACTCTTAAAAGACTTTTTCAGGCATAATATTGAAAAAATTCTTTCTAAAACAGAAATCAGCTTTTGTGAGAAAGTATACTGTAAATCTTGTAAATCAGACAGTAGAGATAGTTGGCTGGCTCAATTAAAAGTCCAATTTAACTTTAACTAGGCACAAAAAACGTGAATATATCCCTAAAATCAGATAAATTCACGTTAAATTGACAAAAATACGTGAATATGATATAATGTAAGCTAACATGGCTATCTCCTCTTTAGTCAAAAAAAGAATTAAAGTTTTTAAAAAAAAGTATGACCAACTAAGAATAGATAAAGAGTCACTTCTTAAAATCATAGATGAAGTAGAGATTCCTGAGATGGTTTATAACTCCAATGCTATAGAAAATTCTACCTTAACTCTAAAGGAAACTGAAAAAATCCTTCTTGAGATGGAAGTTTCTAAAGATATTAGCTTAAGGGAGGTTTTTGAGGCTAAAAATTTGGCTAGGGTACTGGAATATATTGGTACAAAATCCCAACAAGAACTGTCTAAAGATTTAATTCTGCTTCTTCATCAAATACTTCTGGGTAACATTGATGATAATATTGCCGGCAGATTTAGAAAAAAGGGTGAATATGTGAGGGTTAGTACCCATATTGCTCCAGCTCCAGAGAGAATTGAGAAAATGATGCAGGAGATTTTAATTGAATACTCTGCTGACCCTATTAGTTTCTTTTTAGATAAGATTGCCAAATTTCACCTTGATTTTGAAATTCTTCACCCATTTAATGATGGTAATGGCAGAATTGGCAGAGTTTTAATTAATTTTCAGCTACAAAGCTACGGTTTTCCAGCCTTGATTATCCGTGATAAAGAAAAAAAGGATTATTATCAGGCTTTTAAAAATTATAGTGACGCCAGGGATACTAAGCCTATGGAAAGAATTTTGAGTTTGAGTTTGCTGGAATCTTTGCATAAAAGGATTACCTATCTTAAAGGAGATAAGATTATTGAGCTTATTGAGTATGCAAAAAAGATAGGGCAAATGGCGCCAGCAGTTTTAAATATGGCCAAAAGACAAACTATACCTGCTTTTAGGGAAAAAGGAGTCTGGAAGATTGGATTCAACAACTAAGAGTTCAATTTAACTTCAGTTAAGATACCTCTCCACAAAAATTCTTTACAAAAAGTTTCTTCAACTCTTTCATGTCACCATCTTTAATTTTTGGTAATAAGAAACTTAATTTAACTGTGGCAGCAGGTGGAACCATATCTCCAGTTTGGATAGCTCCATATTCAGAAGCTAATCTTGCGCTTTCATAAATGATTTTTGTACTCATTCCTGTTTCAGGTGGGGCTATAACAACTGGAACATTTTGTTTAATCAAACTTTCGATTACTGGTAAACTCCATTGAGGAGGATTTCCAGTACCTAAAGAAACCATAACTACTGCTGAGAATGGGAAGTTTGTTTGTAATTCTAGTAATTTCTCTAACATTTCTACTCCAGCATTAGGTTGTAATCGCAGAGTCAAAACCCGATTATCGAATGTTATCTCTTTTGTAAGTAACGGTAGAGACTCATCAGATGAACCAGGTTCTACGTTAAAGATAGTACTAGGACGGAATTCAATTCCCATAGCAGTACTAATTCCTACTGGACCAATGGCTGGAGAATCAATAAAACGGAAGGCATTCTCGCTTAATTTGACAGCTCTTACTGCTCGGTGTACCTCTCTTCCGGCAACAATAAAAACTTCTTTTAGCTGGTTTTCTCTTGCATAAATTAGAGTAGCCATCGCATCTTCAAGGTTGTATATAGCGTCTGTCCGGTCAATATTAATAGGCAGCTGTGAACCTGTAAAGACAACTGGATTATATAATCCGTCTCCTAATCCAAATCTAACTGCTGAAGCTGAATAAGCTATGGTATCCGTTCCATGAGTTATCAAAAAACCATCATAATCATTGTAATGCTTTATAATCCCCAGCACTATTTCTCTCCAGTCAAAAACTGTCATATTTGAACTATCTTTATTTATTATTGGAATAATATCCAAATCTGCTTTTTCCAATAGGTGAGGAGCAAATCTCAAAAGTTCTTGTGGATCTTTTGCAGGTTCTAAAGCACCATGAGCATTAGGAACACTAACAATCGTGCCTCCTGTCATAAGAAGGGCAAACCTATATCTCTTAGAATCAGTTCTTTTTAACCAATCACCCCAAGTTTGTAAGTTTAGCTTACCAGTAGTTGCCATAGAGGGATGATACAGGATTTTAGATGATCTGTAAATGCTAAAATTATCTACGTTTGCTGAATTTGCGCGCTGAGGGTTTATGCCTGGCTCCATAGTTTCCTGCACTAGCCAGAAGCATATCTGCTATTTCTTCAGGAGTTTTATCAATACTAAACTTACTGCCAGGTGCAATTTTTGATATCTCTTTAGGTGTAGCTCCAACATCAGGTAGGTGGCGATTTTCTTTATCTCTTTCTGGTGATCTTCCCATTAATTAATTATATCAGTTTTATTCAAATAGGACGTTGTGGGAGTGGAAGCTTATTTGTAAATTTCATGGGTGCCAATATCCTGATAGATGACATTTCTATAACTGTATTTAACTGAATAGGACCATAAATTGGATAACTTAACTTTAAGTTTGTGGGTTTTAAGTTGGGATGAGTGGGGATTAGTTCTGAATAGTTGATCCTTTGCAGCGGCTGCTTTTTGGATATCTTTTGGTAATTTTTTAAAGGATTTTTGAAACTGCTTTGAGGGGTAAACCTTCATTTAAAGAAGCTGGGACAGGTCTTGAATTTCTTCTAATTTTCCAGTTTTATAATCCTTTTTTGCTTGGGTAAAGATTTTTAAAGCCTCATCCTCTGTAATTTCTCTTTTCCCAGATAATTTCCTTCCTTCTGGACTATTTTTTGGAATTCTCATAATAATATATTCATCTGTTGTGGTAATATTGATGCTACTCATAGATCAATTATACTACTTTCCTAACTGAACTTCAGCTAATACATTGTGGGAGTGGAAGCCTTGGTTGGGGACTGATTCAAATAATTTGATGGAAGAGATTCGTATTGGATCAAAAGGTTGGGCCATTAGTTTTTCCAATCCCACTTCTAAGTCTTTATCTACCTTTAGTGTTTCATTAAATTTAGCAATTGTTATGTGAGGGATAAATCTTCTTTCATCTACAGGAAGCTGTATAGAAGCTAGTCCATCTTTAATCCTTTCTCTAATCTGAAGCACCTTATCTATATCACCCTTAACTCCAACCCAAAGAATATTTGGATTATGAATATCAGGGAAGCCATCAATATAGGCAGGGGTTACCTCAAAAGGAGAGATATTTTTAGCTGCCTCTTCCAGAATTTCTGTTAATTTAGGCACTAAATCATCACTTTGTTCCCCTAAAAAGGCTAAAGTTAGGTGAATTTTATCTAAACTGGTTAATCTAACTTGAGTAATTAATGTACTCAATCTATCTTGAATAGCTTGAAACTGAGGGCTATTCTCACTTGGTATTTCTAATGCTATGAAGAAACGCATAACTACCTATTAATAGTTTACCATAGAAACTTGACAAAGACTTTTAAAAGTGACCATCATTATATGTAGGTAATTTATGGCTATTGAGAGTCCGTCTGCTCTGTATAAGGAATTAGCGGCTTCTAAAAAAGCTGCAAGAGAATATAGAAATGCAAAAAATCATCTTGTCCCTATTTTGGATGCTATATCTTTTGGTCCAAAACAAGTAGGTTATTCTATTCATTGGCAAGGACCATTTAGAATGGATATTAGTAAATATTATGAAAGAGGAGATGAGTATACTTTTGGAGATCAGGTAGAAGGAGCAACTGGAAGCGAAAGAGTAGTTACTGAAAGATTAGTTGCAACAGCAGGTCACCGCAGCAGATGGGGAGTAGAACCAAAAGTTTCTCCGCCATTTAATTTAAAGCTTGCAGCAGTTTGTGGTTTAACTGAAAATGGACCTTTACCCATACTTCCTTTCCGTGTCTATCAGAGCGGTATTGACAAAAAACCACATTCTAGGTAATCTTGTATTTACAATTTAATATTAATAAACCGTGGGACTATTTCCTACGGAAATCAAGAGTGATGGGGAGAGAATTGGCTCTATGATCCATCCAGCAACTGATTCGAGTCTTCGAGAATCATCCGGCGCGATTAGCGCAGGACATCTAAAATTCGACTGCGGTGCTACACCCAAGCCGAAAGGCGAGGATTTGGTCTTAAAAGACAAAATTTTATCCCGCTATAGGCGGGATTTTTCGTGAAAGGAGGTGTTAAAAATATGGCAGCAATACATGAAGGTGAAATAGACGCAACTTTAAGTTTAGCTACAACAAGTGTAGCTATTATTAGAGGCTTAGGAGGAAAACAAAGTAATCCTGAAGGGGTATACCTTGGTACTATTGGAGATGCTAAGCTTTTAGCAACCAGGTTTGAGCGTCAATTACGAGATCCTAAGGATCCTAATAAAGTACTTTTTGGATGGACTAGAGAATTAGCTTTTGGTGTTAAAAGGAGAGTGCTGGGTGTGGATGGTTTACCAGTGTGGTCAACAACTCCACTTTTTCAGGCATCTGATGTTATAGGATTAGGGTCCGAATTAGCGGATAAAGTTTTAACCAGAATAAAATCAGCGAGAAGACTGGGAATAATTTAAGTTCCTTCGTTCCAGGAGGCTAGATATTTGATTTGTTCAGGAGTTAATTTATCAATCTTGACTCCTATTGATTCAAGTTTGATGGAGGCAATCATAGTATCTAGCTCTTCTGGAATGGTATAAACTTTAGCCTCCAGGTGACCTTGATTTTGTACCAAATATTCTGCCCCCAAGGCTTGATTGGCAAAACTCATATCCATCACTGCAGCAGGATGTCCTTCTGCTGCTGCTAAATTAATTAATCTGCCTTCAGCCAAAACAAATAATTTTTTACCATTAGCTAGAGTAATTTCTTCCAGTTGATCTCTCATATGACGTCTTTTTTTGGCAATTTTAGTAAGCCCGTCATATTCAAACTCCACATTAAAATGACCTGTATTAGCAACAATAATGCCATCTTTAGCATTTTTAAAATCTTCTACAGTTATTACTGATTTATTGCCTGTGGCAGTGCAAACTATATCTGCAATTTTTATAGCATCAGCAATTTTCATAACCTCAAAGCCATCCATCACAGCCTCTAATGCTTTAACAGGATCAATTTCAGTGACAATAACTTGGGCACCCATTCCTCTTGCTCTTGATGCCAGTCCTCTTCCACACCAACCATAGCCGCAAACCACAAACTTCTTACCAGCCAGTAAAACATTAGTGGCGCGGACGATCCCGTCAACAGTTGATTGACCTGTGCCATATCTATTATCAAATAAATGTTTTGTTAAAGAATCATTAACAGCAATAACAGGAATCTTTAAAGTGCCATCTTTACTCATAGCATGTAATCTTATTACCCCTGTTGTTGTTTCTTCAGTTGAGCCCAAGACTCCTTTTAGTTGTGCCTTTCTTTCTGTGTGAAGTAAAGTTACCAAATCTGCGCCGTCATCCATGGTAATTTGAGGGTTAAAATCCATTACCTCATTAAGATGTTTATAATAAGTTTCCTTATCTTCACCTTTAATAGCAAAAGTAGGAATGCCAAAGTCTTCAACTAAAGAGGCAGCTACATCATCCTGAGTGGAAAGTGGATTTGAGGCACAAAGAGCTAAATTAGCCCCACCTTCCTTTAAAGCGATCATTAAATTGGCTGTCTCAGAAGTTACATGAAGACAGGCTCCTAAAGTAATGCCTTTAAGGGGTTTTTCTTTGGCAAAGCGCTCTTTGATGAGTTCAAGCACCTTCATTTGGGATCCAGCCCACTCAATACGTAGTTTGCCTTTAGCTGCTAGTTTTAGATCTTTAACGTCACTTTTCATAATACTACCTCGTCATTCCGAGTGAAACGAGGAATCTCTAGATTTATTCTAGAACAAGTCTAGAGATCCTTCACTACGTTCAGGATGACAGCCGATCACCAAAATTCTCTTTATATCTGCTGTCAAATTCTTCTTTTGAGAAAGTGTGACTAGTTGTACCATATTTTTCTATTGCAAAACAAGAGGCTATA
>MFCV01000043.1:0-113 GCA_001777015.1 Candidatus Daviesbacteria bacterium RIFCSPHIGHO2_02_FULL_36_13
CATATGAGAAGATGAATCAGGTATTGTCCTTAAGCTTTAACTAAGTAAGTGGTGGGATTCCACTGTGAATGTGGGATATCTAAATTAAAGCTAATATTCAACCTATAGTTTAA
>MFCV01000043.1:219-3015 GCA_001777015.1 Candidatus Daviesbacteria bacterium RIFCSPHIGHO2_02_FULL_36_13
CATCTAATTCAATTACTAATACTTTTCCATTATTATATATAAAGCCAAGTTCCTTGAGTCTTTTAGAAGCATGAATTAGGCTCGAAATCAGGTGTTCCGAATCTAGAGACCTGACAGCTCGGGTGACTTTTTCTTGTAACCATCTTGATTTAGGATCTCCCCAGGAGAAAGGTTACTTAAATTCTCGGTTCATAAGCTCATAACCTGCTTCCAAGAGAGTTCTAATTTGCTCTTCAGAGATTTTATTCATAGAAAATTCCAGCTCATTTTAGCAGAGATTGGACTTATAAGATTGCTCTCAACCCTATAAAATTTAATAACATTCAAAGAAAGGAGGTGATAAAAATGAGATGGATTGACGCACCAATCTGGGTAAAAACCGGAAGATTTATTAAATGGGCCAGGGTTTTTAGGAACTATACCCAGGGAGAGCTAGCAATGAAAAGCGGAATTGAACTTAAGCTTTTAAGAAAGATTGAAAAAGGAGCTTATAGAGATATAACAATCGAGCAGGCCTACAGAGTAGCATTGACCTTAGGATGTGAAGTAGAAGAAATAATACCATTGCTAACTCCAAGGCATATGCATAAAAAGTATGTCTTAGCTTAAAAGCTAAAAGAACTGCCTAAATCTTCTGCTCAAAGGAGGTGATAATATGAACTGGACAAGATATGACAGGCTAGATAGGTTTGGAAAAACAGGTTGGGCGATTGGAGCTATTAGAAGAGAGCAAAAACTAACTGATATTGAGGTAGCAGAAAAGCTCCATATGGATATTAAGGCATATAGGAGAATAGAAAGAAAATTTAAAACACATTCTTTAACTCTTCAACAAGTGTCTGATTTAGGAAAGATATTTGATTGTAGTGTGGAGGAGTTTCTTCATTTCTTCTAAGGAGTAAAAGTTTAGCCTGCCCTAAACTTTATGGCATTTCAGCCAGCTTTTCATTGAGAGTTTTACCATCAAATGTTTTTCTTTCAAATTCATCCAACCAGGATTCAGATAAATACTCCATACAGGCAATTTGATGGCGGAGTTCATCATCTGTCATTTTCTTGGCAGTTTCACCCAGAATTTCTCTTGCTTCAACAAGTTCCGTCTCGCTAATTGTTTGTATTCTCTGTTGAACTTCCTCTGGGAGTAGTTTAGGATTCATTCAGCCAATAATACAGTACAGAATCAGAAAAATCTACGAGCATTTATTTATTAATATCGGTAGTTATCAAGATGGTTTTACGAACCTAAATGAGGCTAATTCTTGACAATCGTCTAATTATCGTCTATAATTAGCCTATGTTTAAACCTAAGTATAATATCACAGATAGGCTCCTTTCTAATATAAAGCTTATAAACACTTTAGTTAACGAGCTTAATGACAAAAGATTCCCTAATGTAGTGTTGGTTGAGCTGGAAAGAGTTGCAAGAGAGGTATCAAGTTATGCCTCAACTTCAATAGAGGGTAATCCCCTTCCTCTAACGGAGGTTAAGAAAATACTTAAATCTAAACCTGAACATGTTAGAGATAGTGAGAAAGAGGTGCTAAATTATAATCAAGCTCTACAAGAGCTGAATAAGCTATTAGAAAAAGAGAGTGTTGAGTTATCTCTTAATTTAATATTAAAAATCCAAAAACAAGTTGTTAGTGGGCTTTTGCCTAAATTTGCAATTGGATATTTAAGACAAAAGCCTGTGGTAGTAAATGATCCAAGAACCAGACAAACCAAATTTTTACCCCCTGATCTAAAGGATGTTGAACCTTTAATGAAGGACTTAATCAACTTTATAAATAGTAACAGGGAAAAGATAGATCCTCTTATTCTAGCTGGAATATTCCATAAACAAATGGTTTTAATTCATCCTTTTACTGACGGTAATGGTAGGAGTACCAGGTTGGCTACAAAGGTACTACTAGCTGAAATGGGATTAAATACCTTCAATTTATTCAGTTTTGAGAGCTATTACAATCAGAATGTTACCAGATATTTTGAAAAAGTTGGAGAGTTTGGAAATTATTATGATCTCACCTCATATGGAATAGATTTTACTCCCTGGTTGGAATATTTTACTGAAGGAATTATTGATGAGCTTCTAAGGGTACAAAAACTCCTCCCCAAAATTGCCATCAGTCCTGAGAGTGAACTGCAACGGTATCATCTAAAAATCCTAGAGTTTATTCAGGATAAGGGATTTATTTCTGACCGCGATTATGCCAAATTATCTGATAGAGCCAAAGCTACCAGAGCACTGGATTTTCAAAAATTAATAGATCTTAAGTTGATTAAAAGAATGGGTAAAGGCAGGGCTACCTATTATATTTTAAAAGAGAAATAAGCCAATCGCATATAATCACATATAATCGTATATAGTTAAGATATAAGATAAATGGGTATATATTCAGGCTACTTTTCCATTATAATATGTAAAGCCAAGCTCTTTGAGTCTCTTGTAAGTGTTAATTAGGCTCGAAAGTAAGTGTTCCGGAATGGGACCTGAGGGCTCACTAGTGTCAGATTAGATTGTTAGGACAGTATAATCTAAACTAATTAAGAAACATCAGTAAGAGTAAATTCTGGAGGAGGAGCAATACCTGATTTATCTTCTAAAACTTCAATCCTTTTTTCTAATTTCTTAGAATTACTGTTATTAATTTTATACATATCACCATAGGCTTTAATTGTAGTTTCAATGGTAACCACTGAAGGTAATAATTGTCTTTCTTGAGTATCTTTTACTTCTTTTAAATCTTCAGCTAATTGTCCTTGAGTATCTTTTACTTCTTTTAAATCTTCAGCTAA